>JARFQV010000349.1 GCA_029287615.1 Pseudomonadota bacterium | reverse complement strand
GTTTCTACCCGACTCATTCGTCCCACTGACAATACGCGGTCTTGCATGGCCCGGGTTGCCCAGCTAACAAGCAGATCGCCAATCGGCGCGCGCCCGGAAATTACCCGAATTTATCGAGCCTCGTCAGCCGCATGAGGATATCGAAATTCTTGATGCCTTTCGCCTTGGTGGTACAGACAATCTTGTTTTTCTTGATCTTGCCCTTGGATATGATCTGCAATATGTCCGGATTTTTAATCCCGAATATGGAACGTACATCACCATACTGGGTAAGAACGAGGGATAGCTCCAGATCCTCGCCTTTCTCGGTGTACTGCCCCACCGAGTAGTGATTGGCGCTGGCGGCCCAGTATTCCCCATTTCTCATGAAAGCCGTGGCCATGCGTTCCCAGCCATACGGACCTTTCACTTCCACCTTCCAGATACCCTCACAACTCATCATGCTCTCCTGAATAACGTGATTTCTGCAATGAACCAGATACTGAATAATTGTACATTATCCATCGAAACAGTTAACGGACGATAACAGGATGTCTGCCATACTGGCCGCAACATGTAACCTGTTGATTCCGGAAGCTTACTACTGCTATTACCGGGTCTTGCAGGCAGTAGAGACGGGGGAAACCCCTCCGCTTCACCCGGTATATACAGCCTGTTACAACAGGCATACCCGGACCGGTTTGAGCGGGACCGGATTTTTCACAGCCGGAAGGATTCCGGGTTGTTCCTCTTTGGCTGTCATCTGGATAATAATGAAGGGCATCCACCAGCCACCCCGGGAGACAGGATATGAGAAAGATCATCCCAACCATCACACTATGCCTGAGCATGGGACAATCGCATGCCTTACAAACCGATGACCTGATGTCCAAATGCAGCCAGCCGGAAGGTTCGATGAGTGAAGGTATCTGTATTGGATACATCTCTGGAGTAAGTGACACCATCGATTCGGCCGGGAACAGGAATTATTGCCCCGGGATTCCCTACGATATCGATCTTATGAAACGGGTTGTCATGACCTATATCGATCGAACCCGGCATATCGATGCACAAAGCGAAACGCCCCCTGCAACACAAAGACAGTTCGCTTCCGTTCCAGTCAAGGCTGCCTTGCTGGAGGCATTCCCGTGCAAAGCCAATCAATAGCAATTGCAACATCATCCAGGCGATGATCTGCGGTACTGACGAAACCGTTGAGACAGAGGCATGCTGCCATTTCAACAGGACACTATTGATGTCCCTGGCGCACGATTGGACATCCTGTTCGGTAAGAACTGACGAACCGGGAGGACAGGACTGGTTAAGCCTTGCGGCAGGGCATGACTTCCTGCCGCCTCATACAAACATGCGCCTGTTTTTCTGTACATACCCCCTGATACCGGATCCTGCCTTTCTTGTTCTTCTGAAAAAATACAAGGACAATATCATCGTACCAGTATTCATCGGTACTCGATCATGCGAACCAGCCATCTGAAATCCACGTTATGAGATGTTTATACAGAACTGTCCTGGTGTCCGTACTCATCATGACGCTCTTTCCTGTGTACGCCAAGCCGGACAAGACTGCAGAATGTGTCATCATCCTGCACGGTATGGGGCGGACGAGCCTGTCCATGTTCGCCATTGAATGGCGTTTGAAGGAGGAAAACTATCAGGTCTGGAACGAATCCTATCCATCCACATCGGAGAAAATACCGGTCCTGGCGACACGGACCATCAACCAGGGTATCGAGTATTGCCGGAGTATGGGCGCTCCCCGGATTCATTTCGTAACACACTCGCTGGGCGGTATCCTGGTCAGGGTTTTCCTGCAGGATCACACGATCCCGGAACTGGGCAGGATCATCATGATCAGTCCGCCCAACAAGGGTAGCGAGGTAACGGATATGCTGAAAGACAACTTTTTCTACCGGGAATTCCTGGGCCCCGCAGGCCAGGAACTCGGCACGGGACCGGAGGGCCTGCCAAACCAGCTGAATGAAATCGAGGGTGAGATCGGCGTCATCACCGGTAATTCATCATCAGACCCCTGGTTTTCTCCTTACATCCCGGGCGAGGATGACGGCAAGGTATCGGTTGAAAGCGCCAAGCTGGACGAAATGGCGGATTTCCTGGTAGTGGCAAGTGGCCATACCTTTATCGCCATGAAGTCCGAAGTCATTGACCAGGTCGTTTATTTCCTGAAAAACGGCTCCTTCAGCAAGGAAGACTGACCGGGCTTGCATCACAGGATATCAACGCTCATCCACGAAAACGATTGCTGGTACCGGCAATACCTGTAACGGACCGGTCGAGGACTGAATGCTTTTCGCATACAGACTGATCGGCAGAACGATGCTGCCGGCAACGATACAGAAAATAAATATCAGTACTTGAAGAAGATCTCCGGGCGTCATTGCAATTCTCCCTGTAAAAGCCGGGTCCTGCGAAATACCCAAATGCCGTGAATATTGTGATCGCCCCCCTGCGGGAAGGTTCACCGCGAGGGGAACGTTCGGGAGGTAATTATGGCGGGGTCAGTGGCTCACTGGATGAGCCTGACCGGTGAGATTAACCGGTGTAACGCTCAACAGCAACCTGAAGACGCTTGAGTACCCTGTCGCGAAGTTCCACAGGAGAGACGACCTCCACATCGGGGCCATATTTGAGTATGTCCATGATCAGCTCACCGTCGTTGCTGTAGGGAAATTCAAGAATATAGGAACCATCATTCTCATACCGGCTCTTTTGCTCCGGATGCCACTCTTCAGCAGAGACCCAGCGCGCCTGGGTTGGGGTAAACCGGAGCCGTGCCCAGGTCACCTGGCTACCGGAGAATATGCCATAACCACTGGCCAGCACCTCGTTCAGGACCTTTTCCGGAACCGGCCTGGCCTTTGACTCGAGGATTTCGGCCTGTCGAACCGCATCCACTGAAAAACTCCTGAGGCCGTTGCGCAGGTGACACCAGGCATCCAGGTACCAGTTATCCCGGTAATAGACGAGACGCTGGGGTGAAACCTCGCGAACCGACTCCTCGTCACTGGAACGGGCATGATAGCGTACCCGGAGGCGCCTGCGTTTGATCGTGGCACTCGCCACCGTCTCGAAGTGCTCCGGCCGCGTGGTACGCGAGGCCATATTCAGAATACGAATCCGCTTGCGGACCTCCTCTGCCGACTGCTCCCTGCTGCCAAGCAAGGCATTGAGACGGGCAAGCAGAGGCTTGACATGCGGCGCCAGCAGTCCGCTGCCCAGACTGGATAGCAACTGATGCATGGTCAGCAGTGCGTGAATCTCCTGCGCGTTGAACCAGAGACCCGGCAGGTTATACCGGTCTGCATCCGGATCAGTCCGGTCGAAACGATATCCCCGTAAGACCCGGTCCCAGACAATCGGCGCAGACAGGCGATCGCGCATATATTCCAGATCGCGTTTGACGGTTGCCTTCGATACACCCAGTTCCTCGATAATTGCCTCCATCGAGGCAGAGCGCCTGTCATGCAGCAACTGGTCGATTCTGTAGAAACGCTCGATGCGGTCCATGGCGATATTCAGACGTCAGATCTTGTAAAGATCAGTTCAATATAGGTTTTATAGTGACGTAATTGCTGGATGGTGATATCTGCTTCATCAAGCGACTTCGAAAGAATGAATGCCCCTTCGAAAACCGACATGAATCCGTCGGCAAGAGACACCGGATCCACATCCCGGCATGGTGGATGGATTGTCATGATTTCCCCGATCAGCTTCGACAGTTCGGCCCTGGACAGAACAAACTCCTCGTTGATGATGGCCCTGGTCTGTTCGTCGAACTGCTGTAGTTCATAGACATAGGAGGCCAGCAGGCAACCGGGGTAGGGCTCGGTGAGGTCTTCGAATATTTCCTCGTATAAACCGATCAGGACAAGAAACTGCTGCAACGGATCATCCGTGAGTTTTTTCGCGCGCGCCAGATTGTCGCTGAACAGCTCCAGGCCCTGATCCGCGTAACGCCGGATCAGTGAACGGGCCAGGTCATTCTTGTTCCGGAAGTGGTGAAAAAACGCACCTTTCGTGAGACCCAGACTCTGAATCAGTTTGTCGATGGAGACACCGGCATATCCGCACTCCAGAATCATTGCCTGGGCTCTGTCCAGTATTCGCTCACGCGTTTCTTCGCCCTTGCCAGCCATACCTTATATAAACATACCTCAAGGTATGTGTAAATCACTTTCCTCTATTATCATGACGAAATTTAATTTTTAATTAACTATTTTAATTGTAATTATTTAACATTTTAAAAACATACTAATTGGTATTGAATCTCCCGAGTTCCGGTCTATACTTAAAAACATACCGAATGGTATGCAATCTACACAACCACAATTATGGGGAGGGTTATCATGATCGACCTACTGGAAACCATCACAATGGCACTGATCCCGGGATTTCTGTTACTGGACTTCATCATCCAGCGCCGTCACTACGAGAAGGCTCATCACTGGCGACTGCGCGCCCTGCTGGTTACCGCAACCATCATTGTCTTCACCGGTGAAGTCGCCGCTTTCTGGGGAAATCTCCTCGACGGGGTGCACCTGCTCGACAGCAAGGATCTCGGCTTGTGGGGCATCATACCCGGCATTCTGGTCTACGAATTTTTTCATTACTGGTACCACCGCGCAGCCCATCAGTGGAACTGGTTATGGCGGGCCGGCCACCAGATGCATCACAGTGCCGAGAGTCTGGATGCCTTCGGCGCCTACTATCTGCATCCCGTTGATGCCGCCCTGTTCACGAGTATCGCCAGCCTGGTCCTCTTCCCGCTACTCGGTCTGTCAGTGGAGGCAGGTGTCGTCACGGCCTTGTTTCTGGGCTTCAACGCGATGTTCCAGCATGCCAACATACATACACCACACTGGCTGGGTTATCTGATTCAGAGACCGGAGAGCCATAATATCCACCACGCACAGGGTATTCATCGCTGTAATTACTCGGACCTGCCCCTGTGGGACATGGTGTTCGGCACCTTCCGGAATCCGTCGGATCAGAATGCGCCTGCCTGCGGCTTCTACCGGGGCGCGTCCGCCCGCCTGCTCGATATGCTCCTGGGACGGGATGTCACCAGTCCCGTTGAACCCGCGAATGATCCTGAACCCTTGTCGATAACGGGTAGCTCATAACACGGAATGAACGGATCGGCATCGCGGCCGAAGCCCGGGGCCAGGCAGGCACACGCAGACGGGAGGAATGAAGGAAGGTTCATTCACCGGCAGGGAAGCCGGTGACTGTACCGGATGTCCTTCCGGTACAGATCGCGATTAAAGTTATTCCCTCAACGTACCGAATTAATTAAATATTGCAATTACTGCAAATTTAGTTCAATGTCCTCAAAATTTTCAAACATCGATACGGTGAACCATGGATAGAACACTCGTACTTTGCGCTCTGCTGGCATCCCTCCTCACCGCAACCGTGATCGCAGAACCCTTGCAGATTGCCAGCCTGCAAACCAGTGCCATGGCTGGCAACTCCCTCTCAAACAGGCACTGGGCCGACCTGAATCCCGGGAAGCTGAAACTGAAATCTGCCTCCGCGCTTATCGTGGACAGTCTCGGCAACGAAGTGTATGCCAAGCAGGTTGATCAACCCATGCCCATCGCCTCGATCACCAAGCTGATGACGGCAATGGTAATCCTGGATGCATCCCTGCCCATGAAGGAACGGATCAGCATTACCAAGGATGACCGTGACCTGATCAAGCACACCGGTTCACGCCTGAAATATGGCGCTACCCTGACGCGGGATGAACTCGTCCGGGTTATGTTAATGGCATCGGAAAACCGTGCCGCCAATGCCCTGGCACGCACCTTTCCAGGGGGTAAAACCGCCTTCATCGATACCATGAACCGCAAGGCCCGCGAACTGGGCATGAATGACAGTCGCTTCGCCGGTCCTGCCGGGCTAAACCCCGAAAACATTGCCTCGGCCAGGGATGTTGTGAAAATGGTTCAGGCCAGTCTTGATTACCCGCTGATCCGGGAGGCGACTACTACACGTTCTATCGGCGTCTATCCCTACAAGAAAAGCGGTGAACTCCGATACAACAACACCAACCGCCTGTTGAGAAACGAGGCCTGGAGCATTGAAATCAGCAAGACAGGCTATCTGCGGGAGGCCGGACGCTGTCTCACCATGCAGGTTGAACTCGTTGACGAGCCACTCATCATTGTCCTGCTGAACTCCTACGGCAAGCTGACACCCTATGGTGACTCCAACCGGATTCGCAAGTGGATGGAGAATCAGGTCAAGGGGTAGAGTTGCAGATCACCAGCCGAGCGGTCAACGGGTCCCTCGGCAAGCCTGCCTAAAGGTTAAAGGGATAATTCCGTGCAGTTGTTATCCGCAACCCCTACGGCGCCGCAGTCAACTGGTAATAGTGCCGGTTCAGGTAATCGGTAACATCATCTATCTCCCCATTACCCCATTTCAGCCCGGAGTGGATACTCCATCCCGCCACACGCCTCCTTAGTTCGTCAACGGTATTGATCTTGCTTTTCTCACGCGTATGTACCCAGTTTTCATGACAGCTCTTGCAGTGATTATCATACAGCGCCTTGCCGCGATCGAATTCTGCCAGCGCGAGCGTTGAAAAAGGCAGCGACAAACTGTAACTCAAAATGGCAAAAACCAGCTTTCTGTTAATTTTACTGACAGCCACCATAGTATTTGCTCCATATCAGAGAACAGAACTCAAGAACACACCGATTGCAACCGGACCGGATTGAACAGCGAAGATGATGTCCATCGTCGTATACTCGGGATTGAGGCCGATCCTGCCGCATCAATCCCGGTACCGGTGCCAGGCAGGGAAATATTATCGTATACCCGGCAATGCAGCGGCAACAATGCTACTGCGTTCATCCGACCATCTGTCCAATCAGTCCGCCCCTGGAAACGATATCCGGAACTCGGCACCCGGCTCCCGGTTATCAACACCAGTTTCTCCATTCATTGCCTGCGCCAGCTGATGGACCAGCGCAAGGCCGATACCGGTACCAGCCGTTTCGCGTGTCAACTCATTCCCGGATCGATAGAAGAGCCGGAAGATCTTCTTCATCTGGTCCCGCGGAATTCCGGGGCCGTAGTCGCGTACTGTAAACACCACGCTACCACCACTGGTCAGTTCACAGCCCAGATCGACAGCCTTGCGTTCTGCCCTGGAGGAGAACTTGATGGCATTATCCACCAGGTTGATAATGATCTGGGTGAACCAGTCCGGGTCTACATTGATAACGGCCTGCAGGGCCTCCGCTGAACAATCGAGATTCAAATCAAACCCCGCCCGCTCCGCCTGGGATATGATTCGGGAGTGGATCCCGTCCATCAGTTCCGAGACCGTGACGGATTTGGCGTCAACCTGCAGATCGTTACGGGTCATGCGGGCCAGCTGCAGCACATTACTGATGAGGCGCGACAGACGTTCACTTTCTTCATGGATGTACTCATAGTAGGTAGCCTTGCGATCCTCGCTGGCCCACCCCTCTCGCAACATCTCGCCATACATGCGAATAGAGGTCAGCGGGGTTTTCAGTTCATGGCTCACGGCAGACACGAAATCCTGCTGTTGACGTGCCAGTTCAATCTGCCGGGTTCCTGAGCGGTATAACAGATAGAACCCGCCAGGGAGAATCAGCGCCAGAACCAGGGCCAGCCAAAGAATAACCCGACCACCCGGCCCGGCCGGCAAGCGGTTGATGCTGAAGATCAGCTCCAGTTCACTGAGTGGATCCGACAGACGCATCTGATAGAGCAGGCTGCCACGCAGTTCTTCTGTACCGGAATTATACTCCTGCGCAGCCTGACCACTGATTGCGGACATGACGCTGCCCTGGTAGGCAATGATCAGGTCACTCATGCCGAACAGGGAGGATTCCCGGAATGCACTTTCAATAACATCCCCGAGAAACGTCTTTTGCCTGATCAGTGCTCCCTGTATATAACGCTGGTCATCGCGCCAGACCTTCCGATACAGCACGAAATGACCACTGTCCAGCAGGCTGAACTCGAACGGATCGATCTCGCTCTCAAAGGTACGGATACGCATCTGTGATGATTCGGTTGTAATCGCCCCTGGCGGAGCACGGGCAGGGATCCTTTCCTCCGTCTGGCGCAGGTCCTTGTACCGGGTGACGCCTGATTCCGGTACGGGTTCCGGCAGGGCACTACGCTCCCTGCGCGCGCGCTTTTCGACTGCAGGATCCCTCGATTCTGCCATCCCGTACTGCGCATCCCCGGATGGTTCCTCCTGATACGGCATATCCAGCTCCAGATCCTCAACCCGTCCGAGATCTCCCGCCACCTCTTTTTTCTGCTCTCTGCCGGGCTTTTCCCGGTTCAACCGATCAAAGGCCGCCTGCCCGATCGTCTGCTGTTCCGGCTTTTCTGCGGATGGCGCCGATGCCGCCCTGTTGAATGACGATAGCGCAGGCGTGGATCCCTCGTCGACTGGCAGGGGCATTGTCATACCGGTGATGTCCTCGTCCCGCAGACCTGAGATCCCGCCCATACCTTCATCCGGACCGGTCTCTCCACCCTGCACCAGCCGGTTATCACTGAGAATCTGCCAAATACGATCCTGCAGGTTCAGACGAAGAACCAGTTCATCCTGGCTTACCCCGTAGTCCTGTGATCCGGTACCCGCTGTTGGCAGGAGCGGTGTACTGAACTCACCACGGGCGTCAATCTGAAAATAACCGATGACCCCCGGTATAGCCGATGCCACCGGGAAACCGGATAGCGGCGAGCGCTGCAGAACATTCGCTTTCGGGTCACCCGCCACGTTCAGAAAAGTGTAATCCGCGAAGGATCTGGCCTCTTCCTGATTGAGTAAGCGGACATAGCGGCTGTTGATACGCGCACCCAGTTCACCGGCAAGCAACCTGTACTGGTAATACGCCTCCCACTTCAACTGGTGGTATGCCTGATAGATCAGGATACCCGCCGGTACGGCAAGTGCGAGAAAAAACAGAAACAGCCAGCGTCGCAGCTGTTTTTGGTCAAGTCCTGTCAGAGAGGTGCGAAACATGATCAGCAGAGGCGCTCCCGGGCCTGGCATAGCTCATTTCACAACTGCAGCGGTCAATCCGGCGCGACCCACAACAGGAAACCGGCTTCAGTGTATTCACAAAGCGGGGTTTCAATGATTCATGACCGCGCAATCAGGCGATAGCCGGCTCCCCGTACGGTTACCAGGTACCGCGGTTGCGCTGGATCTATCTCGATCTTGCGTCTCAGTTTTGCAATATGAATATCGACTGTACGCGTCTCGATGTCCAGGGCCTTTGCATACCCCCACACCTTGTGCAGCAGCTCTTCGCGGGGAACCGGTCGCTCCGTATGCATCCCCAGGTACTGAAGTAACTCCACTTCCCGCCGTGTAAAAGACACCGGCACATCCCCCCGTTTACCGGACAGGTTCGGACAATCGATTTCGACAGAATCACCAAGCCGGATCGTATGGTCCGGATCAACACCGATACTCGCGCGGCGCAGGACTGCCTGTACTCGCAACACCAGCTGGGCTACCGAGAAAGGCTTGGCAACGTAGTCATCGGCACCCAGGGATAGTCCGCGGATAATATCTTCATCCGTGTTCCTGGCAGTCAGCATGATAATGGCCTGATCCCGGTCCGCCGAACGAATCCGGTTGCAGATTTCGAAACCATCCATACCGGGCAGCATGACATCCAGCAGAACCAGTCCATACTCGCCACTCAGGGCCTTGCTCAAACCCTCATGTCCCTCTACCGCGATATCAACCTCATAACCATGATATACGAGCACATCCACCAGTCCTGTACGGATGGCCTCTTCGTCCTCAACAACCAGTATGCGTATTTTGGGTCGCATGAGTTATCCCGATCATTGCAGCAATTCCGCCTGTTCGGGCGGTGGCATCAGAGTTGCGAATAAAAAGTCTACCAACTCCCCCTGTATCGTTCATGTAAATCTTTTGTAAACCGTACGCACGTATTTTTACCAAATCCTGCCTACAACTACCCCCACGTGCCAGCCTAGACTGCAGGTACATTGCAAACAAACCCGAAAGGAGATACCCGTTATGACAATCATTACCCGCGTCTCGCGTCTCTTTCAGGCTGACATCCATGCAGTCCTCGACCGCATGGAAGAACCCGAGGTCCTGTTGCGCCAGGCTGTTCGCGAAATGGAAGAGGACCTGGCCAGCGACGAGCGGCGCCTTCGGATTCTCGATCAGGAACACAAACGACTCGATGACCGCCTGTCGGATCTCGACCAGACACTCAACGGGATCGAGGAGCAACTCGACCTGTGTTTCGAGTCCGGCAAGGAAGACCTGGCCCGTTCACTGGTCAGGCGCAAACTGGAGAATCGTCAATTTCGCAAGCATCTGGCAGCGCAACGCAAGACCATGGAGCAAAGCCGCAACGATCTTTCTGCACGACTTGATGAAAACCGCACACGCCTGGAGAGCGTGCGTCAGAAGGCCGAGGTGCTGAGTGTCGAGAATACACCCTCGCAGGCCGGGAATCGCCGGGACATCACAATGGAATGCACGGTACGGGAGGAGGACGTGGATATTGCCTTCCTGCGCGAGCAGCAAAAGAGGCGTCACCAATGAAACAGCCAGCCTTCCTCGAGGGCGTTGCCTTCGCCCTTGCAACCAGCATAACCGGCAGTATGCTGATGGCTGCCCTCCCGGTATTCTTTCCCGGCTCTCTTGTGCTGCGCCTGGTAATTGCCGGCATCGGCCTTGGATACATTCTTTATCTGATACTACGCAGCCGCAGGCGCATCGGAAGGATTACCGTTCTGGCCGCCTGGATGCTGATGGCAGTATTCAGCTGGATCAGCGGACCACCGCTGGTGCTCTATGTGCTCATCCATGTCCTCTCCGTCTGGCTGATCCGTTCCCTCTATTACCATACCAGCGTATTGCCAGCGCTTGCAGACCTGGCACTGAATGGCCTGGGCCTGGCAGCGGCCCTCTGGGCGATTGCCCGTACCGACAGCATGTTTCTCGCCATCTGGAGTTTCTTTCTGGTACAGGCCCTGTTCATCTCCATCCCGAAGTCACTCTATCGCGATTCCTCCGGCAACCCGCTTGGGCCGCAGCACCCGGACCGCTTTGAGCATGCGCACGGCATCGCAGAGGCCGCGCTACGCAAACTTACACCCACCCGTTGAACCATCGAGGAGTATTCCCATGACATCGAAACTCATTGCACTGGCACTGTTTACCGCTACCGCAGCCACCGTATCCCTTTTCCAGGCGGATCAAACCGGTGGTGGCACAAATCCCGCCACACACCCACCGATTACCGCTGTCGCTGGTGAGCAGTCCCGAATCGAGGTTGTATTCGTACTGGACACCACAGGCAGTATGGGCGGCCTGATCCAGGCCGCCAAGGAAAAGATCTGGTCGATAGCCACCACCATGGCCTCGGCGCAATCCGCGCCCGAAATCCGCATGGGACTGGTGGCCTATCGGGACCGCGGTGATGAGTACGTGACCCGGGTCGTCGATCTGTCCAATGACCTGGATACCATGTACGCCAGACTGATGGACCTGCAAGCCAATGGCGGCGGTGACGGCCCGGAAAGCGTAAATCAGGCCCTGCA
>JARFQV010000344.1 GCA_029287615.1 Pseudomonadota bacterium | reverse complement strand
CAGACGCAGGCCGGGGTAGGGGACCCGGTTATGCTCTGGGGAGAAGGCCTGCCTGTCGACAGGGTGGCGGCAAATGCCGACACCATTTCCTACCAGCTGCTCTGTGGCCTCACCCCGCGGGTTGCCGTGGATGTCTGCTGATCGCTTGAAATAATTACGCCGATCCCTTTTTCCTGGAGATTCCGAGCAGGCCGATTAACCCGGAAGCAAACAGCCAGATGGCTGCCGGCACCGGTACCGGACTCGTCTGCAGACTGATCTCGATACCATACTGTCCGAGCTGTGTCGGTGTTGAAGTGTCGGCGACCACCTGATCATTCATTCCGAATGTCCGGGTCGACGAGGTGTGAGTGTGTTATCCCTTCGATTGACCCGTGGCAGTGCGTCGCAGGTCTTTCGGGAACGTGCAGGACGGGGAGATCCTGTGTTGAGCTGGGATCGCTCCGGGGCAGGTTGTCCCGGCACCAACAGGCGGGTATTCACGCATCCGGTGAGTTCCGGCATCATCTTGACAGCCCCCCTTTATTTGCTAGTTTTTAGGTCATACCCGTCCGATTCCGGTTCACAGAATACTCCCGGGAAAACGGACATCGTCTTGCCCTGCGTGAATCTGTAAGCAGTATTTTTTACTGGAAGAGTCCGGGTGGTGCCGGGAGGTTATCTATGGCCGTCAGCAGGATGGCGGATGATCCGGTTCGTCCGAGTATCGTTATGTTGCAAAAATACGGTACGCATACCTTGCCTGATTGCCTGAATAGCACGTGAACTGATAACCGGAGGCACAATATGGATCAACAAAACAGCAAGGTGGAAATCGTTCTCCATATCAATGACACCCTGGATGAGGATGGCCGTACGTTTCTGACCACTATGCTGGAAAAAAATGAGGCGATCCACTCGGCAGAATTCTGTCCCCTGCATCACCACCTGATGCTGGTACAGTATGACCGCAACCGGGTGAATTCGCAGGAAATCCTGCAAACGATCAGGGACCAGGATCTGTACGCACAGTTGATCGGTCCGATCTGATAATTCCATTCCCGTCACCGTATCTGTTTTTCCGTTTCCGGCTGTCAGAGCAAAGCTTGTCAAAATGGCGCCTGAGGAGCCCGTTCGAGCCTTTTTCGACGAGAGCAGTGAGTAGAATCGACCCTGTCTGCGTGGCACATGCCGTTCCTGCCTGGCCGACGGGCCTTCCCGTAAAAACCGCCTGCAGGACAGCGACAGGCGGCATGATCAATCCCGTCCCGGGCATACGGTGCCGCACGCCGGATATGACTCCGTCCTGACGTGTTACCATGCCCGGGTTCAACCGACCGGAGTCCCGTCCATGGCCAGGGCCAAGACAGCCTACAGTTGCAGTGCCTGTGGCGCACAGTTGCCGAAGTGGTCCGGGCAATGCTCGGAATGCAGCGCCTGGAATACCCTGATCGAGGTAGTGGCGATGCCTGAACCGGCAGGCAAGCGTGCCCGGATGTCCGGTTATTCCGGCTCCCTTGCCGCAGTGCAGTCGCTGGCGGATGTCCGCCCCGGCCAGACCACGCGCACCACCACGGGATTTCATGAACTCGATCGGGTGCTTGGCGGTGGTCTCGTGGCGGGGTCGGTGGTGCTGATCGGAGGGGACCCGGGTATCGGTAAATCCACCTTGCTGCTGCAGGCCCTGGTCGGGCTATCCCGCCGGCTCAAGACGCTCTATGTCACCGGCGAGGAGTCTCCACAGCAGGTATCGTTGCGCGCCGGTCGCCTGGGACTGGATGGAGAGTCGGTGCGGCTGCTGACGGAGACCTCGGTGGAACGCATCCTGGAGGTCGCGCAACAGGAGAGACCCGAGGTAATGGTGCTGGATTCGATCCAGACACTGTATACGGAGGATCTGCAGTCTGCGCCCGGGTCGGTGGCGCAGGTCAGGGAATGCGCCGCCCAGCTGGTCCGTTTCGCCAAGCAGTCATCCACGGCACTGTTTCTGGTCGGACATGTCACCACGGAGGGCGCACTGGCCGGTCCCCGCGTTTTGGAGCACATGGTGGACACCGTACTCTACTTCGAAGGCGATGCCAGTGAGCGTTTCCGCGTGATTCGGGTCATCAAGAACCGTTTCGGTGCAGTGAACGAGCTGGGTGTGTTCGCCATGACCGACCGGGGCCTCCGGGAGGTGAGTAATCCTTCGTCGATCTTTCTGTCACGGCATGAAGCAGCGGTCGCGGGCAGCGTGATCATGGTGACCTGGGAGGGGACACGGCCGCTGCTGGTCGAGGTACAGGCGCTGGTGGACGAGACGCACCTGGGCAATCCCCGCCGGGTGACGCTGGGTCCGGAACAGAACCGCCTGGCCCTGTTACTCGCCGTCCTGCACCGTCACGGCGGAATCGTGATGGGCGATCAGGACGTCTTTGTAAACATCGTTGGCGGCATGCGGGTCAACGAGACGGCAGCCGATCTTGCCGTATTGCTGGCGATACTTTCCAGCTTTCGCGACCAGCCGCTGCCGGCAGACCTGGTGGTGTTTGGTGAGGTGGGTCTGGCCGGGGAGATCCGCCCCGTACCCAATGGTCAGGAACGTCTGCAGGAGGCGCGGAAACATGGTTACCAGCGGGCGATCGTCCCGATGGCCAATACCCCGCCGCGAAAGGACAAGACGCGGGGAATGGAGGTCACTGGTGCGCGTCGACTGTCCGATGTGCTGGAACAGATCTGAGGGTTCGCGGACCGTGATACCATCGAACCGGATTTTCCCTGGCGGACCTGCCTGACTGGCCGGGCACAGGACCCGCCGCCTGGCTGAGGGGAAAGACCGCATCCTTGCCAGGACTCCGGAACGATGGGGCAGGCTGGAGTCTGCCGGGACGCTGTGCTACATTCCCGACCGATAACCCTCTCATGGTCTGTTTGAATCCAGTCAGGTACCCAAGCTTGCTGTCACAACGGTTTATCTACGCGATACTCGGGTTACTGGTTCTCGGCCAGCTCGCTTTAATTCATCATTCGTCGGAACTTGATGAACACGCGGGCGGCGAAAGCTGTGAGATCTGTCTCCTGTCGGGCGCTCATGATCATGGTCTGGTCGCGCAGGCAGATATTTCCGATGTTTCTGCGGTCAGCAAAGCGGTACTCGCCGGGCCGGTCGCATCGGTCCCCCGCACCCCCCGAAGCTTCTTCCTGGCAAGGGCCCCTCCTTGCAAATTCCAGCTGGTTTAAAACACCCCGTTTAATCAAACACGCGTGGACTGGTACGGGCCGGCCCGGTGCGGTCCATGCTGCTGGGATTTCCAGGAGGAAAACATGCGATATTTATTGTACTGCGCTGCAGTAGCGCAGATTTTCATGCCGACTGCCTTGTCTGCAGGGCCAAAGGATGCGGAACTGGAGCTGATTCGGCAACAGATAGAGGCGCTGCGAAACGAGTACGAGTCGCGCATACAGGATCTCGAGCAGCGCCTGGAGCAGGCCGAGGACCAGGCGCGCAAGGCGGAGACAGAGGCCGGGCTGGCAAGACAGCAGGCCCGGGCTGCAGAGGTCGCTGCCGAGGAGGCTGCAACCGGGGGACCTGTACAGGCAGGCACGATCCAGGAAAAGATCAATGCCTTCAATCCTGCCATCACAGCCGTCCTGCAGGGCAGCATGAATTCCTACTCGGAGGATCCCGAGGACTATGCCGTTTCCGGCTTTCAACTGGGTGGAGAGTCGGGTCTGCCGGCACAGGGTTTGACACTGGATGAGACCGAACTGGTGTTGTCCGCCAATGTCGATCAGCTGTTTTATGGTCAGACCACGATTGCCCTGCATGATGACGAGAACGAGACCGAGGTGGAGGTCGAGGAGGCCTTTATCGATGCCCTGTCGCTTCCCGGTGGTGCCGGCCTGCGTTTTGGACGCTTTTATTCCGACATCGGTTACCTCAACCGGTTCCATACCCACACCTGGGACTTCCGTGATGCGCCGCTCGGCTATCGCGC
This sequence comes from Pseudomonadota bacterium, assembly GCA_029287615.1. Taxonomy (GTDB): domain Bacteria; phylum Pseudomonadota; class Gammaproteobacteria; order UBA9214; family UBA9214; genus JARFQV01. The sequence continues at coordinate 22,595 of JARFQV010000344.1, read as the reverse complement.
ACTGCTTGGCAAGCAATACTCGGATACCGGTGTACAGTTGAGCTGGGTTGCACCGACTGATCTGTACCTGCGCATCGGCGGTGAAACCCTGCGCGGCAACCGTTTTCCGGGTGGAGATGCGACCAGGACGATCGGGAACAGCCAGAGCGTGTTTGCAAAGCTCGGCGGCGATATCGGTGCCAGCCACAGCTGGCAGGCGGGTCTGTCGCATTTGTGGGTGGATGCCAGGGACCGAAGCAGCAGTCATTCGCACGGGCACGGGGGGGGAGACTCGGCCAGGGAATCGTTCACCGGCGATTCCAATCTCGCCATCGCGGACTTCGTCTGGAAGTGGGCGCCTAACGGCAACCCGCGCAACCGCAATTTCAAGTTTCAGACCGAGTTTTTTTATCGTGACGAGGATGGCAGGGATACCTTCACCGAGGACGGTGATACCGCTCTGCTGGACTATGACGGTACCCAGAAGGGCCTGTATGCGCAGGCGGTCTATCAGTTCATGCCGGGCTGGCGGATCGGTACCCGGTATGACTGGCTGTCATCCGACAACAATCTGAAGGTGATCGATTCCGGTGGACTGGATCCCGAGGAGGTGCTGGAAGAATCCGCGCTGAACAATGACAATCACGACCCCTGGCGCTGGAGCCTGATGGCGGACTGGTCACCCAGCGAGTTCAGCCGCATCCGCTTGCAGTACAACCGGGACCGCTCCCGTCCCGAGACCGATCACCAGTGGACCCTGCAGTACATCATGAGTCTGGGTTCGCACGGTGCGCATGAGTTCTAGGGTGGTTGGCAGGGGTATTGGCAGGATATCCGCCGGCTCCTGATTTTGGTTGGTGATGCAGTCACCCCGAATCTCTCACGGGTGGGCGATGGATCGTTCCAGCGCATCGGGTGGTGAAGAGGGTGACGAACAATAGTTAGAGATCAGTGCCAGGAGTGTAACCATGAGATTGAAGAAACTGCCAGTACTGGCCGGATGTATTCTGGCCATCATTACGACATCCCTGCAGGCGGGCATCCGGGTATTTGCCTGCGAACCGGAGTGGGCGGCTCTGATCGGTGAGATAGGCGGTGATCGCGTGGAGGTCAGCAGCGCCACCACGGCAATGCAGGATGTGCACTATATCCAGGCACGTCCCAGCCTGATTGCACGCCTGCGCCAGGCAGACCTGTTGATCTGTACCGGCGCGGGACTGGAGGATGGGTGGCTGCCCGTATTGCAGCGTCGTGCCAATAATCCCCGGGTGCAGGTCGGTGCGCCAGGCTACCTGGAGGTGGCAAACCACGTGATGCTGCGCGACCGGCCGGCGCGCATTGATCGTGCAGAAGGTGATGTGCACCCCCTGGGTAATCCCCATATCCAGCTCGATCCGCGCAATATTCAGCGGGTAGCCGAGGTCGCAACCGAACGGCTGTCTTCCATCGATCCCGGGCACGCAGATGAGTATCGTACGAACCTCGCTGATTTCACTGCCCGATGGCAGGATGCGATCAGGCAGTGGGAGGTGCTGGCAGCGCCATTGCGCGACATGCCGGTTGTGGTGCACCACAATTTATGGGTGTATCTGGATTTCTGGCTGGGACTCGACGTGGTGGGTACGCTGGAACCGAAACCCGGTATCCCGCCGTCCAGTGCCCATCTTGCCCGGCTTCTGGCCGGACTGGAGCAGCGCCCGGCCGGTGTGATCATACGTTCACCCTACCAGGCCCCGCGTGCCTCGGAATGGCTGTCTCAGCGCGCCGGGATACCAGCCATCGTGCTGCCCTCGACTGTCGGTGGCAGTGACGGCGCGCAGGATCTGTTCGGCCTGTTCGAGGATATCATTCAGCGACTCCTGGAAGTGGAATATGAATCTCGAGGGGCTTGATGCCAGTATCCTGGGGCCGGCCCTGGCAGCCGGCCTGCTGGTGGTCTCCACGCATGTACCGCTGGGACGTGAAGTACTCTCGCGTGGCATCATCTTCATCGATCTCGCCATCGCCCAGATTGCCGGTCTGGGCGTGATAGCCGCACACGCCGTTGACTGGGGTGGGGGAGGCTGGTCCGTTCAGGTAACCGCACTGGGCGCGGCACTGGGTGGTGCGCTGGTCCTGTACTGGTGCGAGCGCCAGTGGCCAGATGTACAGGAGGCCATAATTGGTACGGCGTTTATTGTGGCGGCGTGTACGGGGATCCTGCTGCTGTCCGGTAATCCACATGCCGGTGACTATATTCAGGAACTGATGGTTGGCCAGATACTGTGGGCGGACTATGAACAGCTACTGCCCATCGCCGGGTTGTATGCGCTCGTGCTGCTCTTGTGGTTCACTGTGGTTCGCAGCGGACAGCGTCTGGCGTTCTATCTCCTGTTTGCGGTAACGGTCACGGTGTCGGTACAGCTGGTCGGGGTGTATCTGGTGTTCGCCAGCCTGATCATTCCGGCTCTCGCCGTACGCAAGGCGGGTCCCCGTGGATTATGGCTGGCCTACGGCCTGAGTGCCGCCGGATATGCGCTGGGACTGATCGTGTCCGCCCTGTTCGATCTGCCGGCAGGGGCGGTAATCGTATTGACGCTGGCAGTGCTCGCTCCACTGGCTTCCACGGGTGCGAAAGTGGCGGGCTGAATCCTGACGTTTCGCCGCGAGTGGGGCTGTCAGCTATGGCGCCCGTCTACCGCATGCAGCCCATAGAGTTCTGCTGTGATGATCTGTTGCCTGTGCTGCGTGCAGGGAGGTGATGATTCCAGTCGGGCGGGTGCTCCTACTTCACCGCATTGATCCTGACCGGCTTTTCGTTCCCGATCAGTTCCTTGACAGTCCTGCGTTCCCTGCCCAGAACAGAAAGTTCACGTTCCAGTAACTGCGGGTCACCCAGATTGATTTCGATCAACCATCGCAATTTGGCGATGCTTTCATCATCAATGTGTTCGCAGGACAGCCCGAGTATTTTCCGGCCGATATGGGCAATGCGGGTATCCATGTGAAAGCTGGCGTTGCCCTGCTGGTAAATGTCCAGTCTGAGCCAGTTACCGACCTTGCCATGCCATCCCTTCGGGCGCTCTACCAGTGCGCCGCTCAGGGACAGGTCCAGCAGTTTGCTGTTCCATTGTCTGGAATCACGACTCAGGCTGACATCGGCATGGTAGAGGATACGGGTAAAGCGGCGTTGCGGCTCGGTGCCGGCAGAGGCCCGGGTACCCGGAATACTGTTTTTGGCAGGCGAGGTTTCGATATGATACTGAAGGGAGATGCCACCGATATAAATCGTATTGCCGTCTTCCAGTCGTATCTCCTCTTCACCGATGCCCGACTGGTTGAGCACCGGCTTTTCCATGCCTTCCAGGTGTGACAGGTAGTGGCCATCCGGCCTTGTGATGACTGCCGCGATGCCAATGCCGGGACGGCCAATCCGGGTGATTTCACCCTCCAGGTAAATGCGGCGGCCGGCATGGTTGCCGTTCAGGGTGGAAAGCCAGGCGCAACACGCTGATCCCGACCCTCTGTTGTATTCATCCGGGATATCGTAACCGGTATAGGTCAGTGTGTATTTCCCGAGCTGGAGAATATCGCCGTCATTCAGTGCATGCTCTTTTTCGCTGGTCTCATTGATGTTGAGGGTTTCTGTCTCTCCAATGGCAGAGATAACATATCTGCCGTCTTCGTAGTGAATTTTTGCGTGCCTGGGATGAATGGCCAGGTTGTCGATATAGACGGCGCAGTCATCATCCCGGCCGATCAGGATATCTGTCCCTTCGAGGTCAAATGTTCTTTGTGGGATGTCCCTGAACGCGAGGGTCAGTTTTGCCATCTCGTATCCTTGTTTTCCTGCGGAGTTCCTACCGATTATAGTGCCGGTCCGTGTCGCCATACCGTGCACAGTTCACATTTGCAGGGCAGCGCCGGTCTTGCCGTTGCAGGATTCCCGATCATTCAGTCATCGAAAAACGATCGATCCCGGTACCTTCCTGCTCCCCGCTCTATCGCCGCTTCAGTGCGGGATGTACCCGTGCGGTTTTTACCTTGTTGTCCTTGGTTTGCACAATATCCACCGGGTGACCGCCGAGTAGCATACTGGTGCCGGGCTGGGGTATATCCTCCAGGTATTCCACAATCAGGCCATTCAGCGTCTTCGGCCCGTCTGTCGGTAGCAGTAAATCCAGGGTGGTGTTGAGGTCGCGGATGGTTGCGCTGCCGTCGACCAGCCAGGTTCCGTTGTCCTGGGGTATGATCTCCAGCGCATGCGCAGAGGGATCCGAGGTGAATTCCCCCACAATCTCCTCCAGGATATCCTCCAGGGTAACCAGCCCCTGGATATCACCGTATTCATCGACCGCAAACCCGATGCGGCGTTGCTCGCGCTGAAAATTCAGTAGTTGCCGGTTGAGTGAAGTGTTTTCATGGATGAAGTAGGGTTCGCGCACCCGCCTGAGCAGGCTTTCCTTGTTGCAATCACCGTGCTGGAGTTGAGAGAGAATATTGCGCAGGTGAAGAAAACCGATCACCGTATCGATATTCTCCCGGAACACCGGAAGGCGTGTGTACTGGCTGTTGGTGATCTGCCGGAGAACGCTTTCCTCGTCATCCTCGATATCGATGCCGACAATCTCGTTGCGTGGCACCATGATGTCTTCCACGGTTACCTTTTCCAGGTCAATGAGGTTGAGTAGCATCTTCTTGTGCCGCTGTGGAATCAGGGCCCCGGCCTCCATGACAACGGTTCGCAGTTCTTCGTTGCTCAATGCGTGTGCCGCCTGATCCTCCGGATTGATATTGAAGAGTCTCAACAGGTTGTTGGCGACGAGATTGACCAGCCAGACCAGGGGATAGAAAAGCCACAGCAGCGGCGTGTACACGGTTGCCGCGGGAAAGGCAATCCGCTCCGGGTGCAGGGCGGCCATCGTCTTGGGCGTCACTTCTGCAAAGATCAGGATGATCAGCGTCAGCAGACCGGCTGCCAGGGCGATTCCTGCCTCACCCAGCAGGCGAAGGGCGATCAGCGTAGCCAGCATCGAGGCCAGAATGTTGATGAAATTGTTGCCGAGCAGGATCAGGCCGATCAGCCGGTCCGGCCTTTCGAGCAGGCGCTGGGCCCGGACGGCTCCCCGGTGTCCGGCCCTGGACAGGTGCCGCAGGCGGTAGCGGTTCAGGGTCATCAACCCCGTTTCAGAACCGGAGAAAAAGGCGGATAGTATGATCAACAGAAACAGTGCCGCAAAGAGTGCACTTAGTGGAATGTCATCCACGCGGGTGAAACCTCCGGTAAGCGTGCAGAAATAATGGGAAACCTGGCTACAGTATCAATCAGGAATAGCGGGGTGAATCCGGTTGCTCAGACGCCTGATGTGCGCTGCAGCACGAGTTCCAGCACCAGCTTGCTGCCAAAGTAGGCCAGCATCAGGAAGGCGAAGCCGCCCAGCGTCCAGCGAATGGCTACCTTTCCGCGCCAGCCATAACGCCAGCGCCCCCAGAGCAGGATGGCGAACACGCACCAGGCGCCTATGGAGAGCACCGTTTTGTGAACGAGGCTCTGTGCAAATATATCCTCCAGAAACAGCATTCCCGTGACCAGGGCAAGCGTCAGCAGTACAAAGCCCGTTCCGATCATCTGGAACAGCAACTCCTCCATGGTCTGCAGCGGGGGGAGTGAGCGAATAAACCCGCCGGGCTGACGGTTGTGCAGATGATGGTTCTGTATGGCCAGCAGTACGGCCTGGAAGGCCGCGATGGCGAGGATGCTGTAGGCCAGTATGGACAGCAGGATATGGGTATCCAGCTGCCAGGAAGAGGCGTCTATGCCAATGATGCGCTGGGCGGGATAGGTAAACATCAGGCCGATAGTTATCGCGGCCAGCGGCAGTACCGGGATGCCCAGATTCTCGACGGGCTTGCAGGTTGCGGTGAAAAGAAGCAGTGTGGCAGTCAGCAGGCCGACCAGCGAGGCCGCATTGGAAAAGCCCAGGTTCAGACCGGAATGCGTGAACAGGGCGGGGTAGAGGACACCAGCATGCAGCAGGATGGCGCAAAAACCGGTGACCATGACCCAGTTCTTGTCGATCCCGGTGTGTGGACCGCGTACCAGGCGCACTGTCAACAGGCTGCTGGTTGTCAGGTAGAGGATGATGGCTAGAATGCCGACTAGTGGTAATTCCATGAGGTCCGTTCAGTTGCCTAAAGTCCCACTCCCCCGAATAATGGCACAACTCGCCTGTGCATTGAAGAAGCGGCTATCCGACCGACCGGTGTGGCCTGGGGCGGATATGCGCCCGGGGCCGCATTCCGGCTATAATCGTGACCCGGTCCAGTGCGGGATGCAAGCCTGCGGGACCCCTGATCAGTAATCTGCGAGGTGGTGTGATCCATGTTCGATAATCTGACCCAGCGACTCGCCCGTACAATCAAGAACCTGCGTGGCCAGGGGCGACTGACCGAGGACAATATCAAGGAGACCCTGCGAGAGGTACGCATGGCCCTTCTGGAGGCCGATGTGGCCCTGCCGGTCGTCCGTGATTTCATCGACCGGGTGGGGCAGCAGGCCACGGGCCAGGAGGTCCTGCAGAGCCTGACGCCCGGTCAGGTGCTGGTGAAGATCGTCAATGATGAACTGGTCAGGGTAATGGGAGATGCCTGTGAGTCACTGTCTCTCAACGTCCAGCCGCCCGCGGTAATCCTGATGGCGGGACTGCAGGGATCGGGCAAGACCACGAGTTCGGCAAAGCTGGCGCGCCTGCTGAAGGAGCGGGAAAAGAAATCGGTGCTGCTGACCAGCTGTGATGTCTACCGCCCGGCCGCCATCGACCAGTTGCAGACCCTGGCGAGCGAGGTGGAGGTGAATTTTTACCCCAGTACCCCGGATCAGGATCCGGTGTATATCGCCCGCAATGCGCTGGAGCATGCGCGCAGGCAGCATCTGGACGTACTGATAATCGATACCGCGGGGCGTCTGCACATCGATGATCAGATGATGGACGAGATCAAGCGCCTGCATGCAGCGATCGAGCCGGTGGAGACCCTGTTCGTCGTCGACAGCATGACCGGGCAGGATGCCGCGAATACCGCAAAGACCTTTCATGAGGCATTGCCGCTGACCGGGGTCATCCTGACCAAGGCAGATGGCGATGCGCGTGGCGGGGCGGCCCTCTCCATCCGCGCGATCACCGGAAAACCGATCAAGTACCTGGGCGTGGGTGAAAAGACCGCCGCCCTGGAGCCATTCTATCCCGACCGCATTGCCTCGCGTATTCTCGGTATGGGGGACGTGCTCAGTCTGGTCGAGGAGGCCGAGCAAACGGTCGACAAGGAGAAGGCCACCCGTCTCGCAAAGAAACTGCGCAAGGGTAAACGCTTCGATTTCGAGGACTTCCGGGATCAACTCGAGCAGATGCAGGGGATGGGGGGGCTGTCCAGCCTGATGGAGAAAATTCCCGGGGCCGCCGAACTGCCCAGTAACGTCAAGGGCATGGTCAATGACCGGGAGATTGTTCGAATGCTGGCGATCATTGGATCAATGACACCGCATGAGAGGCGTTTCCCGGATGTAATCAAGGGGTCGCGCCGGCGGCGGATTGCTGCCGGGTCCGGTACCCAGGTGCAGGATGTCAACCGTCTGCTGAAACAGTTTACGCAGATGCAGAAGATGATGAAAAAGGTATCGAAGGGGGGGATGGGCAAGATGATGCGCGGTCTCAAGGGCCGCCGGATGCCCCAGGGTTTTCCTTTCTGAAAATAAAAACGGCGACATTTCTATGTCGCCGTATGCAATTGCGCAATCTGACCTGGCCTGATTTTTTTTGTTATTGCCTTATTAGTCTTGGTTTATGCGTATATTCCGGTCCTGTTGCGCAGTACCCGGTACTGGTTGGTTGTTCTTGTTACCAGTTGTACCTGTATTCCGTAACCCGGGAATTACCTCCTCCGATCTTTCTACAAGCCTCCTTCCCTAGTGCTTGCCCTGATAATAAGCAAACACCGTGCCATGTTTGCATTAGTCATGAAAAACAGAAGCTTGAGATTGCGTGAAATAACGGTGCGACGGTCCTGAATGGTGCGTTGTAAAACGGACCGACACATCCGTGGATGATGACTGGGTCGAAAATGTAGTGAAAACTGATATAAAACAGTCAATTGTCATATTTTTGCGTACTTTTCCGGCAATCAGCTCACTGTAATAAAATCCGACAAATGAACGCCGTGGGTGAGATCAGTCATCTGGAATGAAGGGTTCAGGTATGGATTGCCGCGCGGGTACTTCACATTTTCCCCAAATCGCGTAGAATGCTGCGGTTTGCATCGTCTGCGTCGGGTAGATGCGATTCAATTTTCGGAAACATACCTGTAAGGATCAACAAGACATGGTGACTATTCGCATGTCCCGCGGCGGGGCCAAGAAACGGCCTTTCTACCATATTGTGGTGACCGATAGCCGCAATTGCCGTGACGGACGCTATATTGAACGTATCGGCTTTTTCAACCCGATCGCAACCGGTGGTGAAGAGCGCCTGCGCATCGATACCGGACGGGCGGATTACTGGAAGTCGCAGGGCGCCCAGGTCTCGGACCGGGTAAGCCGGTTGCTTGCTGAACAACCCGCCCAGTAAGGCCTACTGCGGGACTGCCTGCTCGTCCGGCCGCAGAACGGGATACCGGAGCGATTGTCAGACGATCAGCATGAAGAACGGCTTGTCGTCGGGCGTATCGCAGCGGCCTACGGCGTCAGGGGATGGTTCCATGTGCAGTCGTTCACGACTCCACAGGAAAATATCCTCGCTTACAGCCCCTGGTATGTACTTCAGGGCGGGAGCTGGCAGTGCAGGGAGCCAGCAGAGGGACGTCTTCATGGCAAGGGGATCATCGCCCGCTTTGATGAGTGCAGGGACCGTGACTGCGCATCCGCCTGGCGAGGCGTGGACATAGCGATCGGGCGCGGACAGTTACCGGAGACAGCGCCCGGTGAATACTACTGGCAGGATCTGATCGGCATGGCCGTGGTCAACCTGGAAGGGGCTGAGTTCGGCAAGGTGGAATCCCTGATGGAGACCGGCGCCAACGATGTACTGGTGGTGGTCGGTGAGCGGGAGCGATTGATCCCGTTCCTGCGCGGACGGGTTGTGATGGATGTGGATCTCTTATCCCGCTTGATAAGCGTGGATTGGGATCCTGATTTCTAGTCATGCGTATTGATGTGGTGAGCCTGTTTCCCGAGATGATCCGGGAGCTTGCCGGCTATGGAATCTTGCGGCGTGCGGTGGATCAGGGTTTGCTGGACTTGCAGACCTGGAATCCCAGGGATTTTGCACGCGATCGTCATCGCAGCGTTGATGACCGTCCCTATGGTGGTGGTCCGGGTATGGTCATGCAGGTTGGACCGTTGTGTGATTCGATCCGCGCCGCACGCAAGCAGGCCGGTACCTCACCGGTGATCTATCTTTCACCGCAGGGTCGGCAGTTCGACCAGCGAACCGCACAACGTTTTGCCGGTCTGGCAGGCCTGATACTGGTCTCCGGTCGCTACGAGGGTGTCGATGAACGCGCCATCGAACTGGAGGTCGATGAGGAATGGTCGATTGGCGATTATGTTCTCACTGGCGGTGAACTTCCGGTGATGGTGGTCATCGATGCGGTAACGCGTCTGTTGCCCGGGGCACTGGGTGACGGGGAATCGGCACAGCAGGATTCCTTTATGCAGGGCTTGCTGGATTACCCGCACTACACACGGCCCGAGTTCACCAACGGGCTGCGTGTTCCCGACGTGTTGCTGGGCGGGAACCACGCCGATATCGTGCGCTGGCGGAACAAGCAGGCACTTGGGCGAACGTGGCAACGGCGTCCCGACCTGTTGCAGCGGTTCGAACTCAGCGATGAGCAGGAGAAACTGCTGGAAGAATTTATCCGCGAACGGGCGGATGGTGGTGACCAGGACTGAATCCTGGTTGATTTGATAATCCAGAGAAACAGTGGCGAATCAGGGGACTGGCCATGAGCAATATCATTGAAGAACTCGAAAAGGAACAGATGACACGCGAGGTGCCGCAGTTCGCGCCCGGTGATACCGTTGTCGTTCAGGTCAAGGTGAAGGAAGGCAACCGCGAGCGATTGCAGGCATTCGAGGGAGTGGTCATCGCCAGACGCAACCGGGGCCTGAATTCCGCTTTTACCGTGCGCAAGATCTCCCACGGTGAGGGTGTGGAGCGCGTTTTCCAGACCTATAGCTCCTCCATACATTCGATCAAGGTCAAGCGCCGTGGTGATGTGCGTCGCGCCAAGCTGTACTACCTGCGTGAACGCTCCGGAAAGTCCGCCCGTATCAAGGAAAAGCTCTGATCGGAGCGGTTGCCGGGTTCGGCAGCGGGGATGCCGTCGGGTATGAGATCGGCCGGCCTGTACGCACTCCCTGGGCTGCAGCCGCCTGCCGAAATGGTGGATTACGCTGCCGTTCTGGAGAGTCCGCTCGGGCTGCTCGGTATCCGGCTTCGTCATGTCAGTACCTGCCAGGTTCATTTCCTGCCCGCAGCGACAGACCAGAAAGCGCCTGACAGCACACCGGCTGGTCGGGTCGTCGATGCGCTGATGTCCTATTTCTCGGATGCGCACCAGTCAATGAACCTGCCCCTCGATCCCGCCGGTACGGTGTTTCAGCAACGGGTCTGGCGTAGTATTCGTGAAATTCCTGTGGGGGAAACCATTTCCTACGGAGAACTCGCCCTGCGCGTCGGCAGCGGTGCACGGGCCGTTGCCAATGCCTGCCGGCGTAATCCGCTGCCCATCCTCGTGCCCTGCCACCGGGTCGTTTCGGCCAGCGGACTGGGCGGGTATGCCGGTCATACCGATGGGACTTTCATGGCACGCAAGCGCTGGTTGTTAACTCACGAGGGAGTGATCTGCTAGACAAGCTGTCTTTTACCCTCCCCGCCTTGAAAATCCGGGAAAGGACCACCATATCCCGTAGATCACACAACTGCATGATTCGGAGGAAAATTGGCCGATATGAGCGTTGATGCACAGCAGGAGACCCTGCAGTTCCAGACCGAGGTACAGCAACTGCTGCACCTGATGATTCATTCACTCTACTCGAATAAGGAAATATTTCTTCGTGAACTGATCTCCAATTCCTCGGATGCCTGCGACAAGCTGCGCTTCGAGGCCCTGGGCAACGAGGGCCTGTATGAAGGGGACAGCGATGCGCGGATCCGCGTGGAAACCGACACGGAAGCGCGAACCGTTACCATATCGGACAACGGGATCGGTATGAGCCGTGACGACGTTGTGGACAATATCGGTACTATTGCCAAGTCGGGTACCCGCCAGTTTTTCGAGTCCATGACGGGTGATCAGGCCAAGGATGCCAGGCTGATCGGCCAGTTTGGTGTCGGGTTCTATTCCGCCTTTATCGTCGCTGACAAGGTGACGCTGGAAACCCGCAGGGCGGGTCTCAAACCCGGGCATGGCGTGCGCTGGGTTTCTGAAGGGGCCGGGGAATACACGCTGGAGACCATCGAACGTCCGGAGCGTGGTACCACGATTACCCTGCACTTGCGTGAGGGCCAGGACGAGTTCCTGGAGGAAATGCGCCTGCGCACCATCATCACCAAGTTTTCGGACCACATCTCGATCCCGATCGAGATGCGCAAGGATGCCGGGGAAGAGAAGGATAAGCCCGCTGAAACGGAATATGAGACGGTGAATCGTGCCTCGGCACTCTGGGCACGGGCGAAAAGGGATATCTCCGATGACGAATACAAGGCATTCTACAAGCACATAGCCCATGACTTCGAGGATCCGATGACCTGGGTGCACAACCAGGTCGAGGGGCGCCAGTCCTACACCTCCCTGTTGTATATCCCGGGCCGGGCCCCGTTTGACCTGCTGGACCGGGACCATCGTCACGGGGTCAAGCTTTATGTCCGGCGTGTCTTCGTAATGGATGATGCCGAGCAGTTGATGCCGCCGTACCTCCGCTTTGTCCGCGGGGTCATAGACTCGGACGACCTGCCACTCAACATCTCCCGGGAACTCCTGCAACATAACAAACTGATCGACACCATGCGTTCGGCATCGGTAAAGAAGATCCTGGGTTTGCTGGAAGGCATTGCGAAGGATGATCCGGAAAAGTATGCGGAGTTCTGGAAGCAGTTTGGTATCGTGCTGAAGGAAGGGCCGGCGGAAGACTATGCTAACCGGGAGCAGATTGCCGGCCTGTTGCGCTTTGCCTCCACGCACACCGATACCGATGTGCAGAATGTCTCGCTGGCCGATTATATCGCCCGTATGAAGGAGGGTCAGGAGAAGATCTACTATATCACCGCGGACAGTTTTGCCGGGGCCAAAAACAGTCCTCACCTGGAGGTCTTTCGCAAGAAGGGGATCGAGGTGCTGCTGCTTTCGGATCGCGTCGACGAGTGGCTCGTCTCGCACCTGCCCGAATTCGGCAGCAAACCGCTGGTCTCGGTGGCCAGGGGGGAACTGGATCTGGGTGCCCTCGAGGATGAAGAGGACAAGGTCGAGACGGAAAAGGTCGAGGGTGAGTACAAGGAACTTGTCGAGCGTATGAAGGAAGTGCTCAAGGAAAAGGTGCAGGAGGTACGTGTCAGCCACCGCCTGACCAATTCACCTTCCTGTCTGGTCACCGGAGAGCATGACATGGCCGTTCATCTACAGCAGATGCTGAAACAGGCCGGGCATGAGGTGCCGAAGACGCTGCCCTCTCTGGAGATCAATCCGGACCATGCCCTGATCGCGCGGCTGAAGGACGAAACCGACGAAGCACGTTTCGCCGACTGGTCCCATGTCCTGATCGATCAGGCCATGCTGAGCGAGGGAGGACAGCTCGAGGATCCGGTTGCCTATGTCAATCGTTTGAACGATTTGCTGCTGCTGATATCGAAATAGCAACCAGCCGCGTTGATGCATTTCCTGCCGTTACATCGGGCAGGAGATCCTTCACTGGCAGGTTTCTGCAGGAGTCCCCGTGGCGGGCGTGAACCCTGTCCCCCGGTGCGATTCGCGGCGGGGATCGCTCCTGCCCTACCGGGTTACCAAACGGTGCCGATGTCCATGCAGACGTGAAAAAGCAGGAATTACTGGCAAGCGTTTTCACCGACTACATCTGCCCGTTCTGTTATGTGGCGGATTCCCGGATCAATCGCCTGCGCACGTACTATGATCTGAAGGTGAACTGGTGTTTTCTGGAGATCCATCCCGAAACACCCCCGCAGGGGTTGCCGGTCTGCGAGCTGGGCTATTCCAGCCAGCAGTGGAAGCGAATGATGCAGACGCTTCGCGAGATGGCGGAAGAAGAGGGGCTGTCGATCAGGGACCATGACTACACCACCAGCTCGCACAGTGCCCTCTTGCTGGCCGAGGCAGCCAAGGGGGAGGGTCCGGAGATCTTCTACCGCCTGCATGGTCGGATATACGAGGCATTTTTCACCGAAGGCAGGAATATCGGAGACCGGGACGTGCTGACCGGGATTGCCGCAGAATCCGGCGTGAGCCGGGAAACGGTGGACCGCGCCTGGTTGGAGCCGCACTATGAGCAGCGCCTGCAACAGAACCTCATGGCAGCCCGGGAACAGGGGATCCGGGCCACGCCGACTATCTTCATCGGCAACCGGCGTCTTGATGGTGCGGTGCCCGTCAGCGAGTTGATGGCGGCGGCGCGGGATTCGCGGCCCGGGTGATTACGCGGGCTAAACCACGGCCAGGTAGCATCTATGAACGACAAGCAATCCGTTCGGGCAGACAAATGGCTCTGGGCAGCCCGTTTCTTCAAGACACGATCACTGGCGACTGAAGCGGTCAATGGCGGCAAGGTGCATCTCAATGGTGTGCGCATCAAACCGGCCCGGGCGGTACGTACCGGTGATCGCCTGCAGATCAAGAAGGGCGAGCAGCGCTTCGAGATCACCGTGACCGGGATCTCGGAACGCCGCGGGCCGGCCGAGGTGGCCCGGACGCTGTATGTGGAAAGCGAGGAGAGTATCCGGGCGAGACAGCAGGCCAGGGAAGAACGGCGCCTGATGGCCAGCCCCGAACCCTCACGTCGTCCGGACAAGCGGTCCCGGCGACAGATCCGTCGCCTGAAAGGATAAGCCGTGAACCGGCCGGTCACTCCGCTTGTCGCGGTAGACATCATAATCGAGATGCATGACCGACGGGGCCATCCCGTCGTACTGATCGAGCGGAGAAATGAACCCCACGGGTGGGCACTTCCGGGCGGTTTTGTGGATGTGGGTGAGCGGCTGGAGCAGGCCGCGGTACGCGAGGCCCGGGAAGAAACCTCGCTGGACGTGGAACTGAAGGTACTGCTTGGCTGTTACTCGGATCCGGGGCGCGATATTCGCGGTCATACCATCAGTGCGGTCTACGTTGCCGTGGCCCGGGGTACCCCGCATGCCATGGATGATGCCCGTCACCTCGAGCTTTTTGATCCCCGCAAACCACCTCCACTCGCCTTTGATCACGAGCTGATCATCGCCGATTACCTGGTTTTCCGGGAGACCGGTTCGGCAGCTCCACTGCGTTAGCTGGATTATTGGGTCTTCACCAAATTGGGTGGGTTTTGCTTATGATTAAGGCGCGATATGGCTCTCGCCAAGTCGCCAGGCACGCAAAGAGGTGCTTGTGTATTGGGTGCCTAACCGATTGGTTAGCAGGCTAATATCATTCATCCTTGGCGCACTTTGCGCCTCTGCGAGAGACACAATGACTTTGGTTTACCCACCCGATTGGGGGAAGAGCCGGATTATTTAAACGGCTTATTGGCACAGCATGTCTCCGGGTTTATGCATTTTCGCCTGGAAGTACGTAATATGAGCTTCCTGTAGTGATCAATCGACGGTGGAAATACGATGCGACCCAGCCAGTTGTTGACCGTTCTGGAAAGAGAGTTTCTGAGTGCCCACAGCGGGCAGCACACGCCTGTGATGTTGTGGGGCCCGCCGGGAGTCGGCAAGTCCCAGATGGTGGCGCAGATCGCAGAACGGCATGATATGCCGGTCATCGATATCCGTCTGTCGCAGATGGAACCGAGTGATCTGCGCGGGATTCCGTTCCGCGTTGAGAGCCATGTGGAATGGGCGATTCCCGCCATGCTACCGGATACGGAACGCCATGGTGAGCAGGGTATCCTGTTCCTGGATGAAATTACCTCCGTCCCGCCCAGCGTCTCGGCGGCAGCCTACCAGTTGATTCTGGACCGCCGTCTGGGCGCCTATGAGGTGCCGGAGGGATGGGCCATCTTCGCGGCCGGTAACCGGCAGGGGGATCGGGGCGTGACCTACAGCATGCCGGCACCGCTGGCCAACCGGTTTTCCCATTTCGAGGTCGATGTCAATCTGGATGACTGGGTGGCATGGGCCTATGCGAGTGGTATCGATGACCGGCTCATCGCCTTTCTGCGTTTCCGGCCCGAATTGCTGTTCGAATTCGACCCGAGCCACAACCCGGTGGCATTCCCGTCACCACGCTCGTGGGAATTCACGCATCGTGCCCTGCAAAAGTTCGGAGACCTGCCGGATCTGCTGACCGGCGCGTTGCAGGCCTGTGTCGGACCGGCTGCCGGAATCGAACTGGCCGCTTTTGTGGAGAACCTGGAAAAGTTGCCGGATATCGATGCCATTGTCCGCGGCGAGACGGTGCCCGCGCCCGCGGAGACCGACCTGCAGTATGCGGTTGCGGCCGCCCTGGTCGGGCGTGCCATCCGGCACCGTGGCGGGAGCGATGCGGCAGTTATCCATGGCAATATCCTCGACTACGCGGGTACGTTTACGCAGCGCGAAATGGGCGTTATGCTGGTCTCCGACATGCACCGGGCCATTGGTGAGGAGTTGTTCTCGGTCCCGCAATTTTCCCGCTGGGCCAAGCTCGTCGCGGATGTCATGCTTTATGACGTGTAGGCGGACAGCATCATGGCGGATGAACTGGAGACCAAGCTCAGTGCAGCACGAACCCGGCTGATCCTCGACCGGCCGTTCCTGGGCGCGCTGGCATTGCGCATGCCCATGGTTGCGGTCGATCCAGAGGTGTGTGCGACCATCGGGACCGATGCGCGGTCCTTTTTCTACAACCCCGACTACATCCGCAGTCTCAGCCTTGATCAGGTGCAGTTTGTTGTGGCGCACGAAGTGCTGCACTGTGCGTTGTCGCATTTTGCACGGCGTGAGCATCGCGCACGCAATCGATGGGATGTGGCCTGTGACCTCGCCATCAACCCTCTCCTGATACGGGAGGGATTGACACCGCCGCCGGGCGCCCTCTACGACATTGGTTTCGAAGGGATGATGGCGGAGGAAATTTATCCCTGTATCGAGGAAAATCCGGATCAGGAGACCCATGACGATCATTTTTATGACAAGGATGATTCCGGTCAATCGGGCGACAGGCAGGGTGACAGCCAGTCGTCCCTGAAACCACAGGAGGAAGGGGACAGTGGTTCAAGCGCCGGGGAATCCGAAGGGGAAGGGGGCGGATCCAAACCCGACCAATCAGACGACAGACACGGAGACAGGCAGTCGTCCCGGAAACCGCAGGAGGAAGGGGGCACTGGTTCAAACGCCAGGGAATCCGAAGGGGAAGGAGTCGGATCCAAACCCGAACCCGAACCCGAATCCAAACCAGAACCCAAACCAGAACCCAAACCCCTTAATGAGACAGAAAGGGAGCAGCTTGCGGTCATGTGGCGCCAGCGTCTGGCGGGAGCCGCGCAACAGGCCCTGCAAGCCGGCAAACTGGGCGGCTCGCTGGCCCGGCTGGTCGATCATCTCCTGCAACCGGAACTGCCCTGGAGGATGATGCTCGCCCGTTACATGACCGCAATGAGCCGTGATGACTACAGCTATGCCCGTCCTTCGCGCAGGGAGGGGGATGCCATTCTTCCGACCCTGCGCAGCGCACAGATCGATATCCTGGTCGTAGTGGATACCAGCGGCTCGGTATCGGATGAGGAGATACGTGAATTTCTGTCGGAGATAGATGCCATAAAGGGCCAGGTTAGGGCCCGCATCACCCTTCACGCCTGCGATGCCGAACTGGCGGCCGGTGGCCCCTGGGTCTATGAGGCCTGGGAAGAATTCAGCCTTCCCGAGGGAGGATTGCAGGGTGGGGGCGGGACGCGCTTCACCCCGGTGTTCGAATGGGTGGACAATCAGGGCCTGCGCCCCGACCTGGTGGTGTATTTCACCGACGGGATGGGGGAATTCCCGAAACGGGAACCCGCCTGTCCCGTGATCTGGCTGATCAAGGGGCGCGGCAAGGTCCCCTGGGGGCAGCGGATTCAGTTGAACTGAACAGAAAGGGATGACGGTTACCGGGCCACCACCCTCCCGGGACCGCTACCAGCAGCGCTGACCGGTCAGGCATTCGGCGATCAGATCCCGCCAGTATGTCTATAAATATATCGGATGCCCGCATATATACTGCTTTATGGTCTTGTCGGGATCGCATGAGGATAATAGGCGCCCAGTCATTCACCTTCAGACAGCCTTGGGAGATCAGGTCAATGAAACTCATATTGCTAGGTGGGCCGGGTGCCGGCAAGGGTACGCAGGCGAACTATATCAAGGAAAAATATGGCATTCCGCAGATCTCCACTGGCGACATGCTGCGTGCCGCGGTCAAGGAGGGCACACCGCTGGGCCTCGAGGCAAAGAAGATCATGGATTCCGGTGGGCTGGTATCCGATGACATCATTCTCGGCCTGGTGAAAGAACGCATTCAGCAGGCGGACTGCGCCAATGGTTTCCTGTTTGACGGATTTCCACGTACCCTGCCGCAGGCCGAGGCGCTCAAGACTGAGGGCGTCGCCATCGACTCCGTGGTGGAAATCGATGTCGATGATGAAGAGATCATCAAGCGCATGAGCGGCCGACGTGTACACCCGGCCTCGGGACGCACCTATCACGTGATCTTCAATCCCCCGAAGGAAGAGGGCAAGGATGATGAAACCGGTGAACCTCTGGTACAACGGGATGATGACCAGGAGGACACGGTGCGCCAGCGCCTGAAGGTCTATCACGACCAGACCGAGCCACTCATCGGCTACTACACCACCTGGGCCGACTCCGGTGATTCCGCTGCCCCCAAATACATAAAAATCGCCGGTATCGGCAAGGTCGAGGAAATTCGCGACTCCATATTCGCGGCCCTCGGTGGCTGAATCTGCAAGTCGTATTCCGGATTCCGGCAGGCTGGTTCCGCCGATGCAGCATCGGCAGCGCCAGGCGGTCCGGTTGTGTCCGCGTGGCAGGCGGATTGTCCCTGTTTCCCATTCCACTCCGGCGCACTAGCTTGTACACTTGATCCACAGCGGTCCGGATACGCGCCGGGTACGGCAATGAGTCACAGGGGGCACCAGCGGGTGTTAGCTGGACCTGGCGATTGGCATAATAATCAGGAACTGACGGGGCATGGATCGTTTCCTGCATCCCGGATCAGGTGAAGTTGGGAGCTTCTGATGGCAAGACCGGAAAGTCAGGAAGATTTCGATCCCAGCGGCATACACAAGCTGTTACGGCTGCTCAGCGCTTTGCGCGGTACGGAGGCGGGCACCGCGATCTACAACCAGGTGGAACGGATGCTGGACGAGATGGCGGGTACCCACATGCGGGTGGAGATCGCCTATGCCGGTTTTATCAATGCCATGCTCGAGTCCTACCAGGACTCGCTCCCCGAAGGTTCCACGGCGAAGGTGAATCTGAAGCTGCTGCAGGCACGTCTGCAGCCACCCCTCAGTCTGGCCGAACTGGCCAGTCTGGGTCAGTACATCGATCGCTACGCGGATGAGATCAGGGAGCAACAGGATACCGATGTGGATATCCTGGAGACAGCGGTCAGGCCATTGCTGGAGACCTTCGGCATCAGCCCGGCAACCAAGTCCGGGCAGATCGTCGGACACCCGGATGCGAGCATTGAAGAGATCGAGGAGATCGCCAGAAAATCAGCAGAGACGCAAACGGTAACAGTCGACACCGGGTCGCACCAGGGCAAGGCGATCGATGAACTTGCCCGACCGGTTGCAAATGAATCGTTGATCTCTGATTTCGATGCCGGTGAAGCCGACGCCATTCCATCCTATGACAGAGCGCGGACCGGGACTATTTCTGAGCGCCGTGAATCCAGTCATGAAGCCCTGTTCAGGATGCAGCAGACGCTGGGCGAGAAGTTACTGGATACCATCCGGCAGAATGGAGAGTTCGGCGTGGTCCTCGAGGTCGTGCTGACAGAGCTGAAGCACTCCGGAGATGTGGAGCAGATCGAGGACCTGCGCTGGTC
This sequence comes from Pseudomonadota bacterium, assembly GCA_029287615.1. Lineage (GTDB taxonomy): Bacteria > Pseudomonadota > Gammaproteobacteria > UBA9214 > UBA9214 > JARFQV01. The sequence continues at coordinate 3,350 of JARFQV010000344.1, read as the reverse complement.
CGTGATCAGGGAAATCGAGAAGCTGCTGGAGAGCCACCACAAGCTGGCGGAGAAGCTGGACAGTACACACGAGTATCTGAAGGCGATCGAATCTGACAGCCACCAACTGAATGAAGAGCTGTCGCGTTTCCGTTTGCTGAGTCTTACGGACGAATTAACCGGCCTGTCCAACCGGCGTGCCTTTGTGCGCCGCCTGGAAGACGAGGTGGCACGTGTCCAGCGTTACGGCCTTCCGCTCTCGCTCGCCCTGATCGATCTCGATCATTTCAAGCAGATCAATGACGAGCATGGACATGCCGCCGGAGACGAGGTGCTGCGTGTCTATGCCCGCAATGTGCTCTCTGTCTTCCGTACGCATGACCTGGTGGCCCGCTATGGCGGCTAGGAGTTTGCGGTACTGCTGCCCAATACCGGTGGTGATGGCGCCGAACGGGCGCTCAACAAGGTACGGGAGCGGGCCGCCGAGACGCGCTGGCAGCTGAACGGTTCGGTCCATCCGGTACCGATGTTTTCTGCAGGCTTGTCGTTATATAAACCCGGCGAGTCTGCAAACACCTTCATCGAGCGCGCCGACAAGGCCCTGTACCGGGCGAAACGACTGGGTCGCAACCGCATCGAACTCGATATGACCTACCCGACCGGAACGGAAGACGAGAAACCCGGTGCTGATATCGATCCGGGTTCTGATCAGGACGATACGGACCAGTAACCAGACACCGATACGGACAATCCTGCTTACCGGATAATGAGATGGGTCTCCGCCGAGGACTGCTTCCGGTGAGTTGTAACCAGGAGATAGAGAGATAATGGCAACCGTTGAACTGGACAAGAATAATTTCAGGGAAGTTATCGAAGGCAATGATATCGTGATCGTTGATTTCTGGGCGCCCTGGTGCGGGCCCTGCAAGAGCTTTGCCCCGGTCTTCGAATCCGAGTCGGATAAACACGAGGATATCGTCTTTGGCAAGGTCAATACCGAGGAAGAAAGGGAGATTGCCGGTAATTTTGAGATTCGCTCGATTCCGACACTCATGGTCTTCCGGGAACAGATCATACTGCTGGCACAGCCAGGCGCACTTCCACAGAGTGCACTGGCGGATATCATCGGCAAGGTCAGGGAGCTGGACATGGATGATGTGCGCAAGCAACTCGAACAGCAACAGAACCCGTCCAGTGCCTGAAATCAGGGAGAGCAGCATGAACAGGGGATACAGGAAGTTGATCGGCACCTGCCTGGTCCTGGTGTTACTGATGAGCGGGCTGGCGTTTGCCAATGACGAGGACCGGAAATACAACCAGATTCGTTTTCAGGCCCAGACCAGTGAGTCCATCGCCAATGACAGGATGCAGGTGATACTGAATGCCTACGGGGAGGATGATGAGCCATCCAGACTGGCGGGCAAGATCAACCAGGACATGGAATGGGCACTGGAGAAGGTTCGCGCCGAGAAGGCCGTCAAGGCCAGCAGTGGCGGCTACCAGACCTTTCCCGTCTATCGGAAGGAAGTGGTCATCGGCTGGCGTGGCCGCCAGGATCTCACGCTGGAGAGCGGTGACGTCAGCGCACTCAGCCGGCTGGTTGGCCAGCTGCAGGAGCGTCTGCAGGTCAGGTCCATGTCCTTCTCGGTATCCGACGAGACGCGCAGCGCGGTAGAGAACCGGCTCATCGGCGAGGCGCTGGATGCCTTCAAGGAGCGCGCCCGCATCGTACAGAAGAATTTCCAGGCCAAGGGCTACCGGCTGGTGGATCTGAATATCAACACCTCGTCACCGGTTCCGCCGCCGATTCCCAGGGGTATGGTGAGGATGGCGTCAGCCGAAGAGCAGGCGCCCGTTTCGGTGGAGGCGGGGGAAAGCAAGGTGACGGTCTCGGTCAATGGCGTGATCGAGTTGCGGGTCAAGTGAGCCGTCAGGAAACAGGCCCTGAGGACTCTACTGCACGAGCGCTTTTTCCTGAATCTGCCTGATTGCGGGATTGTTCATCAGGGCATTGAATTCCGGGTTGTTTATCAATGCCTGTATATCCCCGGCCATTACGGATTGCATCAGTTGCGGGTCTGCCAGTATGGCCTGAAACTGGGGGTCCTGTTGCAGGCTCTTGATGAGAAGCATGATTTCCGGATCCCTTGCCAATTGTTCCTGCATGGACATCAGTTCGCCAGGTGATACAGCCGGCACCCGGGTGGTGTTGCCGGAAGCGGATGGCGCCTTGATCACGTTGATTTCCGAACTGTCTATTTCAACCGTCCCCAGGCTGGTGCTCTTGACGATGTAGCTGTTTCCGTCAAAAGAGGTGATTTCACCCGAGATCACACTGCCGTCATTCAGCGTGATCTGACGATAGTCTGCGGCAGTGCCTGCCTGACAACAGACAGACATCACTACCAGGCCCGCTATTTGTTTCCAGTTCATCGCCTCAAACCAGGTTTCTTCGTGTGTTGGACTATAGCGGCGGTCTCCCGGTTATCATTAGGCGACAGACAGGTGACCGGAATCCCGCTTCCCTTCATTCCGCAGGCCGTATGACCAGAACATCCACAGAGGCCGCCTGCACAACGCTGCTTGCCGCGGAACCGGGTGAGCCCCTGGTTCCCTGCTCACCACGGGAACCCACCACGATCAAATCGATATCATGTCCCTGTGCATATCGCACGATTTCCCTTCCGGCGGACTGGGTACTGACCTCTACCTCGAGTGCCGCAACTGGCTGGCTGACGCTGGCGGATAGTTGTTCCAGGAAACGGCGGGCGCGTTCGATCAGAAATTGCTGGGGATCCACGTCTTCCGGGGGTATCACCGTGACCGGTATATCTTCCGGAAAATGTTCGATCACGTGCAGTATGGTGAGGCTCGCGCCAAGAATACCCGCCAGGGCATCCGCCGTTTTTACCGCTTGATCAGCGGCCTCGGAAAAATCTGTTGCCACCAGGATATTCTGATAGACGTCCATGGTTCATTCCTCCCTACCTGATTCATTATCAGCTCAATGACGAACACAGTATTACAGGATTTGGTATGTCATTGATATGAGATGGATATTTATCGTAAGTCATTGTATTGACTGTGAAATGCGAGCCAGTTCCAGCAGATCCGGTTCTCCGCAATAGCGGCTGATCTGTTCCCGGGTTTGTTCGCGCAATCGCAGGGCGGCATTCCAGTCTCTTCCCGCCGGGATTACGGGCGGCAGGACCGTGATGTCGATGGCGCCGTGCCGGGGAAACCAGTGTGAGCCGCGGACGATCTCGCGAGTGCCCCGGATGGTGACCGGTACCACCGGGATCCCGGCATGCGCCGCGGTGACGAACGCGCCCATCCGGAATGGCTGCAGGCCCGGGGCCTCGATGAAGGTC
>JARFQV010000320.1 GCA_029287615.1 Pseudomonadota bacterium | reverse complement strand
GACAGGTGTGAACTTGCAGTACAGATCGAAGAAGGTGCGAAGTTCGTAGACGAATCGTCCGCCCCCCGGCCCGCAGAAGACCGCGCCCTTGCGCTGGAAGACCGAGTCGCAAAATTCCGTGATCTCTTCGGTCAGGACCTTTCCTTTCAACCGTTTGGCCGGCAAGCCGATTTCGCCGCCAAATTGTATCTCGATCTTGCCTGATGCAGTGGCGTTTACACGATCAAGAATATGTAGTGCCGCATCGACCACCTCTGGTCCGCACCCCTCCCCGCGCAGAACACCAATCAACCGGTCACCGGCAGAATCGAGCGTATCACCATGACCTGGCAATGAGGCAGATAAACGGAATGACGACTCCTGGAATTGAATACTCATATTTATAGGTCCTTTTCGTATTCCACATATCCATATTGGATCGCAGGCGCAGATATTTTTATGACCTCCCGCCCCTGTAGCTGCAAACCTATCTGCCTCCCGGGTCCAGATAGCCCGCTACTTTTTATTTATATCATAATGTTATGCCATTGAAACCGGGTACCGTATTCTTTGGATGCCGTGCCCTGTTGGCAAGTACAGTATTCATCAGGTTACAGCGACTGGACTGTGGAACCGGAATCCCATGGTGCGCGGGGCGTTGCGATGTATGCGTCGGTATAAATGATCGACTGGCCGGTAACTCCGTATCCATCATCACCAGAGCGCCTGCCACATGAATCTCGAGAAGGCCTGTAACATGATCTTCGGTCAAGCACCTGCTGTTTTTGTTGAGTGTTCCCTTTATTCAATATAACGGGAAATCTCATTTGTGCTGGCTACCGTTGCCGGGGAAAAGACGCTTCCATCCGGACACCAGTATCCGCCCGAACATCTGACGACTAACACCCTGTTTCAATGCTCAAGATATTTCCTGCGCGTTTCACCACTTTAACTCTTAGTCAGCCACTGCAGGATCGACGCCGCATTTGTCGAAAACTGCTGCTACAGCAGGATCAGAACCCGCGCGATCAAGCTGGGAAGCACGGAGGTCACCAAGCAGGCACCTCACTTGTTCCTCGGATATCTCCCATTCTCGGACCAGCGAATTTACAACTGACTCGGATACTTGTTTGTCAACTTTCGCCTTGTATTCTTCGGCAAACGTGTCGGTTTCAGATTCTGTCGCAGGATCATTATTATCGCCGCAGGCTGATAGTGTGATTGTGAGTAAAAATACTGCAATGATTTTCATGATCTTTCCCCTTTGTCGTTAATTGTCGAGCCAACAATACATGAAACACCCGTTCAGATTACAGATTCACCAGTAACATTTCCTGCCCACCCCTGTATTCAGGCCTTGACATCAGAGCGGATTATTGAAAATCACCACCAATGAAATTCCGGAATAATACATGGGTATGGTGTATCCATGAGTCGGACTGCGTCTGATGCTCTCCCATAACCAGCCCGGTCACTCATGCAGATCCGGATACAGAAATACTCGACGTTGTGTTTGTTAATGAAACTGTGACACGGCATCAGAACTTATATGCGCCAGCATTCCTGTAGCCACCTCTACCACGGGAGGTTTAGCGCCTCGACCTCGTCTCGATAAAACTGCTCCAGCTTCTTCAAAAGCGCCCCTGATACCGGCATTTTGATGCTCTCCAGATTACTTCTCAGCTGCGCAATGGTCTTGTTACCCGGTATCACTGTGGAGACCGCATCATAGGCAAGGCAGAATGCTATTGCCGCCTGCCCGATGTCACTGCCCCCGGGCATCAATTTACGGACCTCATCTACCAGCTGTGCCCTTGTTTCAATATCCTGCCTTGACCAGCGCTCCCTGATGTCGGTGAACCTGCTGTCGGCATTATACTTTCCCGTGAGCCAGCCGGAATCCAGGGGGACCTTTACTACAATTCCTACCCCCTTTTTCTTTGCCGCCTCAAAGGCCTTTTCTGCATCCTGGTGAAGGATATTGAAAAATGCCTCGATCACCTTGCCATTCGTTGTATTCATGAACAGCTGCATCTCAGCATTCGTGTCCAGTGACGCACCGTAGGCCCTGATCTTTCCCTCATCCATCAAGCGTTCCAGGGTTTCATAATGCGCATTATGATTGCCATCAAGATGGTCGAAAGGCGGGTTATGAATAATGAGCGAATCAACGTAATCTGTCTGTAACCTCCTGAGGCTCCCCTCGAGGGAGGTCCGAATGTACTCTGCAGAGAAGTTTATCTCGCCGTCATCAGTACGACCGAACTTGGTATTGATGACTATCCTGCTTCTGTCGGTTTTCTTCAGGGCATTACCGAGTCTTGTTTCACTGGTCCCATATCCGTAATTCGGTGCAGTATCAAAGAAGTTGATTCCCTGATCCAGGGACTCATGCACAATTGCAGCGGACTCTTGCTCAGACATACTCATCCAGCCGGAGTCTACGCCCAGCTGCCAGGCGCCCAGGCCGATTTCCGATACTAGTGGTGTATCCGATGTATAACGGTTGTATCTCACTTGATTCCGTGAATTCGTCGGTACTGCAATCATGGCGAAATCTACTTACAACAGTATAGCAGCAAATATTTTATGGCTTTGTTTCCGTGGATCCACTTCTGTTATGCCACCAGGCATCCCCCCGTCTGCAATCAGGGAATCGGGGCATCGCCAGTAAGGTGCATGATCCATAGACCGGTCGTATCGAACGCTTGGTCACACACTCGCTGCCTGTAATTGTGTTGTCATGCCAATTATCGTGGTATTTTCTCCAGTCACCATGCACGTAGCAGCAAGGACAGAATAATGAAAACCAGACTGATTCTCGCATCGATACTGCTGGCAGGAGCCTTATCCTCCCATGCCGCCATTCCGCTACCGGTGTCCCCACCCGCAGACCAGCAGGTTGACCCTGAACAACTCAAACGCATGCACGACCTTGTCAAAAGCTACATTACAGACGGTAAACATGCCGGCGCTGCCGCCATGGTTGTTCGTAACGGGAAGATCATTGACTGGCAAACCTGGGGTAAAGCAGACATTGATTCCGGTGAACACGTCAGCAAAGACACCATCTTCCGAATCTACTCAATGACCAAGGTCATCACTTCCACTGCAGTTCTCCAGTTATTCGAGCAAAACAAGCTGCTGCTCACCCAGCCGGTCACAGACTTCATTCCGGAGTTGCAGGATCTCAAGGTTTTTACTGGCGGTAGCGCAGAGGACCCGGAACTCGCTGACCTCAAGACACCGATCACAATCAGAATGCTGCTTAATCATACCGCCGGCTTCACCTATGCCTTCTTCAAGGAATCACCGGTACACGAACTCTACGAGAATGCAGATCTGTGGAACACCGGTTCACTTGATGACTTCCTTGAAAGCGCAGCCCGTCTACCGCTGCTTGCGCAACCCGGCAAGGCCTATCATTACGGTATCAGCGACGACATTCTCGCGATTGTTGTTCAGCGTGCGAGTGGCATACCTTTTGAAGACTACATCGCAAGATATATCACTGAACCATTAAAGATGCGTGACACGGCGTTTCACGTCTCCGAGGATAAACTGCATCGCCTTGCCTCTATCCACAAACATGACGAAGACGGCGGGCTGATGGTTGTAGAAGAAGATAAATACATCGGGGCTTTTGCAGAGAAAGGTCGCGGCGTTCCTTCTGGCGGTGGCGGAATGTTTTCGACCATCGGCGACTATGCCCGCTTTGCCCAGTGCCTGCTGAACGGTGGTGAACTCGATGGCGTGCGTATACTTGGACGCAAAACGATCGAGCTGGCCATGCAAAACTCTCTACCCGAAGGTGCCTATGCATTCTCACCGACCCAGGGCTGGGGCCTGATGAGTGGATTGCGAATCGACATGCCAGGAGCGCTCGAACCGGTCAGCGAGGGAACCTGTACCTGGAGCGGTGCAGCGTCGACACATTTCTTTGCCGACCCTGACGAAATCCTGATCGGGCTGATATTCACGCAGCATTTTCCATACGACGAACATCAGTTATTCACCCGGTTTCGTATTTCCATCTACCAGGCCCTGAACTAGGC
>JARFQV010000227.1 GCA_029287615.1 Pseudomonadota bacterium | reverse complement strand
GCAGCCGATAATACCCCAACGGATGACGCCTGATTTCTCCCTTTGATCGTGTTGCCTGGAATCAGGAATGGACATAATGAGTTACCCAGCCTTGGTCAGAAAATATGATAGTCGATTTCGAGCCCGTGTCGGGATATTCCTTCTACTGGCACGAGTTGCCCACCGGAAAGGCAGAGTGATGCACGGATAGATACTCTGCGATTGAAAAGGTTATCATGTACTGGTAATTACACGCACCTGCGAAGTAAACAATAGTGGACATACCACCCTGTGCCGGGTAGTCCGGAAACCGCCAGCCGGTTTTCAACCCACTATATTTTACAATAATTTCATCAAGTTACACAAAAACCACTGACCATACCAAACCTCGACAGCAGGCCCTTATGCACACTTTTACGGAAAATCGGCACCCGGCTCCGGTATGCAATGCGCTGATAGCCCGTGCGCTGCGGGAAGCTTGATTCGCTGTGCCCGAGAGACCACACTTCATCACTGGAAAACGGCCAGTCAAAAGGAAATACCATGTTCTTTTCTATTGATGGACTGCAACTGCGCTACGACCCGTTTCCAATCGGACTGGTCAAGCCCCTGATGAAGCCGGAGATCTATACGCAACTTGCAGACAACTACCCTCCGCAGGAACTGTTCAAAAGCTATGACTACCTGGGGAAGGAGGGTAAAAAATTCACGCTCTCTGACAGGGAAAATCCTTCCGAATACTACAAATTTCTCCGGATGAAACCGGTCTGGAAACAGTTTCATGAGTGGATCACGAGTGACGACTTTACTTATGGGGTGATTGAAACACTCCGTGATCATGATGTGGATCTGGGATTTAAATATATTTCCCCTGGCCGAAGGATCGTTAAAAGAATCAAGGCCCTTGCCCGGGGACACCTGTGTCCGGGTGCCCCGCGACTGAAGTCGCGCTTCGATTTCTCCATGATGCCGGCAGATGGCGGGAACCAGGTACCTCACACCGATGCAACCCGCAAGATCGTAACCCTGGTTGTCTCCATGGCCCGGGAAGGTGAATGGGATCCGGCCTTTGGCGGAGGCACCGATGTAAACCGCCCGAAGAGCACCCGTCTCAGCTTTAACCACGTCAACCGGCCGGCGGGATTCGATGAGATGGAGATTCTGGATACCTATGACTATACTCCCAACCAGGCAGTCCTGTTCGTAAAGACATTCAACTCCTGGCATTCTGTGCGCCCCATGACTGGTACCAGCAGTACCACGATGCGCAAGACCCTTACGATCAACATCGAGACACTGAGCTGAGATCCGTCGCGATATACGCCCCGAGCGTGGATATCATCCGGCCCGTTACCCGCTATCTCCGCTGCAAGGGCAGGAGCTTCAAGGCCCGCTCCGATAGAACAGAATCAGCCATGTTACCGGGCGATGCCTGAAATCCCGCCATCCACAAATAACAGCGAGGACCGACTGGCCGGAATGAGCCGGCGGCGGAAAATCCTGCTGGGCACACTGACCATATTCCTGGCTACCTTCCTGAGCCTGCTTGTCGTCGAGAACCTGATCGAATTCTATATCGACCACCAGAGAGAGCGGGCACGTAGCCAGCTCGATTACGGTGATGTCTCACACAGTGGCGGGGCTGCGGGAGACGGATTCTCCCTTCTGGAAGGTTTCAGTGCACCGGTACGGGACGGGTATGGCGGTACGGTGCAATGGACGAATAACAGCCAGGGATTTCGCCACGAGAAAGAATTCGAAAGTCATCCCCCTGAGGGCACGATCAGAATATTATCGCTTGGAGATTCGTTTACCGCCGGTTACCGGGTGGATCAGTTCGACACATTCTCCCGCCGCCTGGAAGAATGGAGCACAACAGAGCTCTTCCCTGCAGAGGTCCTGATATCGCTGGCCCCCGCGCCCAGTCTGGGGCTGCAATACCTCGTTGAGGAAGGTTTCGGATGGAATCCGCATATCGTGCTGCTGGGCCTCACCCTTGGCAACGACATTGCGCACTCCTACATTGCACTTCACCCGCAAGCGATCACATTCGATGATCTGCGCTCGCACGATATCCCTGACGACGCCTTGCTTGCCGGTCAGCGTGAATGGCCGCCCGAGTGGTTGCAACGCCGCAATCTGTATCATTTCATTATCGAAAAACAGCTACTGGGTGAAGGTGATGCGATAGCCACCTCGAACAATGATGCCATAAAGCCAAAACTCTTCGATGGAGTCCACGGCCTTGGAATATTCCTGCGGAATCCACCGGTCGAGATCGATATCGCATACCAGCGGCTTTTCGAAATTCTACGGGAAACAGAAGCGGTTTGCCGAAGCCGTGGCATACCATTCGCCGTGCTGGTCTTCCCGCAGAGATTTCAGGTGCAACCGGAAGACTGGCGCGCCACCGTGATCGAGTATCATCTGAGAGGTGACCGGTTTGACCTGATGCGACCCAATCGGCTGATCCGGGATTTTTGCGATCGCAACTCGATCGAATGTATCGATCCCACGACCTACATGCTGGAATACCATGAACGCACGGGTAAAAACCTCTATCTGCCCAACGGGGATATGCACTGGAATCGGGAAGGACATCGGGTCTGGCTGGATGGCGCCAAACCCTACCTGGAAGAACTGATCAGGCAGGCACATCTCAGCAGGAGACGGGACTGACGGGAGAATCTGCTCGTCTTGTCCTTATTTTTCATCGGGATCCCGGTGGGATTTCCGTGCCAATGCCTCCCGCGCCTGCTGCAGCCAGCCCAGTTCTTCCAGAAAGTCATGGATTCGCGCGGCATAGATCTGTTGTACCGCTGAATTCGGGTGATTATCGGCACTGGATATGTACATATCCTGCCGGCTTCCGAATTGCTCATGCACATCCTGCATCGATATCACCGGCTCCCCCAGTTCACGGAGCACCCCGAACATGACCGTGGAATCGGGATGAGGCTCATAGGCCAGAATCGCCCATGCCAGGTCGATTCCGGCAGCATCGGCAATCTCCCGCATGCGGATTGCGCAGGAACGGAAAATTTCACCTGCCTTCGTCGATATGATTTCCTCGAAATCTGCATCAGCGGGTCCGCTGCGCAAGCCCCGTAACAGATTTCGCACATGATCACTGATCAGGGGAAAGATCCACATCCCGGTCTCGTGCTCGGCCTTGTTGAACAGCGCGGTAAACGGATTCTCTCCCTTACGCACACGCCGGTAGTAGTCTGCCTCCTGTTCCGTCAGATGGTGCTGTTCATCACCTGGCCTGCAGGATTCCGACCTGACGAGGTTCTCCAGAAAATCACTCGGCACCGCGGCGACGAGGGCGCCGTCCAGGGGCCAGATACCCAGCGCATGCTCGAGGTCAGTCACCTGATCCGCCGTGTTGCGCCCCATGCGACCGTAGTTATAGAACTCGAGGAATCCGGGTGACTGCATATCCCGGCCAAGGCGCTCCTCCAGGATGGCATGCCAGGCCTCGCGCTGTGGTACACCGGCAGCCATGGTGTAGGAATCACCCAGGGCCAGGACCCGATAATGCGGGATTTTCTCGTCGACCTCACGGTCATTGAGTCCCTGGCGATTGGTAATCAGGTCGACTCCGGTGTAGCGCATTCGGCAGTCGGGTGTCATGAGTTCACCATCTGGCCCGCTCTCGACACACCCGAACTTGTAGCGCGGTGCCATGAACCGGGCGGGTTCTACCAGTGCATCGATACCGAATGCCCGGTAGCGTATCCAGGCCTCGGCACCCAGCGCCAGCAAGAGGATCAGCAGTACGGGGGGGAGCAGTGCCGCAAGCAGGCGGGTGATGCGACTCCCGCTCACGGCTGGCGCTCGAACAGCAGTCGCTCCAGGTTTGAACGTATGACGGTGTCTCCAGCAGCGATAGCCAGTGCAGCCTGGTAGTCACGCGCGGCCTGTGCCGCGCCATCAACCCGAAAGGCATGGGCGTTTCCACGATATACCAGGGCATGTATATCATCGGGACTGGCATCGATTCGCTCATCGAGTGACTGTATGAACTTGTCATACTTCCAGAGATCCCTTTCAGCGATCCCCGAGCGTTCGAATCCAAATCCCATCCAGTCCCCGGCATCCAGCGGATCCCTGGGCAGTCCGGCCTGCCATTCCAGCCGCGCCTGCTGATAGTCATCCGGATCAAACCCGTCCGGCTCCGGCAGGATCCCGGCATCCACCATGGCACGAAACACTTCAGCGGCCACCAGCACCACCCCCCGTGGCGTAAAGTGGACATAATCGTAGAACTCATCGAATCCGGTAATCCCGTGCCGGGCCTGCGAGGACAGGTGCTCAACAACATCCACCAGCGTCACATCACGCTGCGTGGCAACCTTGCGCACGCGATCGGCAAAGGAATCCAGTGCCCGGCGCAAATGCGGGTCATTATTCATCGAAGCCCGGAAGTCATCCCGGGCAGACTGAATATCACCCAGCTCGGCCGATACCATGGCCCGCCTGAACAACAGCTCATAGCGCTCCCGCGCGGGACTTGTTTCGATCTGCTCCGAGAGTACATCCCTTGCCCGACGCAGGCGCCCGGTATCCGGGATATCCCTGCCCGCGACGATCTCATCGAGCCAGTCCGCGGGAAGATCCTCGCGCCCCCGCCATTCCCAGTTCGACGCCACCGTCATCAGCACGACCGGTACCTGCAACTCCCGGCATGCACTGACCATACCGTCGATCGTCTTTTCATAACGATCGTTGACCGCCTCGATCTCCTCGGGAGTGACCTCGATATCACGGATCAATTCGTCCTCGGTCATCTGGAGGTCGGCGATGGACATATTCTGATTGCCGAGTGAGGGTGTATCCGGAGGCCCCCGCAGGATACGATCCAGCAGGCGGTAGAGGTTGGTCTTCAACAGGTGATTACCGAGGCGCGCCATCATGCCAGCATTGGCTGCCGCATATTTTTCGGCATGCATCTCCAGGAATTCGTTGTTTCCGGAATAGACCAGTACCGCATCCGGTTCGAAATTGCGGCATGCATCCTCAACGAGTACCCTCACCTGGCGCGCGGCAAGGGCCACGATCCCGAGGTTCACCACCTCCACGGTCCGTTCGGGATAGGCAGTTTCCAGCATACGCTCGAGATGACGGGCAAAGGTCACGTTGGGACTGAAACCAAGGCCCGCGGTCGCCGACCCCCCAAAGGTGAAGATACGCAACCCGTCGGCGGGCTTTTCGGCGAGTATGGACTGGTACGGCAGCCGGCTGTCTGTGGTCCGGAGGATATCCGTGCCATCGGGTCGTTGCGACGGCTGGATGACGGGCAGATAGATCTGCTGGTATTTAAGGCGCGAGGCGACCGCCTCGTCGGCTGCACCGATCCCGGCAAGGCGGAGGCCGGCCTCCAGCACTACCAGCATCAGCACAGTCACGACCAGCGAGCCTGCAATCAGCATGAGGTTCGCAAACAGTGAGGACTTCTGCTGGCTGCTGTGCATTACCTCTCAGTCAAAACCGTCGTAATTGAATGGCAGGGTCGACAGATCACCACCCAGCCAGATCATCAAAACGATACCCGCAATAATAATGCCGAGTATAATGAGGGCGATCTTGGTTGACTTGATCAGGATCGATACCGTACCGCCCCGGGATTGCTTGTCCTGTCGGGAAGATTGACCGTTCATGGCAGCGGTACTTTACGGGAGACGCCGCCATGGCGTCAAACCAGACAGACCGGCGCGCCCTCCGCTCACCACAAGCACCTGAACTGAAAGGGGTAATATAACAGCATGCGGATTTCGATTGCCATCTGCACCTGGAACAGGTCTTCCCTCCTGGATGCCGCGCTTGCGGAAATGGCACATCTGGTCATTCCGGTTGGCATTGACTGGGAAATTCTGGTCGTCAACAACAACTGCACTGATGATACCTCAGCGGTAATCGAGGGGCATTCGGCACGGCTCCCCCTCAGGGAACTGAACGAGCCCCGGCAGGGACTGTCTCACGCCCGCAACCGGGTGCTGGACGAGGCGGCAGGTGAACTGATTTTGTGGACGGACGACGATGCCCTGGTCGATCCGGGTTGGCTGGCTGCCTACACAAAGGCTGCGACAGAAACACCGGCCGCGGTATTTTTCGGGGGTCCGGTGGACCCCTGGTTCCCGGTTACCCCACCGGCCTGGCTGAAAAAGAATTTCGAGATCTTTGCCGGCGCCTATGCGGTACGCACTATGCCACCTGGAACCTTCACCCTGAACGACAGGAAGGCGTTGCCATTCGGAGCGAACTTCGCCATTCGACGGGAGGCCTGTGTGGATTTGCGCTTTGACCCCGACCTTGGCCGTAAGGGCCAGGATATGATCGGCGGGGAGGAAGTCAGTTTTCTGGGACGTTTGCTGGATCAGGGCCAGACCGGCGCCTGGGTGGAAACGGCCAGGGTCCGGCATTATATCGCGAGGGATCGACTGAGCCGGCAATACCTGTGGGATTTCTACTACGGAAAGGGTCAAAGCAGGGTGCGGATGAGCCGTGATGTGAACACCACCTCGCTCCGGCAACTGCAACGCAAGTACTGGAAGACGAAATTCAAGATATGGACCGGTTCGTTGCGTCAGGGTGAACGCTGGGCGCGCGCCCTGAAGGCTTCCGCCATCACGAGGGGAACCATAGATGAGCTACGAAGACGAGGCTAGTGCGACACCCACCGGTGATGCCGCACGGGTGGATTCCGCACGGCACCCCGCGAGTATGCATATCGCCTTTTTCCTCGAAAATCTGGGGGGCGGAGGCCGTCAGAAGGTATTGCTGATCATCGCGGGTGAACTGGCGGCACGCGGTCATCGGGTCGAGGTACTCGTATGCAAGGCCGAAGGGCCGATGCTTGATCAGCTGCCCGCGGGTATAGAGTTAACTACACTGGATCGCGCCCCGTTGCCACTGGCACGCCTGTACGCACTGAGGGCCGATCCGGCCGGCCTGTCTGCACTGTTCCGTCCGGTGTTGGTGACACACAGGCCCTCGGAGACCCTGGCCTGGCTGCCCGGGTTGGTGAAGTACCTGCGCGGTGCCAAACCGGATGCACTGCTGACCGGAACACCCTACATGAATGTAGAGGCCTGGCTTGCCTGCCGTATGGCGGATTCCGGATGCCGTCTGGTCCTGACGGAACACAATGACCTGTCGCAGGGACATCCGCTGGGTAGCGGCTTTCATGCACGCTATCTGCCAGCCCTGTGCCATCGCGCCTATCTCGAGGCCGATGCTATCGTCACCGTCTCCAGGGGACTGGCCACGGAACTGGCCGAACGAACCCGGATTCCCGAAGACCGGATTACGGTGATTTACAACCCGGTCGTAACACCGGATCTTGTGCAGAAGTCCCTGGAACCACTCGACCATCCATGGTTCGCTCCGGAGCTGCCACCGGTAATCCTGGGAGCCGGTCGGCTGGGGCGCGCCAAGGACTTCCTGACGCTGGTCAGCGCCTTTGCCCGGGTGCGTAAACTGCGCCCGGTGCGCCTGGTAATACTGGGTGCGGGGAAGGGAAAGAAGGACAAGCCGGACAAGCGCGAGACGGAGATCCGGGAACTGGCAGACCGGCTCGGGGTATCCGCTGACATGGATCTGCAGGGGTTTGTCGCGAATCCGTTTCCCTTCATGAAACAGGCCGCCGTCTTCGCTGTTTCCTCTCGTTATGAAGGTTTTTGCAACGTCATTGTCGAGGCCATGGCCTGTGGCACGCCAGTGGTCAGCACCGATTGCCCGAGCGGCCCGTCCGAGATCCTGCAGAACGGTCAATACGGGCCACTTGTCCCGGTCGGGGATGATGCCGCCCTGGCAGATGCGATTATCCGACTCCTGGACTCACCAACAGATCCGGAAATCCTGCGTTCCCGCGCCGGGTTCTTTACCGTCTCCAGGGCCGTTGATGGCTATGAACGGATCCTCTCCGGCCGGAATGCGGCCGGTTAGGGCAGTCCCGGCGCACTGTCTCCCCATGCCGACCCGCGGTCACGAAACCAGGCCCATGAAGCACCTGTTTCTTGTTCACAGCTACATCACCTGCCTGGTTGCGAGGCAGGTCGTTGCCCGGGAAGGCCTTTCACCGGAAGACGTGGCATTCCTCACGACAAGGAATTTCACCCCGCAGGATCTGCCGTATCCCCAGGCCCGGGCCGCGCAAACACCGCGGATCAAGGGCAGTATGGCGCACCGGATCAGGCTTGGCTGGCAGGTGGTGAAAACGCAGGACCGCCTGGTGCATCAATTGACCGGCGGAGAATCATTCCATCTGTATACCCCGCAGACCATGGAACGATACATCCAGATCATCAGAAGCAATCCCGGGTGCACCGGTTTTTCCTACCTGGAGGAGGGACTGAACAGTTACTGCACCCGTGCGGAAATAGAACGCACCCATCCTCCCACGGAGCCGGGACTGAAGGAGAAAATCACCTATCGTTTCCGGGTCCGGGAATCCCGCTTCTTCGATGATGGCTACTCCAGGGTATATGGTGTCAGCAACGAGGTATTTCCGGATCTGTCAAACCGGGTGGTACTTGAAAACGTGTTTGCAAAACCCGTGGACACACGGCTGGCGTCGGTTGAAAACATCCTTGCCCTCGATGCACTGACCATTCACCGGCGCATTCGTCTGGAGAGTCTCCTTGTGGCCCTGCGGCGGCTGGGCATGCACCTGTCTTCCGGGGGCGTCACGCAGATTCATTACAAGCTGCACCCTGCACAGATCGAAAGCGGGGAAGGGGACAGGATCCGTACTACCCTGCACGAAGGCGGGGTCAGGGCCGTGCAATTGCCGGACCAGGTCTGCCTGGAAGAGCTGGCCCATGCCCGTCCCGACATTCGCTACTTCGTCAATCTAAGCTCTGTCGGATTGTATGCATCCCTGCAGGGATGCACGGTATTTTCCTATGCAAACTGGGTGGCGCAGGCCGAACCGGGTTTCACCAGATACATCGAACTGACACCCGCGGTTTTCAGGGATCACGTTGAGTTCTTCCCGGCATGATCCCGTGCAGAGCTATCCTGCTGTGACAGTCCGCCTGGTAGCGCTTCAGAAGATACGGAATTTTTTCTCCCGGCAATACCGGGTAAAGGGTATATCCTTCAGGCGAACCCAGAAGGGAATATCCTTCGGGTCGGGAATCCCGTTTTCTACTTGGTAGAGAAGCGAGGGCCTCACCCAGCGTTTTTTGACGCCGTCGGCAACCGCGCCGGTGGTGACAACGCCCGCCTGGATGGCACCGAGTAATTCACTCACCCACAGGCTGGCCAGTGGATTTTTTGTGACCAGCCAGGGCTGCAGCCACATGTCGGTATAATGCAGCAGGGCGGTCTCCCCGGGTTCGTAGTGTTCACAGGAATTCCAGTGATAGGGCAGCCGTACATCGACGCGGCCCGGGACCTTGAATTTGAACATGAGGTCTTCGTAGGAAAACTCGCCGCTGTCGAGCTTCCGTACAATATCGTCAATCTTCCAGGGACAGTCCGCGCTGATGAGCAGGACGCTGTAAACGATCCTTTCCTTGCGCCCCGGTGTTGCCTGGCATGCCAGTATATCGAATTCTTCCATCTCGGTATCAAATAGCGCCCCAACATCCTTGAACACGATCATGTCCGAATCGAGATAGATGGTCCTGCGTTTGAACTTCCCCAGCTCGGGTAACAGGAAGCGCTGGAATGAAAACGGGGTACGCGAGATATTGCGCGGATCCCGCGGGCTTGGTATCGGAATCCCGCAGCGATACAGGGGAACAACCTCGAGTTCTCTTTGTGTGTGCTTGCGCAGGGTATAGGAGAGCACATCGACGGCAAGCATCTGTGCCTCTGTCGATCCAACACCGATGAGAATAGGTTCTTGCATTGACAATCCTCTCTTGGAACTATCTGTATGCAGCGTTGTGTTTGACCGACGAGCGGAAGCTGCGGTTTCTGTTCAGACGCACCACAGGACAAATACCCCAGAAATGATATGGTGATGAGTATACATGTATCCGCGGGACGGGTATCCCTGTTGTGGTCGTATTTTTCCGGTAGTCCGGTGCAGACCCTGGCTCGACAGGACAGAACTCAACTTTGCCGGCTGAACCTTTTCTGGCCCGGATGTCCCGCCACGCTAACGAGTCCCCGCTCCCCGGGGAGCTGTCTGGCTAGGGTCCGGAAACCGTGTCTGTCGGGTGTACCGGACCCGATTCAACCACAGTACCCTCGCTGATACTGTACACCCTGTCTGCGATCTCCAGCAGCGCCGGTCGGTGCGTAATGGCCAGTATGGTCGCCTCTCCGGATAACTGCTCGATGTTGCTGCAGATTTCCTTTTCCGTTATGGCATCCAGCGCACTGGTCACCTCATCCAGGATCAGGAGCCTGGGACGATGTACCAGGGCACGCGCAATGGCGATTCTCTGGCGCTGGCCGCCCGACAGCTTCGCACCATGCTGGCCCGTCACCGTCATGAGACCCTCTGGCATGGCATCGATAAAATCGAGCGCACCGGCCATCCGCAGTGCCGTGCGGACCTCTTCCTTGCCGATCTCGGGATCACCCAGGCTGATATTGGTAAAAATATTGTCATGAAAGAGCAGCGGTTCCTGGGGAACATAGCCGATCATCCGTCTCCAGCTGTCCAGATTGATCTCTGCAAGAGAGGTATCGTCAATCAGAACCCGCCCGCTGTCCGGTGCGTACAAGCCCATCAGGATATCAACCAGGGTAGTCTTCCCGGAGCCGGAGGGACCCGTCAGAACGGTTACGGTACCAACCGGTATCTCGAGCGAGACGGAACGCAGGACCTCGTGGTCCCCGTGGCTGAAACCGACATTCTCGAAACACCCTCCCCGCTCAAAGGTGGCATCCCGGGTGCCGGTGCTCTGTTCCGGCACGGCCCTGGTCTCGTCGATCAATTCCATGATTTCGAGATAGGGTGGCTCCACGTTCATGGATTGCTGGTATACACGCTGAATCTTGGTGATGGCGGTCGTCGACTTCTTCAGCATCAGCCCAACGACGATCAGATCGACCACGCTCATCTGAAAGTACGTAATCGATATGTAAAAACCCGTGCCCAGAATGGCGGTGATAAAGATATCCTGGCTGTTCTTGAGACCCTCACCGCTGATGATGTCGTACCGAATGGCTCTTTTCAGGGCTCTTATTTTCTTTTCAATGAGGTGTGTGAAGGCAGACTGGCGCGTCATGGCCTTGAGCGGTTTGATATTGATCAGTGTATCGGTGAGATAGATCACCAGTTCCCTCATGGTCTGCGTCTGACGTGCACCGGCCTTGCGTGCCATCCGCACCAGGGAATGCAGGCTTATGACGATGATCAGACTGATTGCAATGGCAATGAGCGTGATCGCCCACGAGATCACAAAGGAAGCTGCAAGATAGACGATAGATTTGATTGCCTGCGCGAAAAAGGTCGCGGCAAGCTCATACGCCCTGCTGGCCTTGTTCGCCTGTGCGCCGATTGCATTGGTGAAGCGGCCGATCGGATTGTGTATCAGATAGCTCCAGCGGACCTTGAAGATACTTCTGATAAGCCGTAACCGAATACCGGTTGAAAACTCCGCAACGGATGAACCCACGTATACCATGGCAAGAAAATTCAGCAGCGACGTAAGGGTCATCATGGTGATGAAGAAGAAGATCAGAATACCGATATCCATCGGAATCCCGAGGCTCAACATCGTGTCGCTAACAAACTCGGTCAGGGGGGACGGGTCTTCCTCCTGCACACCACCAGCGACGGTGAGTAATGGTACGAGACTGACAAAACCAACCCCCTCCAGCAGGCTTGCGATCAGCAAACAACCCAGAACCGCCCAGGAATTCACACCTTCCGCGGTAAAAAAG
>JARFQV010000294.1 GCA_029287615.1 Pseudomonadota bacterium | reverse complement strand
GCATGAATCCTTGCGGACCTGTTTCCCCACGATCGACGACAAACCGGTCCAGGTCATCAACGATGATTGCCCGCTCCTGTTGTCGGAGCATGACCTCAAGGCGCTGCCCGAGGCCGAGCGTGAGATAGCCGCGAAAAACCTGATTGAAGAAGAGATTCTCCGTCCCTTCGATCTAACGCATGGTCCGGTCATTCGTGCCGCGCTGATCAGTATCGCTGTTGAAGAGCACATTCTTTTGATCACAGTCCATCACATTGCTACGGATGGTTGGTCGCGCGGGATTATTCAAAGAGATCTGGCAGCTCTCTACAACGCCCAGGTGCTCCAGCAGATGCCCACACTGCCTGCTCTTCCTGTTCAGTACGTGGACTTTGCCCACTGGCAACGCCAGTGGCTGACTGGTGAAGTCCTCGAGGACCAACTGCGCTATTGGCGGACGCACCTCACGGGCTTGTCCAACCTGGACCTGCCTACAGATCGGCCCCGCCCGCCAGTGCAGACTCATACGGGCGCCAGCCATACCTTCCAGTTAGCAAGATCGTTAGCCCGTGACCTTCGGGCCTTGAGTCGCCAGGCGGAAGTGACGTTGGCGACGACGCTGCTGGCCGCCTTTCAGGTCTTGCTCGCCCGGTATACGGGGCAAACCGATATCGCAGTGGGTTCGCCCATCGCCAATCGGCCCCGCCTGGAACTGGAGAACCTGGTGGGGTTCTTTGTGAACACTCTGGTGATGCGTACGGATTTGTCAGGCGATCCGAGCTTTCGGGAGGTGTTGGCGCGGGTGAACGAAGTGGCGGTGGGAGCGAACGAACACCAGGACCTGCCCTTCGAACAGTTGGTGGCAGAGCTGCAGCCGGAACGGGACTTCAGTCGCAACCCGCTCTTTCAGATCCTGTTTGCCTTTCAGAACGTACCCCGTGAGGCACCTGCGTTCCAGGGATTGACGATTCGACCGATCGGAAAAGAGATTACGACGACCCGGATGGATCTGGAGTGTTTCGTTGGGGAGGACAAAGAAGAGCTCCACGTGAACTTGGTCTTCAATGCAGGATTGTTCGACAGGGCAACAATCGAGCGTTTTGGAACCCACCTTCGGAAAGTTCTGACTGAGGTCGCTTTAGATCCAGCCCTGCGGCTCTCGGAGATTTCTCTACTGGACGAGGCGGAGCGGCATCAACTTCTGGCGGACTGGAATACGCCTCGGGTCGAGGTACCTCAAGCCTGCATCCATGAAGTGGTCGAATCCCAGGTGGCCCGGACGCCCGCTGCAACGGCGGCTGAGTTCGAAGATCAGATACTCACCTACCAGGACCTGAATACCCGCGCGAATCAGCTTGCGCACCACCTGCGAAGTCTCGGTATCGGACCAGGGGCGCTCGTCGGCATTTCCATGCACCGTTCACAAGAGGTGATCGTGGGCCTGCTCGGGGTGCTGAAGGCAGGTGGAGCATACGTGCCGCTTGATCCCGCCTACCCGGCCGAGCGGCTGGCTTTCATGGCAGCCGACAGTGGCGTGAAGGTTCTCTTGACTCAGCATTCGATGGTCGAGGCTCTGCCTCCCTATCAGGCGCGGGTCGTCTGCGTGGATACGGATTCGGAGACGATCGCTCAGGGCCCTACCCACACTCCCGTCAGCGAGACCACCGCTGAGGATCTGGCCGTAGTGATCTATACCTCGGGCTCCACGGGTAGACCCAAGGGCGTGGCCTTGTGTCACCGGACATTGACCAATCTGATCGAGTGGCAGGCCAAGGCCCAGCATTCGCCCAGAGACAGCACGACCCTGCAGTTTGCCTCGCTCAGTTTCGATGTCTCCCTTCAGGAGATTTTCTCGACCCTGGCGACCGGTGGGCGGCTCCTGATGGTTCCGGAGTCGATGCGGGCGGATTTCCCTCAGCTCCTCGATGTCCTCGACCGACACGCGGTCCAACGGATCTTCCTGCCCTTTGTGGCGCTCCAGCAATTGGCCAATGTGGCTGAGGAACACGGCCGCGCCCTGTATTCCCTGCAGGAGGTAATCACGGCCGGGGAGCAGTTGAAGATCTCGGAGTCGGTTGCCCGATTCATGCATCATCGGCCTGATGGAGTCCTGGTGAATCAGTATGGGCCATCCGAGAGTCACGTGGTGTCGAGCTATGCCTTAAGCGGTTCGCCGGAGGGCTGGCCGACCCTGCCTCCCATCGGGCACCCCATCGACAGCACGCAGCTCTATGTATTGGATGCCCGATTGGAGCCGGTCCCGATCGGAGCGATAGGCGAACTGTATATCGGAGGAACAGGGCTGGCCCGGGGCTATCTCAACCAGCCGGAGATGACGGCGGAGAAATTCGTGCCGCACCCCTTCAGTGCCGACCCGGGGGCCCGGCTGTACAGGACCGGGGACCTGGCCCGATATCGACCGGACGGAAACCTGGAGTTTCTTGGTCGCAGGGATCATCAGGTAAAGCTGCGAGGCTATCGCATCGAGCTGGGGGAGATCGAAGCTCTCTTGAGCGTGCACCCATCGGTCCATGAGGCGGTGGCGTTTGTGCGGGAGGAGGCGCCGGGGGATCAACGACTGGTTGCGTACGTGGTATCGCCACAGGGTGTTACGCCCGGCGAACTCCGTCGGCATCTGCAGCGGAGCCTGCCCGAGTATATGGTGCCGGCGCACTTCGTCATGCTGGATGCTTTGCCTCTGACGCCCACCGGCAAGGTCGACCGGAAGGAATTGCCCGCCCCGGAGGAAAGTCGCGCGTCCCTGGAGATGGCCTTTGTGGCGCCGCAGACACCCACCGAGGAGCAACTGGCGAAGATCTGGCAGGAGGTGTTGAGACTGGATCAGATAGGGATTCAGGACAACTTTTTCGAGTTCGGTGGCCACTCGCTGCTGGCTACGCAGGTGCTATCACGAGTGTACAAGGCATTCGAGGTCGAAGTGCCGCTCCGGGTGTTCTTCGATAACCCGACGATCGAGGGGATCGCCGACTTCCTGGCGAACGCCGCCTCTGCCACCCATCCCTTGGTCCGGCCGCAGCTGGTTCCGGTCCCACGGGAGGGCGGACTGCCCCTGTCATTTGCCCAGGAACGGCTGTGGCTCCTGGACCAGCTCGACCCGGGTGACACCGCCTATACCATGCCGGCCGCGTTTCGGCTCTCGGGCCCCCTGGACGTTCCGGCTTTGGAAGAGAGTCTTTCCCGACTCCTGCAACGCCACGAGGTTCTGCGGACCCGTTATGCCTTCGTCGAGGAGGAGGCCGTTCAGGTCATTGCCCCGGGTGGTGACCTTTCACTCCCCATCGTTGAACTGGACAACAACTCCCCTGAGGAACAGGAGTCAGCGCTGCGGCAGAAGGTCCTGGAGGAGTACACGCGCCCCTTCGATCTCGGGCAGGGCCCACTATTCCGCTTCACCCTCATTCGCCTCTCCCCTGACGAGCACGCCCTGGTCCTGGTTCTGCACCACAGCGTCGCGGACGGCCAGTCGATGGACATCCTCTATCGTGAGCTGGCCACAGGCTACGAGGCGGCCCGTCACGGAAAGGCTGGCCAGCAAGGACCCTTACCCGTTCAGTACGCTGACTATGCGGTGTGGCAGCGACAGTGGCTGCAGGGCGCGGCCCTGGAGGCGCTGCTGAGCTATTGGACGGAGCAGTTGGCCGATGCGCCTCATCAGTTGAATCTGCACACGGACTTCCCGCGTCCGGCGGTGCAAACGCACCGCGGGGGGCATCATGCCGTCGAGCTTCCGGAGTCGGTCGTCTCGTCCTTGAGGGCTTTGAGCCAGTCGGAAGGCGTCACGATGTTCATGTCGTTGCTCACCGCCTTTGCCCTGGTGTTGTCTCGGCATACGGGCCAGGAGGACATCATGGTTGGCTCGCCAGTGGCGAATCGGCCACGCCCGGAGCTCGAGGGGATGATCGGGCTCTTTCTCAATCCCCTCGTGCTGCGCACGAAACTCGGTGGAGACCCGACGTTTCGGGAACTCCTTCGGCGGGTCCGGGAGGTTTGCCTCGGTGCCTATGCGCATCAGGAACTGCCCTTCGAGAAACTGGTCGAGGAGCTGCAACCGGAACGCGACCTGAGTCGGACTCCCCTGTTTCAGGTGTTCCTGAACCTGGTCGATTTCTCGGAGACGAGCTTTAGTCTTCCCGGTCTGACGGTCACACGAGTGGGGAGTTCGACAGAGACGGCGAAGTTCGACCTGACACTGTATGTGTTTCTCACCGGCACCGGCGCCATTGTACGGTGGAGCTATAACCGCGATCTGTTCGACGTCAACACAATCGCGTGGATGGCCGGGCATTTCCAGGAGGTGCTTACGCACCTGTCCGAGTCACTGGATCACCCGATCTCGAGCGTTTCCTTGCTGGGTAAGGCAGACCGAACCCGGTCCGTGGACCGGACGGACCCTGTTTGTACCGCGGAGCCTTTCGTAGCCTTTCCCGATACTGCACTGGCCGAGTCGATTCCTGCCAGGTTCGAAGAGCAGGCTCATGAGACGCCTGAGCAGCTGGCGGTCCAGACAGCGCGATATGAGTGGACCTACGAAGAACTCAACCGACGCGCCAACCAGGTTGCCCATACCTTGCTGTCAAAGGCGCTCCCGGCTGACGCTCGCGTCGCGCTGTTGTGTGGTCAGGACGCTCCTATGCTGGCGACTGTCCTTGGTGTCCTGAAGTCCGGGTACACCTACGTGCCCCTGGATCCATTGTCCCCACCGGCGCGTCTGGAGGCCATCGTCACGGACGCCGGTGCGCTGGCGGTCCTCACGGAATCCCGATTCCTGCCCCTGGCCCGCCAACTGGGTGAGGCGGCGGGTCAGGTGCTGGTCCTCGATGAGGCATTCACCCGGGCCGACACGGGCAATCCCCAAAATCAGGTCTCTCCGGATAACCTGGCCTCCATCCTCTATACGTCCGGGACGACGGGTGTACCCAAAGGCGTGATGCAAAGCCATCGCCATGTGCTGCATCACATCCGCGTGTATACGAATAATCTGCATTTGAGCGCAGAAGACCGTCTCACATTGCTGGCCCCCTACGGCTTCGATGCCGCGGTGATGGATCTCTATGGGGCGCTCCTGAACGGGGCCACCCTGCATCCGCTCGATCTCAGGGAAACCGATCCCGCCACCATCCCGGCGTGGATGGCGCGGAATGCGATCACGATCTATCACTCCACCCCCACGGTCTACCGCTACTGGACCAGGACCCTCGAGGAGGTACCCGCCCTGCCGTCCTTGCGGCTCATCGTGTTAGGGGGCGAGGTGGCCACCCGGGCGGATTTCGAGGCCTATTTGCGGCATTTCGACCGGAACTGCCTGTTCGTCAACGGACTGGGTCCGACCGAGTCCACGGTGAGTCTGCAATTCGTTGCAAACCACTCGACAGAGATTATCGGGAAGACGATGCCGGTCGGGTATCCCGTCGAACACACCGAGGTGGCTCTGCTCAATCAGGATGGCCAGGAAACAGAGGTCTACGGAGAGATCGCGATTCGGAGCCCTTATGTGGCGGTGGGCTACTGGAATCGGCCGGAGCTCACCCGAGCAGCGTTCGATCCCCCACCGCAGCCAGGGGGTGCGCGCCTCTACCGTACGGGAGACCTGGGGCGTCGTCGTTTCGATGGCAGTCTGGAGTTCATGGGGAGGAAGGATACGCAGGTCAAGATCCGTGGCTTCAGGATCGAAGTCAGAGAGATCGAGTACGTGCTGGGTCAACATCCTGCGATAGGAGACGTTGTCGTTGTTCCCGGCGAGGATTCACATGGCGACAAGTACCTGGTTGCCTATCTGGCGACTGATGAAGCCGCCCGTCCCTCCATCTCCGAAATCCGCGGTATCCTGCAACAGAAGCTGCCAGACTACATGATCCCGTCCGCATTCATGTTCCTGGATGCGTTGCCCCGGACCCCGAACGGCAAGGTGAATTATCGCGCGCTGCCGGAGCCGGAGTTGGAACGCGACCGGCTTGAGACGAAATTCGTAGGGCCCCGTACCCAGGTTGAAAAGGTCCTGGCGAAAATTTGGGGCGAAGTGCTCGGTCTTGAACGTGTGGGTGTCCACGATAATTTCTTCGATCTTGGGGGACAATCACTGCTTGCTGTGCGTCTATTTACCCGGATACAGAAAATACTCGGTAAAGATCTTCCCCTGACCACCCTCTTCCAGGCACCGACAATCGGGCAATTGGCCAGCATTATCCAGCAGGAAGGACTTGCTACGCCTTGGTCCTCGCTGGTGCCGATTCAACCTGGCGGTTCAAAGCCCCCTTTTTTCTGTGTACACGGTTGTTCAGGTAGAGTTCTGCATTTTTATGATCTGGCGCACCTTCTGGGTCCGGAACAGCCATTTTACGGCCTGAGCGCGTTGGGTTCGGAAAAGGGACAGGTTCCACTCACCCGGATTCAAGACATGGCTGCTCATTACATCAATGCGATACGAACAATCCAGATTACTGGTCCTTATTACCTGGGTGCTTCTGGATTCGGATGTGCCATTGTTCTAGAAATGGCACATCAACTGGAGTCGCAAGGACAAACTGTGAACTTGCTTGCCCTACTGACTCCTTCTCCACTAAAACCGAGAAAATCATCCAGAACCTTTTCCAGATATATGAAATATGCAAAAGGATATTATCGTCTTTTGATTTTTCATTTGAAAAGCAGACCACTCATCCCCGCGTTATATAATGCCTTCTCCAATCGAGTTCTCTGGCATTTCAGGATTTTCCACAGATTCATACCTGTCGAAATTCATCGTTGGCGCCGTTTTATGGCTGCTTTCAGCAAGGCTCGAAGGAGTTACAGACCGGAACCTTACTCAGGTCGGATTACCTGTCTCGTACGTGATGAATTCTCTCATAATCTTGAAAAAGGAGTTAGCGATTGGTACGACATAGCTGTTGGTGAACTGGATGTCCGATTCGTACCAGGCAACATTTTTACCATGTGGAAGGAACCTCATGTCCATCTATTGGCCGACCAGTTGAAGGCTTCCCTGGACGAGGCAGTGACGCATAGCAAAGAATTTACAGCCACAACGAATTAGTCGGCAAGCAAGCGCGAACAACCGGCAAAAGCTGCGGTCAAAACCGTGGGACATCACATCACCGGGTCCTTCTGTGTAGTATGCGTGTTGCAGGTGAAACCACCCTACCCCATCGGATTGACGCAGAATAACAGTATTGCCACCATGACAGACATGCAGATAAGCCCAACACCGCTGCAGCGATTACCGCGCCTTTTCTGGTGGACGTTTATCTTGCTGCTGCTCTCAGGCTGTGTCACCACCCCCGTGCGGGATCCGCTCGCCGTGACAGTACCGGTACGCTTCACCAGTAGTGGTGCCGACCATTTGCCGGAACGCTGGTGGGAGAGTTTCGGAGATACCACCCTGGACCGGCTCATCGAGCAGGCCCTGGAGCAGAATTTCAGCCTGCAGAGTGTCTGGGCACGCCTGGACCAGGCCGCAGCGGTTGAACGTATTGCCCGTTCCGAGCGCTACCCGTCCCTGGATGCGGAGGGAAGTGCCGGTCGCACCTGGTCGCACAACAGCAGGGGGAGCACCACCAGCACCTATTCTATTGGCGCGATGGCCAGCTACGAACTGGATCTCTGGGGCCGCATAGACTCAACCAGCAAGGCCGCCACGCTGGACCGCCAGGCCAGCCAGGCAGAACTCTCGGCCGCCGCCATCAGCCTGTCGGCAGAGGTGGCAAGTACCTGGTACCAGCTGGTAGAGCAGTATGGTCAGCAGGCGCTGGTCTCAAGCCAGCTGGAGACGAATACCCGGGTACTGGAGCTCATCACCCTGCGCTTTCGACGCGGCAAGGTTGGCGCAACCGATGTCCTGCAACAACGCCAGCTGGCGGAGTCCAACCGTGGCGAGCTGGCAAATGTCCGATCGCTCATCGGCATACTGGAACACCGCCTGGCTATCCTGCTGGGCGCCACACCGGACAGCCGTGTCGCCAAACCGCACGACGAACTCATCAGCCTGCCACCTCTGCCGGAAACCGGTGTACCCGTGGAACTGGTGCAGCGGCGGCCGGATCTGCAACAGGGATTCTACAATCTGCAGGCCGCTGACCAGCGGACCGCGGCGGCGGTCGCGGACCGCTTCCCGCGTATCGATCTCCTCGGCAGTGCCGATTCGACCACCAGTGATGTCGAGGACCTTTTCAACAACTGGCTGACCAACCTGACGGGAAACCTGTTGGCACCGGTCATCGATGGAGGGCGACGGCGTGCCGAGGTGGACCGTACGCGCGCGGTAACCGAACAGACATTGAGTGACTACCGCCAGCAGCTGATCGATGCGCTGGGCGAGGTCGAGGATGCCCTGCTTCGTGAACAGCAGCAACTCGCATTTATCGACAGCCTCGAAAAGCAGCTGGTGTTATCCAAACAGGTCATTGGCCGCGTACGCGACAGCTATCTGTATGGCGCTGTCGATTACCTGCGGGTGCTCGATGCCCTGCTCACCAACCAGAACCTCGAACGCAGCCGGCTCACCGCCCAGCGCGAACTGATCGATAACCGCATCGCACTATGCCGCGCCCTGGCGGGCGGCTGGACCCTGAAACGTACCGTCATGACGGATGGTGGTACGAGGATCAGCAATGTCGAGCCGATCTGACCCGGGGCAACCCGCGGCAGCCCGCAACCGCTGGTTTCGGGTGCTGGCACCCGTCCTGGTGCTGCTGGTCGGCGGGATGGCCGCTGTGGCCCTGCTACAGTCCGGACCGAGTGCGAAACGCGAACCCTCAAAACCCCAGGCCCGCCTGGTCGAAACCCGGCCTGTGGAAATCGGCAGGGCACGCACCCGCATCGATGCAATGGGAACCGTGGTGCCATCCAAATCAGTGACCCTGCGACCGCAGGTCGTCGGTGAGATCGTGTTCGTCAGCGAGAACCTGGTGCCTGGCGGGCTATTCCGTACCGGTGATGAATTGCTGCGCATCGACCCCCGCGACTATGAACTCGCGATACTGCAGCGCGAAAGCGAGGTGGCACAGGCGCTGAGCACCCTGCGACTCGAACAGGGGCAGCAAACCATCGCCAAGCGTGAATTCGAATTGCTGAACGAATCCTTGCAGGATGACGATCGTGAGCTGGTACTCCGCAAGCCGCAACTGGAAAGTGTTCGAGCCCAGCTTGCACTGGCCAGGGCCAGGCTGGAACAGGCCAGGCTCGATCTGCAACGCAGCCAGGTCCTTGCCCCTTTCAATTCCATTGTGGAATCCAGGACCGTGGATATCGGCGCACGTGTGACAACCGCAAACACACTGGCCACTATCGTGGGTACCGATAGCTGCTGGCTGGAGGCGAGCGTACCCGTCAGGGAACTGGAGTGGATCGATATACCGCGGGACGATGCTGCGAGTGGTTCCCGGGTGCGTATCTCAAACCCGGTCGCCTGGGGAGAGGAAGCGTACCGGGAGGGCCGGGTCATTCGCCTGGCCAGTGATCTCGAGGAGGAAGGACGCATGGCGCGACTGCTGATCGAGGTGGACGATCCGTTCACGCTGAACCCCGAAAACCGCGGCAAACCGATTATGCTGATGGGTAGTTATGTCAGGGTCGAAATCGAGGGCCGGCAGCTGGATCAGGTGGCCACCATCGAGCGTGAACATTTACGCGAAGGGGACCGGCTCTGGATCATGAACAGCGACGCGACCCTGGAGATTCGCGAGATCGACATTGTTTTTCGCGGTCTGAACGAGGTCTTTGTCGCGGACGGGGTGCAGGCCGGGGAACAGCTGGTGATTACCGATCTGGCTGCGCCGGTTGCCGGCATGCCCTTGCGCAACAAGGATAACGAGAAACGCTCTCCCCTTCCGCCATCAGGGGTCCGCAAATGAAGCCGGACGGGAAAACGACGGAGAATACCGGGCTGCACGGCCCGATTGCCTGGATGGTGCATAACCGGGTGGCGCCGAACCTTCTGATGCTGGTCCTGCTGATCGGTGGGATCTTCATGTCCGGTCAGATCAAGAAGGAGGTGTTTCCCGATTTTTCGCTCGATCAGGTACGCGTCAGCGTCGCCTATCCCGGTGCCAGTCCCGATGAGGTAGAACAGGGCATCGTACTGGCCGTGGAAGAAGCGATCAGTGGCATCGAGGGCGTCGATAAAATCCGTTCCACCGCCAGTGAAGGGCGTGCTCTGGTAATCGCTGAACTCGTGGAAGGCGCCGATATCCAGAAGGCCAATCAGGAAATCAAGCAGGAGATTGACCGTATCACCACATTTCCTGATGATGCGGAAGAACCTGAGGTGAATCTCGCAACGCACCGGCGGCTGGTACAGGCCGTCGTGGTGTATGGAGACGCAAATGAATCGGTGTTGCGCGAACTGGCCGAGCAACTGCGCGATCGCCTGCTGCAGCGGCCGGGCATCACCCAGGTAGACCTGGTCGCCGCCCGTGACTATGAAGTTCGGGTAGAGGTCAGCCGTGAAACCCTGCGCCGCTACGGTCTGACCCTGGAAGGCATTGCACGAACCATCGATAATGCGGCGATCGAGATACCGGGCGGCAGCATCAAGACCAGTGGTGGCGAGATTCTGCTTCGCGTCACGCAACGCCGTGACTGGGCAGAGGGTTTTGGCGAGATTCCCATCATTACCACACGTGACGGGAGCGTACTTCGGCTACGCGACATCGCAGAGGTAAGCGATACCTTCGAGGATTCCGACCGGGTTCGCAGTTTCAACGGTCAGCCCGCAATGAGTCTGGAGGTCTATCGTATTGGCGAGCAAACGCCACTGGGAATCGCCGAAGATGTACGCCTTACTCTGAATGCTTTCGCGGCGGACCTGCCGCCCGGAGTTCGCACGGCAGTCAATATCGATCAGAGCAGGATATACCAGCAACGCCTGGAATTGTTGACGCGCAACGGTCTCATTGGTCTGGGACTGGTGCTGGTGATGCTCGGGATATTCCTGGAAATAAAACTCGCCTTCTGGGTGACCCTGGGTATTCCCACGGCCTTCCTTGGCGCCATGCTTTTTCTGCCCGGCCTGGGTGTATCCATCAATATGGTCTCCATGTTCGCGTTTATCATTGCGCTGGGGATCGTGGTGGATGATGCCATCATCGCCGGTGAGAATATCTATGAATACCGTCAGCGCGGCATGCCGCTGCATGAGGCCGCCATCCGGGGTGCGCGTGATGTCGCGGTACCGATCAGCTTCAGTATTTTGACCAACATCGTCGCCTTCATGCCCCTGTACTTCGTACCGGGTATGGTCGGGAAAATATTTGTCATATTCCCCTTTGTGGTCGGTAGCGTGTTTGTGATCTCCTGGGTCGAGGCGCTGTTTATTCTACCCTCGCATCTGGCACATTCGAAAAGCAACGGCCGCACGCGTATCGGTGCGTGGCTGCATTTGCGCCAGCAGGCCTTCAGTCACTCCATACGACACTTCATCCGGGACCGATACGGACCCGTAGTCAGGGTGTGTCTGCGCAATCGCTATCTGACTGTGGCAGCCGGTATCGCGGTACTGATCACCATGATCGGTTATGTGTCCAGCGGCCGGATGGGATTTGT
This sequence comes from Pseudomonadota bacterium, assembly GCA_029287615.1. GTDB lineage: Bacteria > Pseudomonadota > Gammaproteobacteria > UBA9214 > UBA9214 > JARFQV01. The sequence goes on along the minus strand of JARFQV010000294.1, from coordinate 4,152 downwards.
GCTCATGCCACAAACGGATTCAGACCGGTCGGTGGTCGAGGCAGAATTGCCGTATGGCAGCCCGTTGCAAAACACCCTCGCGGTGCGTGATCAACTGATCTCGGCCGCCACTGACCTGGTCGAGGATAATGGTGGAGACCGGCTCTCCCGTGGCATTCTCGCAGCCGTCAATGAAAACGAAGTCACTGCAAGACTGTATCTGACCGATCCCGGAGTGCGTCCACTATCCACAACGGAAGTTACAAGGCTGTGGCGTGAGCGGGTCGGGCAGATCCCGGGACTGGAGTCACTCAAGTTCCTCTCCAATCAAGGCGGACCCGCATCCGGGGCAGCACTCACTATCGAACTCAGTCACCGCGACGTGGATGTGCTCGACCGGGCCAGCAGCGATCTGGCTGCCAGGCTGGGTGAATACACCAATCTGAAGGATATCAACGATGGTTTCTCTCCCGGCAAGCAGCAGCTTGATTTCAAGCTCCTGCCAGAGGGTCGCAGCCTCGGGTTGACGGCGCGTGAGGTGGCGCGGCAGGTACGCAGCGCCTTCTATGGTGCCGAAGCCCTGCGTCAGCAACGCGGACGCAATGAAATCAAGGTCATGGTGATGTTGCCCGACTCGCAACGCGCCAGTGAATATGACATAGAACAGTTGCTGATCCATACACCTGCCGGTGGCTACGTACCATTGCATCAGGTGGCAGAATTGAAACGCAACCGCGCCTACACCAGCATTGAACGGCGCGATGGCCGACGTACGGTGGAGGTAACCGCAGATGTAGAACCCAGGCGGGCGACCAGCCAGATCCTTGCCACCCTGAAAGCCAACACACTGCCGAGTCTGACACGGGACTACCCCGGTCTTAGCTATGATTTCGAGGGCCGCCAGGCGGACATGCGAAAATCGATGGCCAGTCTCATCGGTGGTTTTTTGATTGCGATGATTGTTATCTATGCCCTGTTGGCCATTCCGTTTCGCAGTTATATACAGCCCATGATCGTCATGGCGGCGATTCCGTTTGGTCTCATCGGTGCGGTAATCGGGCATATCATCATGGGCTACAGCCTGAGCATCATCAGCATGATGGGACTGGTTGCACTCACCGGTGTGGTTGTCAATGACTCACTGGTGATGATTGTCTACGCAAATCGCCTGCGCGGCGAGGGAATCCCTCCCTTCGATGCCATCCAGCAGGCCGGTATTCGCCGCTTTCGCCCCATCCTGCTGACCACGATCACTACATTTGGCGGACTGGCGCCGATGATCTTCGAGACCTCGCGGCAGGCCCGTTTCATGATTCCGATGGCGATATCGCTGGGTTATGGAATCCTGTTTGCCACCCTGATAACGCTGTTGCTGATACCGAGTCTTTACCTGATTATCGAGGATATACGCTCCCGGTTCGGGATCTTCATGGATCAGACGGTGACAGAAACAGGGGCGGACCGGTAGATGGCCCTTTGTCCGTCAGGACCGATGTACCAGACCCGTTTCACTTGCCCATCTCATATTGGCGCATGGGCATCGCATCGATTTGCCTGAAAATCTCGCCTAAATCAGTCCGCAGAGAGGCACGCCGCTTGATGCCGCCATCCTTGCCGATGAGCACCAGAACCTTGTCATCGGGATCCACGTCAAGTTGAAGCCTCATTTGTTCTGCCTCACCAACCGGGACCGGTCGATCTCCGATGAAGCTCTGGCCATGCCGGAACAACTGGATAACCAGCAGGTCACGATCAACAAGCTCTTGCGTTTGACTTTCCAGCTTGTCTCGTACCTGCTCGACCACCGGATCAGAAATCCCGGGCGCGACCAGAATCAGCAGTCTGTTTTTCCATAGATAGTCGTCCAGATTGACCGCAAAGGCAGTAATCGGGAACCAGAGCAAAACAGGGACGAGGCGACGAAGGAATCTGGATGCTGTATTCAATGTGCTTTCTCCGATGCAATGGTAGTCCCGGTATGGTCCTGTCAACTGACCCGCAACTACCCTGTCTGTATCAAACCATGGCTGAAGTCCTGCAAGGTGTGCCGGCACCCAACCCTGTCAGACCGTAAACCTGAAGCAGGATTCACATCAGGTCCCGTATCGGCCCTTGGCGTATCATCATTCAGGTCGGATTCCGGCACAGCACCATTACCCTGCAGTGGTTGGTGTAATACAAGGTATCGACCGAGTGTCCGGAACCGAAGGCCTGCCTGCCCTGCCCGAATGTATTGGTTGACACTCCATTCATAATTGTTGGCCACCCATAAATTTTACCCGATGGGTCTTTGTCTGCGCGGATATCCGCGCCAGAGACGACACACCCTGTAATAGCGGTTTTCAGACTTGCCTTGCGCATGAATCTGAAATCCTTCCCCCCTGCAAACAGGATGCTACCGCGGTTTCCATTCGCGAGTGCGACCTGCGATTTCATACGGAAGATTTTTCACTCACGCTGCTCCCGTCAATACCCGGCTTGCAGGGAACCACGCACATGACATGAGGTCGTACATTGGGACATGACTCGTATGAAGCTGCAAAGCGACTTTGTATGGGCGGTTCACTCACCTCGTGCACACCTGTTGTACGAATGCAAAATATAATGCGACCAGAAAATCGGTTACAAACATCAGTCAGGAGCAAGCTATTATGAAAAAAGGTATCTCAACTGCAATAGACACAGGACCGGGTTTGATTGCTGGATTACTCACCCTGTTTGCACTCACCATGATCACCGCTGATGCCGAAGCCAGGGGTTGCGGTATGGTGAAAAAGTCACCCACTCACTGGGCAATGCCAATGCGAAGCCCCATGCCGTACCCTGCGCCCAGGGCAATGTCTTACGGTGGCGGCTATGCCATGGCTCATCCGGCAGGTCCCAGCGTAGTTACCCTTGCGAAGCAGGCCGGCGAGTTTGGGACGCTGCTCACAGCCGTGGAAGCCGCCGGCCTGACGGGATTGCTCGAGGGACAGGGACCCTACACCCTGCTTGCTCCGACGGATGCCGCATTCAAGAAACTACCTGAGGGTGCGTTGCAGGAAGTGCTCGCAGACAAGGAACGGCTGACCGCACTTCTCAAGCAGCACGTAGTGCCAGGCCGTGTTTCTGCTGCGGATATACTGCAAAAACGGGAATTGAAGACTGCATCGGGTGATCAGCTTCCAACGGTCGACATCAGCGTTATCCGTGCCGATATACCGGCCCGCAACGGAATTATCCATGTGATCGATAAAGTAATCATGCCGTCCGGCTGATTGGTGAAGCAGTGCCTGCCAGGTCATTCGGGTCGGCTGGAAGGCACTGCAATTCCCGGCATGAGGGCATCATGGCGTGACTGCCGAGCCATTGAAGGCACCACCCGTTTCCTGTACTGTCTCTGGAAGCTACTCGATCGTCCATATCTATCTTTTCAATAGAAACATTCCATTATACTAATCGTCCAATCCGATATATTGTTGAAGCTCGAAATGGCTGTTTTCGTTGTTGACCGGTATGTGACGCACGGGGGGAGTCAAGATGGAGTCAAGCTGGTGATGATTCTGTCACTGCTTATCGGGTATAACAATGCGGGATCTTTCTCAACCAAAGGAGACGAATCGAATGCATAAACAAACGATACCTTTACTGGCCGCCCTGGCGGTAGCGATGTCACCACTGGTGTCATCGAGTACGGCTTTTGCCCAGGATGAGCCAAAGTCGAATCAATTCTGGGGGCCTGAACAGCTGGACCTCACTCCGCTTCGCGATCATGGCGCGGAATCCAATCCACTGGGCGAAGGCTTCAACTACGCCGAGGCATTTGAAAGTCTCGACCTCGATGCCGTGAAGAAGGACATCGAGACATTGATGAAGACATCGCAGGACTGGTGGCCGGCAGACTGGGGTCACTATGGTCCGTTGTTCATCCGTATGGCCTGGCACAGCGCAGGCACCTACCGTGCAGGTGACGGGCGCGGCGGCGCTGGTGGTGGACAACAGCGTTTCGATCCGCTCAACAGCTGGCCTGATAATGCCAATCTCGACAAGGCGCGGCGCTTGCTCTGGCCGATCAAGCAGAAATACGGTGAGAGTCTTTCATGGGCCGACCTGATGGTCCTGACGGGTAATGTCGCGCTGGAGTCCATGGGCTTCAAGACCTTTGGTTTTGCCGGTGGACGCGAGGACGACTGG
>JARFQV010000240.1 GCA_029287615.1 Pseudomonadota bacterium | reverse complement strand
ACAAAAAGGTGTTGGAGGAGGGGCCAGCATGATTCCTGGATCATTTGAATACCACAGACCAGCAACACTGGATGATGCGGTCAGTCTGCTCACGGAATACGGGGATGAAGCAAGGGTGCTGGCCGGGGGACACAGCCTGTTACCCATGATGAAATTACGCTTTGCTGAACCCGCCCATCTGGTCGATCTCAATGATATCGACACACTCAAGGGCATCACTGAAGAGCAAGGTGTCCTGCACATCGGCGCAATGACCACCGAGAATGAACTGATCGCCTCAAGCCTGTTGCGCGAGAAGTGCCCGTTGATTCCCGAGGCGGCCGAACTGATCGCCGATCCCCAGGTACGCAATCGAGGTACCATCGGGGGAGACATCGCGCATGGAGATCCCAGCAACGACCACCCGGCTGTCATGATGGCCCTGGATGCCGACCTGGTGTTGCGCGGCCCCGCAGGTGAACGTGTGGTGCCGGCAGACGGTTTCTATCTGGGCACCTATTATACCCTGCTGGAACCCGGTGAAATCCTTATCGGGATTCGTGTGCCGGTACCGCCTTCCGGCAGCGGTGCCTCCTATCAGAAGCTCAAGCGCAAGACGGGTGACTACGCCACGGCGGCCAGTGCGGTCTGCCTGCAAATGGAGGGCGATATCTGCCGCAAGATCAATATTGCCCTGACCAATGTCGGGCCGACTGCGCTCAAGGCCGATGAGGCCATGCAGGTGTTGGCCGGGCAAAACATAAACGACTCGCTGGTCGGGGAGGCCGTCCGGAAAGCCATGGCTATCTGCGATCCTGCAGTAGATCTGCGAGGCGACGTGGAATACCGAACCCACATGGCCGGCGAGATGACCCGCAGGGCGATCAATCTGGCACTGGAGCGTGCGAGGGGGAACCGATCATGACCAAACAACAGATCAGCTTCGTGCTGAACGGCCAGCCGGTGGAAGTCCTGGTCGAACCACGTGAACTCCTCATACACACGCTGCGCGAACAGCTCCACCAGACCGGCAGTCATATCGGTTGCGAGACCACCCACTGCGGTGCCTGCACGGTGGATCTGGATGGAAAGTCGGTCAAGTCCTGTACCGTGCTGGCGGTCCAGGTCAGTGGCAGAGAGGTGTTGACCGTGGAAGGTCTCGCGGTCAATGGCGAACTGCATCCGGTCCAGGAAGGTTTCATGCAGGAGCATGGCCTGCAATGCGGCTTCTGTACGCCCGGCATGATGATGAGGGCCTACCGGTTTCTCCAGGAAAATCCGGATCCCTCCGAGGATGAGATTCGCTGGGGGATGTCCGGGAACCTTTGTCGCTGCACGGGATACCAGAATATCGTCAAGGCGATTCAGTACGCAGCCAGAAAGCTGCAATCAGCAGAAGGGGCATAGATCATGGCTACCAGCGCAGAAACACTGGAACGCGAAGACCGGCTTGGTGGAATCGGCTGTTCGAGAAAGCGCAAGGAGGATCCGCGCTTTATCCAGGGCAAGGGCAACTATGTTGATGATATCAAAATGCCGGGGATGGTATACGGTGACATCGTGCGCAGTCCCTATGCCCATGCACGTATCAAGTCAATCAACAAGGACCGAGCGCTGGCACTGCCCGGCGTACACGCCGTTATTACAGCTGAAGATCTCAAGCCGCTGAATCTGCACTGGATGCCCACCCTGGCTGGCGATGTGCAGGCGGTGCTGGCGGATGAGAAGGTCGCGTTCCAGAATCAGGAAGTGGCGATGGTGATCGCGGATGATCGCTACATTGCCGCCGATGCCGTGGAGCTTGTTGAGGTCGAGTACGAGGAACTGCCGCCGGTTGTCGACCCGCATGCATCCATGAAGCCGGATGCCCCCGTGATACGCGAGGACCTGGTTGGGAAAGATGAGGCGGGTCAGGGCAAGCGAATCCATGACAACCACATATTCACCTGGGAAGCGGGTGAAAAGGCAGCGACCGACAGCATATTCGATGGCGCGGAGATCACAGTCAAGGAGGAGATGGTCAACCCCCGGGTACACCCCTGTCCGCTGGAGACCTGTGGCTGTGTGGCATCCATGGACAAGATTCGCGGTGATCTCACGGTCTACATGACCTCCCAGGCCCCGCACATCGTGCGCACCGTGGTCTCCATGCTTTCCGGGGTGCCGGAGAGCAAGGTGCGTATCATTTCACCGGATATTGGCGGTGGCTTTGGCAACAAGGTCGGCGTCTATCCCGGTTATGTGGTGGCGATCGTCGCCTCCATCGTCCTGGGCCGGCCGGTGAAATGGATCGAGGATCGCATAGAGAACCTGTCAACCACGGCATTCGCGCGTGATTACCACATGACGGGAGAACTGGCATCCGACCGCGAAGGGCATATCAAGGCTCTGCGCGTCAATGTTCTGGCCGATCACGGTGCCTTCAATTCGCATGCCCAGCCGACCAAATGGCCGGCCGGACTGTTCAGCGTCTGTACCGGATCCTATGACATTCCCAACGCCTATGTGCGTGTTGACGGTGTCTACACGAACAAGGCACCCGGCGGTGTTGCCTACCGGTGCTCGTTCCGGGTCACCGAGGCGGTGTACGTAATCGAACGGATGATCGATGTGCTGGCACAGAAGCTCGATATCGACAAGGCGGAAATACGGCGGCGAAATTTCATCCGGCCGGAACAGTTTCCCTACCACTCGGCCCTGGGCTGGGAATACGACAGCGGGGATTACCCGACCGCGCTGGACAAGGTGCTCGAGGCGGTTGACTACGAGGGCCTGCGCAGGGAGCAGGCGGAGAAACGCGCCCGTGGCGAGTTGATGGGCATCGGGCTATGCACCTTTACCGAGATAGTCGGGGCAGGTCCGAGCAAGGCCTGCGATGTACTCGGTGTCGGTATGTTCGACAGTTGCGAGATTCGTGTCCACCCCACGGGCAGTGCCATCGCCCGCATGGGGACGATCACCCAGGGGCAGGGGCACCAGACTACCTATGCCCAGATCATTGCCAGTGAACTCGGTATTCCGTCGGAGGAAGTCGAGATCGAGGAGGGCGATACCAGTACCGCTCCCTATGGCCTGGGTACCTACGGTTCGCGCAGTACACCGGTCGGGGGTGCCGCCACTGCCCAGGCAGCGCGCAAGCTGCGCGACAAGGCGCGCAGGATTGCCGCCCATTTGCTGGAGGTCAGTGAGGATGATCTCGACTGGGATGTGGACCGGTTCAAGGTGAAAGGTGTTCCCGGTCAGGAAAAGACCATGAAGGAGATTGCCTGGGCGGCCTACAACGATGTCCCCGACGGGATGGAAATGGGTTTGGAGACCGTCGAGTACTATGATCCGCCGAATTTCACCTTTCCCTTCGGTGCGTATCTGTGTGTGATCGATATCGACCGCTATACCGGTGAGGGCAAGATCCGGCGCTTTTATGCCCTGGATGATTGTGGCACGAGGATCAACCCGATGATTATCGAGGGTCAGATTCATGGCGGACTCACCGAGGCCTTTGCCGTGGCGATGGGACAGGAACTGGTCTTTGATGAGCAAGGCAACCTCCTCAGCGGGAGTCTGCTGGATTACTTTCTGCCAACGGCCTGGGAAACCCCGAAGTGGGAAACCGACTATACCGTTACGCCTTCACCGCATCACCCGCTCGGCGCCAAAGGCGTGGCGGAATCGCCTCACGTTGGCGGGATACCCTGCATTTCCAACGCGGTAAATGATGCCTTTTCACACCTGGGCGTGACGCATATCGGGATGCCGCATACCGCATTCAATGTGTGGAAGACCATACACAGTCTGGGTCTGGACAAGCGTGACCAGACATGACTGGCTGATAAGCAGCCTCTGCGATCAGGCTGGCAGCCATCGACTTCGGGCCTATCCCGGTACTACCGGCTGAAGAAAGGAGACCATCCATGCAGGTGAAACTACAGAAAAGCTTTCCGATCGAGGCATCCCCCGGGGATAGCTGGCAGTTCCTGCAGGATATCAGCGAGGTCGCTGCCTGCGTGCCCGGTGCACGGATTACGGAGCAGGTCGATGAGACGAACTACAAGGGCCAGGTCGTTGTGAAGCTGGGTCCGGTCACTGCCACCTTCAAGGGTGATCTGGAGGTGAAGGGAGTGGATCAGGAAAAGCGTGAATTGCAATTGACAGGCAAGGGGATGGACTCCAAGGGCACCTCCAGTGCAACCATGGATCTGAACGTTGCCATTCAGGATGAAGGTGAGGGGAATACCCAACTGGTCGGTGATGCCACGGTGACCGTGACCGGAAAACTGGCCAGTTTCGGCGCTCGCATGATGACACAGGTAGCGGATCAGATACTCAACCAGTTCGTGGTCAATTTTTCCAACCGGGTTGTCGCAATGGGGGAAGGTGCCGAGGCGGAGGCCGCTGCCGCAAAGGTCGCCGAGCAGCCACGGGAGATCAGCGCCCTGGCGCTGATCTGGCAGACAGTCATCGGTTTTCTCAAGGGCCTGTTTGGCCATAAACCCAGTACATCAGGCTGATCAGGCGTACGGATCCGTGCCTTCACGCCGAACAGCAACCACATGACCGGAGAACCCGAGATCCACAAACGGCTTGAGCAGGCCGGCTATATTGCCGACCGCGACCTGGCAATCGCCCTGATGCTGTTGAGTCGACTGCAACGCCCGTTGCTGGTCGAAGGCGATGCCGGCGTCGGTAAAACCGAAATCGCCAAGGCCTTGTCCAAGGTCTTCGATTGTCCCCTGATTCGTCTGCAATGTTACGAGGGGCTGGATGCCAATTCGTCAGTCTATGAATGGAATTACCAGCATCAACTCCTATCCATAAAGATACGGGAGACGGAAGGCAATCCGGCAGGGGAGCAGGAGCGGCATATCTTCAGTGAAAAATATTTACTCAAGCGTCCGCTGCTGCAGGCCATTACCATGCCCGAGCCACCCGTATTGCTGGTCGACGAGATCGACCGGGCCGACGAGGAGTTCGAGGCCTACTTACTCGAGGTGCTATCGGATTTCCAGATCAGTATCCCCGAATTGGGCACCATCCGGGCCAGCAGCATTCCCCGGGTGATCCTGACATCCAACGGGACCCGCGATCTCAGCGATGCACTGCGCAGGCGATGCCTGTACTACTATCTGGATTATCCGACCTTTGACAAGGAACTGCGGATTGTGAACCGGCATCTGCCTGATATCAGCCGGCAACTCTCGGCTCAGATCGTCGAGTTTGTACAGGGTCTGCGGGAAATGGATTTGCGCAAGAAACCCGGTATAGCAGAAACCCTGGACTGGGCTGCGGCCCTGGTCCGGCTGGACATCAGCCGGCTGGACAATGATCCGCAGCAGATAGCCGATTCGCTGGTCTGTCTGCTCAAGACCCGGGAAGACAGAAATGCCCTCACTGATGACGTGGTGGAACGTCTGGTTGCCAATCTCGGATGAGGAGGATGAACGTAGATCCGTTCAACGCAACCACACACCCTGCCGCAGCGGACGTGCTGGTTCGGCGCATCATCGAGTTCACTCGCCTGACGCGTGATAACGGCTTCCGGGCGGGAATCGAAGAGGAACTCGATGCCCTGCGAGTGGCGCAGCATTGTGGTTTGCTGGAACAAGGATCGCTGCGCCCGGGACTGCGCACCCTGCTATGCGCTGACAGGCAGGAATGGCAACGCTTCGATGCGCTGTATGAAACCTACTGGTATGGCACCAACCGCGCCTCGCAAGTGAAGGCTTCGAGATCCGCCCGCCTGGGCAGACAGGATGCACTCGGCGATCAATCGGGCGGTGGCAGGGTCATGGAAACCGATCGCCCGCAAACCGGTACTGCCGGTGAGAACGATGCCGGTGCAGCCCGCTCCGGCGCCAGTCACCGGCAGGTTTCCGGAAAGGCGGATTTCCGGTTCCTGACCGATGCGCAGCAACTGCGCGAGATGGAAAACCTCGTCGAACGTCTGGCCCGGCGGATGCGCAGGCAACTGTGTCGCAGACAAAGGTTGTCCCATACGGGGCGGCGCATCCATATCCGGCATTCCATCCGCAACAGCCTGCGGTACGGAGGAACCCCCCTGGAACTGGTATTCCGGCAGCGCCGGAGGCAGTTGCCGCGGTTGGTGCTGCTGCTCGATGTGAGCCGTTCGATGAGCCTGTACAGTTACCTGTTTCTGCGTTTTGCGCGTGGCATCATTGGTGCCTTCGGGGATGCGGAGGCCTTCGTCTTCCATACGAGACTGGTCTCTGTCACAGAGGCGCTGCGTGAGCGCGATATACACAGGATGAAGCAGAAGCTTGTCGTGCTTTCGGCGGGTTGGTCGGGCGGCACCCGAATCGGGGAGTGTCTTGCCCAGTTCAACCGGCAACATGCGGGGCGCATGCAACAAGCGCGCACCGTGGTGATGATCATGAGTGACGGCTTCGATACCGGTACACCGGCGTTTCTCGCCACGCAACTGGAACACATCAAGAAGCGTGCGCGCCGTCTTGTCTGGTTGAATCCACTGCTCGGCCGTGAGGGCTATGAGCCGCTGGCCGGCGGCATGCAGGCGGCGTTGCCCTGGATCGATGTTTTTGCACCGGCGCACAACCTGGAGAGCCTCCAGGCACTGGAAGCCCGGTTGATGAATTGACAGGAAGATACGGAAAGGTCAAGCATACATGATCGACAGCGACACAGTACTGGAGCAGGCCAGCCGCCTGCGCGAGGAGGGTACCCCCTTCGCGCTGGTGACCGTGGTGCGATGTGAATCGCCGACCTCCGCCAAACCCGGCGCAAAGGCGGTGGTGGATGCCGAGGGTAATATCAACGGCTGGATTGGTGGAGGTTGTGCCCAGCCAGCGGTTATCGATACCGTCAAAAAGGCACTGCGGGACGGCCAGGCCCGCCTGATCCGGGTCAGTCCGTCAAAAGGGGCCACGGTAGAGGAAGGCATCATCGATTTCGGCATGACCTGTCACAGCGGTGGCACCCTGGATATCTTTATCGACCCCGTCATTGCAAGACCGGCCTTGCTGATTATCGGTGCCTCACCAACGGGGCAGGCGCTTGCCTCGCTCGGGCACCGGGTGGGTTTTGACATAACCGCAGCCTGTCCCGGAGCGAGTGCAGAGATGTTTCCCGATGCCGTGCAGATCCTCGATGGTCTGGACACGGGATCGCTTGAATGCAGTACGCCGGCATTCGTGGTGGTGGCCACACAGGGCATGCGCGACGAAGCGGGACTGGAAGCGGCGCTGGCAACGGGTTCGCCCTGGATCGCCTTTATCGCCAGCACCCGAAAGGCAGACCGGCTGCGTACTTATCTGAAGGAACGCGGTCATGACCACGCGCGGGTGGATGCCATTATCGCACCGGCTGGCGTCGATATCGGGGCGGTATCGGTCGAGGAAATCGCGCTGTCGGTGCTGGCGGGCGTGGTCAGGGCGAGACGGCTGGAGGGAACCGGTCAGTTTTCCCAACCGGTGTCCCGTTCCGGCGATAGCGAAAGGCAAACGGTACCTCATTCAACGGGTGCGGCAGCCGGGACGGCCATCGACCCGGTGTGCGGTATGAATGTCGAAATGGTGCATGCTGAAAACCGCAGTGAATATCGGGGGCAGGACTACTATTTCTGCTGTGCCGGATGCAAGCACAACTTTGACAAGTCGCCCGATCACTACCTGTCCACGCAGGCCGGCAGCCGATGAAGCGGGTTTCCGCTATTCTGCTCGCGGCCGGCGAATCCCGGCGCATGGGTGGAATCAACAAGCTGAGCCTGCCAGTGGCGGGCGAGCCATTGCTGCGACGCACTGCCGGTATTCTGATGAACAGCAGCCTGTATGAAATTGTCGTCGTGACCGGATATGAGCAACATGCGGCCCGGGATCTGCTCGGTGATCTGCCGATCAGGATTATCCATAATGCGCACTATAGCGAAGGCCAGATGAGCTCGGTCCACTGTGGCATGGCAGCGCTGCGGGAGCCATGCGAGGGTGTGATGGTATGCCTCTCCGACCAGCCACTGCTGGAAACCGGGGATATCGAGCAGCTGGTGGATTCTTTTCTGCATCGTTGCCCGACCTCGGTGCTGGTGCCAACCTGGCAGGATCAGCGGGGCAATCCCATCATTCTTTCCAGCCGGCATTGCGGGGAGATCCTGGCAGGCCGGCCTAAGCTGGGTTGCAGAAAACTGATTGAAAACAATCCAGGGCTGGTAACCACGCTGGAGATGAACAGCGATCATGTTGTGATTGATCTTGACACCCCAGCGGACTACCAGCGACTGTTACAGAGACTGGAAGCGGAAAATAACACCACGGTCGAAATCAACCCGGGTAATCCCCCATAGATTCTGTAACAGCGGTGCGAGCGGGTTTATCCGCCGGACAAGGCGCCTGGTGGGAATTTTGCTGGGCGATGGCGACAGGGCGTGAAGAACGACGTTCACGAATTATGCATTGCTTGACGGGGTAACTGAATCATGGCCAGGGAAATATTCGAAATCATTCAGGAAATGCAGTCCGCCGGCAAACCCTTTGCCATCGCGACCGTGGTGGAAACACAGGGCTCCGTGTCTGCAAAAACCGCGTCCAGGGCGGTTATCGATCAGGAAGGGCGTGTTGTGGCAGGCTGGGTGGGTGGCGGCTGTGCGGAGTCAAGCGCCTGCCACAAGGCCCTGGAGTGCATGGCGTCGGGGCAGACAGCCATCATCGATATCGATCTGAACGATGAAATCCTGGGTGCCGGTATGCCCTGCGGGGGCAGTATGCGCGTCTATGTCGAGCCGGTGTTGCCCAAACCCTCCCTTTGGATCATGGGGCATGGCCGTGTGGCGGAGTGCCTGTGCCAGATGGGCGATATCCTGGGGTTGCGGGTAGTCGTCAACGATCCCGGTGTGGACCGGAAAAGTTACCCGGATGCGGCCAATCTGATCACCGACGATCTCGCTTATGAACAACTCAGGCCCGCACCGGGTGATTTTGTCGTCATCGCCACCCAGCACAAGGGAGATCACGAATCCATCCAGCGTGCGCTGTCCTCGCAGGCCGGTTATATTGCGTTGATCGCGAGTCGCAAGCGCTCCCGTCTGGTACTGGATTATCTTCGGCAACAGGGTATCTGTGAAGACGACATTGGCCGCGTGATGGCGCCTTCCGGGCTTGATCTGGGTGCCCGTACACCGGAAGAGATCGCCTTGTGCGTGATCAGCGAGATCGTTATGGTGCGACGCGGAGGCAGTGGCATGCGTATGCGCGACAAGCTCCGCCAGGAACCAGGGCGGGCCCGGATCGTGGATGGTTGAACGATGTTGGAAGCCGCAGGAAATAACCGGCAGTCAGGCAACCCCGTGCCGGAGAATCTGAAGTCGGATTTTCCCCTCTTGCAAGACTCGCAGCCTGGCCGGTCATTTCATTACCTGGACAATGCTGCCACAACCCAGAAACCATCCGTCGTGATCGAGGCTATCAGCGATTGTTATCGCAGTTTCTATGGCCCCGTCAATCGCGGACTGTACCCGCTGGCGGAAGAGGCGACCCGGCGCTACGCGCTGGCCCGCGAGCAGGTGGCACGCTTCATCGGTGCGCCCCTTGCGGATCAACTCGTATTTACCCGCTCGACCACCGAGGCAATCAATCTGGTTGCCAGTGGCTGGGCACGTCCCCGCCTGCGCAGAGGTGACCGGATCTGGGTCACGCGTATGGAACATCACGCCAACCTGTTGCCATGGCAGCGAATCTGCCACGAACAGGGTGCCGAGCTGCGAATGATCGAGTTCGACGAGCATGGCCGGCTGCGCTGGCAGTCGACCGAAGGCCTTTTCGACAGGCAGACCCGGCTGATCGCCCTGTGCCAGGTATCCAATGTGCTGGGTATCGAGAACCCGGTCCGGGAACTGTGTGCACAGGCTGCCGCAGAAGGCATTCCGGTACTGGTGGATGCCGCCCAGTCTGTATCCCATCTGCCTGTGGACGTGATGGCGCTGGACTGTGATTTTCTGGCCTTTTCCGCACACAAGATGTATGGACCATCCGGTATCGGCGCCCTGTACGCAAGGCCGTCACGCCTGGAGGAGATGGAACCACTGCTGGTTGGCGGGGGCATGGTGGATCGGGTGACGCAGGATAGCAGTGATTGGGCTGCGTATCCGGCGCGGTTCGAGGCCGGTTCCCCCAGTCTGGCCGACGCCATGGGTTTCGCGGCCGCGGCTGCCTATCTTGAACAGATTGGCATGGATCGCGTGCACGAGCATGTTTCCGCCCTGACCAGACAGGCGCACGACGCGCTCGCTGATGTGCCGGGGTTGCAGCTGATCCCGCGTCATGCGAGTGAGCGCTCGGCGATTATCTCATTCATCGTCGAAGGTATTCATCCACATGACCTGGCCCAGGTCGCTGGCGATCGGGGGGTGGCCGTGCGTGCGGGTCATCATTGCTGTCAGCCGCTGATGCAGCATCTGGGGCTGGCGGCGACCACACGCGCCAGTTTCGCACTCTACAACGAGCCACTGGATGTGGATGCGCTGCTGCAGGCCATCGATCGTGCGCGTGCGATGTTCGGATAGGTGCGTGCGGTCATGACCACGGATCTCTACAGGGAGCGGTTACTCGATCATTTTCGAAACCCGCGCAACCGGGGGGAGCTGGATGGTGCGGACCTGATACGGCGGGGCAGCAATCCCCGTTGTGGCGACGAGGTCGAAGTTGGCCTGTTCCTGCGGGGAGACAAGGTCGAGTCTGTGAAATTCAGGGGCCGTGGCTGTTCGATATGCATTGCTTCCTCCTCGATGATGACCGATGCCGTGCGTGGCAGAAGCCGGGATGAGGTCCACCATCTGTGTGAGCAAATGCAGGCATGGTTCGGGGAGGGGAGCGATGACCCGGATGCAGGCGCGCCACCGGGTGATTTACAGGCATTGTCCGGTGTACGCGGACACCAGGCCAGGCACCGATGCGTACTGTTGTGCTGGGAGGCCTTATCCGATGCCCTGGACGCGCTCTGAAGGGCTTGTCTGCCAGGTATTGAAATTCGCATCAATCGGTCTGTAATCCTTCCGCAGTGTCTTGCTGCCTTTCCGGATGCACGCCCGGCGCCCGGGTATCCCGCTTCTCCTGACGTTCCTTCCGGGTATCCCCGCGCAGGGGAGATGCGGTTACGGTTGAAACGCCAGCAACAACAGCGTGGTTTTGCACATAATGGCGGGCAAACGTACAATCCAGCCAGATTCAGGACAGCCGGTACCGCAGGCTGGTCAATCCTTGCAGGTTGTTCTGGTTAAGGGGGAGGAATGTTTCGTTACTTGTGGTTGTTGGCGCTCACCTTGCTCACTGGCTGTACCTCAATACAGTACCGGTTTTGTAATCTGGTTGAATCCGACTCATACGTACTGGTTTCCGTCGCCGGCTGCCAGACGATGCAGGTGTCAATCGATTACGATGCGGATACCGATTTATCCACGCTTCGAACCTATCGCTGGATGCCGCGGGAACAGGCCCGGTCCGGCGATCCGGAGGGGCCTGGCGGCAGCGAAATCCACCGATTCATCAAGGTTACCGTGGATGAAAAACTGGCCAGTCAGGGACTCAGGCAGAATCCGGATGCGCCGGATTTCCTGGTGAACTATGATCTGCCGTCTGAAATGCAGGGTACCCTCAGCCTCACCTTTGTCCATGCCGGCAGCCGGCAGATACTCTGGCGTGGAATGACGGATGACGAGGCGTATCCGGCCAGGAGTCAGTACGCCTGGGAAAAACGGGTTCGTACTGCCCTGGACAAGTTGCTTGGACAGTTTCCACCGGATAACAACGGTCCACCGCGCGATGATACCGCTGAAACAGAAGAATCGGGCTGATTCGCCTGTCTCAGAGATCCAGATGAAGGTATTGTCGTGAACGCTGATAACCAACAACAGTGAGTGCCGGTGCTGCTGATACATAAGGAATTGTACCGGCGATTCCGGATAGCCGGGCTGGTGGTCTGGCTTATCGTGCTTGTGCCTGCACCCGATAGTCGCGCTGCCGCGCCTGAGTACCTTTCCGGCGAACAGCCTGTACCTGCCTCCGTCCTGGATGAAGCCCATCCAATGGAGGAGTTATACCCGATCGATATCCCTGCACCGTCGGCCTTTCCCCGTCTGAAAAAGCGTCTTGAGACCACCGCACCGTTCTGGCGCGACACGCAGCTGCGGTTGCATCCGCGTGTGTACTATTTCGATCGCCAGCGTGACAATGTGAAAGACAGCAAGGCACTGGCCTATGGAGGCTGGATAGACTACCAGTCGGGGTGGTGGCGGGATCGACTCAAGTTCAATATCGGCCTCTATACCACGCAGAAGGCCTATGGACCGGATGACAAGGACGGTACCCTGCTGCTGAAGGAAGGACAGGAGGGATTCACGGTGCTCGGCAGGGCCAATGCCGAATTGAAGCTAAGGGAGGATATATCGGTCAAGCTGTACCGACAGACGTTCAACCTGCCTTACCTCAACCGGAACGACAGCCGTATGGTGCCCAATACCTTCGAGGCCTACTCCCTGATCAAGACGCCGAAGAATAACTGGGCCTTTCTGTTTTCCCATGTCAGACAGATGAAACGGCGAGAGCGCGATGACTTCATCAGTATGACGGAAGCGGCGGGATTCGGTGAACGGGACAAACCGCTCACGGTGGGTGCAGTACGTTACGATTTCACCGATGAGATCAACATCGGTGCGACCAGCCAGTACGTATGGGATTTCATGAATACGCTCTATGCAGAGGCCAACGCCGCATGGAGTATTTCCGATGACTGGGCGATCCGGCTGGGTGGCCAGTATACCGACCAGCGCAGTGTCGGGGATGAAATCGGCGGTGATTTCGACACCTTTGTCTATGGCGGCAAGCTGGCCGCAAGCTACCGCAGCGCGACCCTCACGCTGGCGTTCAGTTCGACCGATAGCGGGGCAGGGGTGATCAACCCCTACGGGGGCTACCCGGGTTATCTCGCTCTCATGATCAAGAACTTCAACCGCGCGGACGAGGATGCCTGGCTGGTCGGCGCCTCCTATGATTTTGCGCGCATCGGCGTGCCGGGTCTGAGCAGCTTCATCAACTTCGCCCAGGGAAATACGCCGGAATCAGGATCGAATGCCTCGCCCGATCAGCGCGAGTTTGACCTCACCGTCGACTACCGTTTTCAGTCAGGATTGCTCGAGGGACTGTGGCTGCGCGCTCGTGCTGCCTTTGTCGACCAGGACGATGATGTTGCGGGCGCAACCGACGTCAATGACATTCGTGTTATCCTGAACTACGATCTGCCGATTTTCTAACGGTTTTTCTCCGGAGTCATGACGGGTGGGGAAGGTGCAAAAAAAGAGCAGCCGAAAATGGTGGGGACTGACGCTGGGACTGCTGGTATTGCTCGGCGCGGGAACCTGGTTTTACAAGTTCTATTTTGTTTCCACGGACGCGGCGATTCGCCATGCCGAGGCCTTTTCCTTCCGGCGCATGACGGTCGCGCAAATGGCCGAGCAGGGAAAATACCGGTTTTTCTATGTAACCAACCGTCGTCCGGGCACGGATGATCAAGTGCTCCAGGAGCGATTCGGGACGGATCGCGAGGAGCGGCTCAAGTTCGGCGTATTCAATGCGGTGATCAAACCCACGCTGGGTCTCGGCATGCTGATCAATCCGACCGAATGGTTCCAGAACGAGGAAATCCGGCTGAGGGACGTGCAAACCCTGGAACAGCAGGCCTTTGTCGAGCAGTTACGCACCCTGGTACAGGAATCCCCGTACCGGGCACTGCTGGTCGTGGTGCACGGGTTCAGGGAGGCCTACGAGTCCGCCCTGCGCAAGACCGCGTTTCTGGGCCATGTGCTCGATATCAATGCACCGGTGCTGCTGTTTGACTGGCCAGGGGATCAGGGCTCGTCACTGTCCGGTTACCGGCGCGCCCGTCAGGTTGCGGAAGCCTCCGGGGCGGAGCTGGCCCGCACCCTGGAGCTGATCATCCGGGATGTCCAGCCCGAGCGACTCTGGCTGATTGCGAACAGCATGGGCGGCCAGGTGGTCGTCGATGCCTTCAGTCTGCTTTATCAGGATCCGGATCTGGCCGATGCCCAGACCGAGATCGAGGATGTGGTGCTGACGGCGCCGGATATCGATCACGAGGAGTTTGACCAGCGATTCAAGGAGGAGATTACCGCGCTGGCGCGGAATCTGACGGTGTATGTTTCCTCCAATGACCGGGCATTGCTGGTCAGCCGAATCATCAATCGGGGGGCACGACGGGGAGAAAGCACGCTGAGTCCGGAGCAGCTGGAAGAGGCCAGCAGGCTGGTGGAGCTGATCGAGCCGGGTAGCGATCTCATCAACCTGGTGGATGTCACGCCGGTCAACCGCACCCGGAACTTCCATAATTTCAGTCTGGAGACGCCGGAGTTTTTCGACGATCTGTTCCTGCGGCTTACCAACGAGACGATGCCCAGGAGCCGTTTGGTCTACCAGATACAGACGCCGGATGGCGAAGTCTACTCGGTCCTGACTCGCGGCCGGTAACTACTGGGCCCTGGGAGACATCCGCAAGTGTTCAGCCTCAGGCGCCTGACAAGTTATCTGATTCGTGGCGTGCTTGTACTGGCGGCGGGCGCGATGGTCCTGCTGTATATCCAGGGGAGCGGTGGTCCGCCACTGGAGCCGTGGCACACCGAGAAACTGGATGCGGAATTCACAGCCGGGAAGGCCGATGAGATCCGGGACTTCGATGCCTACCTGCGCCTGGAAGACGAGGTATTCCGGCAACTGCAGGAGGAAGTCTACGCACACACGGCAATCGGGCCGGGGTATGCACTCGTTCGTTACAGCACGGGTAGCGCCGCCGACCCGCGGCAACACCGGCCCGACTGGAATCGCAGTTTCGAGCTGACCGCCGAGGTGCCTGCTGGCGGGGTACTGCTGCTGCACGGCATGTCGGATTCGCCATACAGCCTCAGGGCCCTGGGTGAGACGCTCAACGGTCTGGGATACCAGGTACTCGGTCTGCGCCTGCCCGGTCATGGTACTGCGCCTTCCGGGCTGGCCAGTGTCAGGTGGGAAGACATGGCCGCCGCGGCACGGCTGGGCATGGAACACCTCGCCGCCAGGGTGGGGCAGAAGCCGATCCACATCATCGGTTATTCGACCGGGGCACCGCTTGCGATCAACTTCGCCCTC
Source organism: Pseudomonadota bacterium (assembly GCA_029287615.1). Taxonomy (GTDB): domain Bacteria; phylum Pseudomonadota; class Gammaproteobacteria; order UBA9214; family UBA9214; genus JARFQV01. The sequence continues at coordinate 8,907 of JARFQV010000240.1, read as the reverse complement.
GACGCCGGGCAGGGCAGTGCTTCCCCGATACCTGCAAGTCTGGTGCTGATATCGCCGGCCATCGGTGTCAGTCCCGCCGCGGCACTGGCCGTGTGGAAGCGCCGGCTGGCGCTCCTGCCCGGGCTGGGAAGATATGCCTGGCTGCAAATCCAGCCTGAATTCGATCCCTACAAGTACAACTCCTTCGCCACCAAAGCAGCCGAGCAGGTGCATCGCCTGACGCGGGTTGTCTCGGAACGCATCGCGGCACTGGGCGGATCCGGTTCTTCCCGGAAATTGCCGCCGACCCTGGTGCTGAAGTCAGCCGTGGATGCAACGGTCTCCACCGATGCCGTGGTTGATGGTTTCCTGAAGCACCTGTTGCCCGACCGGCACGAACTCGTCCTGTTCGACATCAACCGTTATGCCGTCAAGTCCACCCTGCTGGTCGATGATCCGGGCCCGCTGACCGCGCGTGTCATGACGGATGCGACCCTGCCCTTCGCCGTGACCCTGGTCACGAACGAAGACCCGGAGAGCACCATGGTCGTAGCCCGCCAGAAGGTGCCGTTCTCGGCAGAGGTATCCATGCTCGAACGGCTGGATACTGCCTGGCCGCGTGGTGTGATCTCGCTGTCCCATGTGGCCTTGCCTTTCCCGCCCGACGATCCATTGTACGGTGAGCGCCCCCCTGGCAACGAGGATGTCCTGTTTCTGGGCCAGATGTCCCTGCAGGGTGAGCGTGGCCTGCTGAAGCTACCCGCCGACTGGCTTCTCCGTCTGCGACACAATCCGTTCTACGCTTATCTCGAACGGCGGGTGGTGGAGTGGGTGGCGGACCCACGGGCGCATGGTGAATAACCGGTTGGTAAGCAGCATGCGGTTCACGAATGCCTGCAGGGATTTCACTACACGCACCATCCGGAACCGGCGATCGTCAATTACAAGGGGGGAATCTTCGTGGCGAATTCTGTATCTGCCTTCAGGCACAAGCTGAGAAACTACTTTCTGACCGGGTTGTTTGCCATCCTGCCCCTTGCGATCACCATTGCGGTCCTGAGCTGGGTGGCAGGGATCGTGAACGGGTATATCGGACCCCGCACTACCCTGGGGGAGTTCCTGAAGGTGCTCGGGTACAAGTTTTCCCCGGATTCAAACTACATGCTGGCTTATGTGATGGGTATATTCCTGGTCCTGGCCGCTATCTTTCTACTGGGACTCGTGCTGGAGTCAGGGGCGAAAAAACTGCTGGGTAGCCTTGTGGATAAAACGCTCCATCAGCTTCCGTTGGTTCGCAGCATCTACCGAACAACCGAACAGTTCGTCAACCTGGTGCCTCAAAAGCAGGACGATCGTCTCAAGGGGATGCAGGTGGTTTTTTGCCGGTTCGGCCTTGACGAGGGAGGTACCGGCGTTCTTGCCCTGGCGCCCTCGGAAGAGAGTATCCGGATCAACGGGCAGGATTACCGGATTGTCATTATACCCACGGCACCGGTTCCGTTTGGCGGTGCGATGCTGTTCATGCCCGCTCAATCGGTTGTTTCGGCAGATCTAAGCCTGGATACCTTCATGGGCATATACATGTCGATGGGTGTCAGCATGCCCCGATTCGATACGGACACGACCAGAGCCGGGGTGTGAATCAAACCGGAAGGTAATGAAAGATACGGCCTCGTACCGCGTTTGCAACCGCCAGAGCGCGACTGATGTGAATGACGAACCCGTCCGTTCTTCATTACCATAACTGTCGGGCTGTGCTAGAATTCAGAACATTCTCGACACAACTATTAATCATATCCCGGGATATCGTTGCCATCTCGCAAAAATGACGAATCATGCCGAATAACCCGACAGCACAGTGGCAACCCTCCCGGCCCGAGAGCCTTGCCAGACAGTTTTCGAGCCTTGGCTGGACCGGTTTCTGGATACAGCTCGTGCTGATTTCCATACCGATCCTCCTGCTGGTCTATTTCCTGTTCTCCAGCGGTCCCGAGTCTGCGCAACACAGGGGTATTGATCTGACCAACTACCTGTCCTACGGCAGCTTGCTGGTGATGCTGTTCACCACCGTATGGTTCTATCGATATACCCGCCTGGCAAAACGGATTGCCGATCCCGACTTGCGTCCGGCCCAGTCCTCCGTGATTCATACTCTCTGGGTTGGCCTTTGGGCCAGTTCCCTGGGCATCTTCTTTTCCATGTTGCTGCTGTTCAGTGCGGTGGGGCGGGTTTTATTCGTTCTCATGGCCAATCCTCAAACGGGAATCCAGATCCAGTCTCTGGGGGGAGATCCCGCAACCTCGTTGTCTGCCATGGACGCGGCCAGCCTGACATCTCTACTCATTATCCTTACGGCAGAATTGATTGTAATGGCCTTCACTCTCTGGCTCCTTTTCCGGGTGACACGATCATCAGCAGAGAGTAACGAGGCCGTGGTCTAGAACCAGAATCCGGTTGTACCGTAGGGGAGAAACATTCGGGACTTCGCTCCGGTGGCGCCTGAGCCGGAACCTGCCTTCGACGACGAACGAAATACCTCCTGGTCACAGGGAGTAGATCACCTGTGTTGCCGACACCGCTTTGTGTGCGCCGCGGGAGGACTTTTTTTGACAACAGAAAACAGACCATAGGGGAACTCTTTAATGTCGGGTGAAGCCTTATTTGTCTTCGCATTGATCGGCGTTGCTGCCGTCCTGATGGCAAGCAACCGGGTACGATTTGACGTAGTCGCACTGCTGGTGGTGCTCGCGCTGATTCTGAGCGGCGTGCTCACGGTACGGGAGGCGCTGTCGGGATTCGGGAGTTCCGTGGTTATCCTCGTAGCGGGCCTGCTCGTTGTCGGGGAGATGCTGGACCGGACGGGCGTGGCACGTGCCGTTGGCGATCAGATTCTCAAGCGGGGTGGATCCAGTGAGACGCGCCTGTTGATCGTTATCATGGCGAGTGCCGCTATACTGGGCAGCGTAATGAGTTCGACCGCGATTGTCGCCATCTTCATTCCCATCGTCCTGCGCGTTGCTGCTGAGACGAAGCTCAACGCCTCCCGTATGATGATCCCCATGTCCTATGCTGCGCTCATCAGCGGTATGCTGACGCTGATTGCCTCACCGCCGAACCTGGTCGTCAGCGAGGAACTCAAGTATTCCGGTTTCGAAGGTTTCGGGTTTTTCAGTTTCACGATAGTCGGGCTGGCAGTCCTGGTTGTGGCCATCCTGTACATCTTGCTCATCGGCCGGCATCTCCTGCCCGGTACTACCGACCAGACCGGCAGCGAGAGGCGTGGACGCTCTATCTTCGAACTCTGGGAAGACTTCCGGGGCGACAGGGAGCGCGGTCCGGTACAGATCGGCAGTGATTCGCCTCTGGCCGGCAGGACGATTCAGGAGGCCGGTCTCCAGGCCCGATACGGCATCAGCCTGATCGGAATCATGCGGCAGGCCGGGCGTGGAGAGGGAAAGATTATTACGCCAGTGCCGGATACCGAACTCCGGGCCGGCGACACGCTGCTGATGGTAGGTAAGCCATCAGACCGGGAACGGGCGATAGTGGAGCAGGGATTGACGCCTTACAGTGCCTCTCAACGGGATCAGCAACGGTGGCTCTGGGAACTGGGCGGCGCGACGGTCCTGATTCATCCCGAATCGGAGCTGATCGGAAAGTCACTGCGAGAGAACGACTTTGGATCCAGTTACGGTCTCAATGTACTCGGCGTACGGCGCGACGGTGAACCAGTCGCGGACTATACGGACCTGAAACTGGCCGCCTCGGACAGTCTGCTGGTGGTTGGATCATGGAAGCGTATCCAGCATCTACAATCCCTGCATCATGAGTTCGTGGTGCTGGAGTTGCCGACCGAGCAGGCGGAAGTGGTCCCGGCCTACAAGCGCATGCCGGTGGCGCTGATCATTCTCGCCGTGATGGTGCTGCTCAGTATCTTCGATGTGGTTCCACTGGTGGCTGCGGTGATCATGGCGGGAATGGCCGCCGGCATCACGCGCTGCCTGACCATGGAGGACTCCTACCGCGCCATTCACTGGAGCAGTCTCGTCCTGGTCGCCGGGATGCTGCCCCTGGCGGATGCACTCGATCAGACCGGTGGTACGAAGCTCATCGTGGATGCCCTGATCGACGGGGTAGGCGATTCCAGTCCCAGGGTGATGTTTACGGTACTCTTCTTCCTGACGGCCGGTCTTGGCCTGGTCCTGTCCAACACGGCCTCGGCGGTCCTGGTTGCGCCCATATCGATCGCCGCCGCGGAGGCACTGAATGTATCACCGTATGCGTTTGCCGTTGCCGTGCTGATTGCCGCGTCCGCCGCGTATTCGACGCCGGTCTCCACGCCGGTCGTAACCCTGGTTGTCGAGCCAGGCCGCTATCAATTCATGGACTTCGTGAAGGTCGGTGTTCCCCTGCTGTTGTTGACCTACCTCGCAACGGTGCTGGTTGCGCCACTTGTCTTCCCGTTCACCGTATGAAGTATAGAGGTACTCAATGCCCCGATCTGTGGAGATCTGCTGCGAATTTGATCAAATATCCATATGAGGCATCTGCTCGAGTGCGAGCAGCAAGGCGGTGAAGCTTGCCACGCCGGCCAGGAATGGCCAGAAGGAGCCGGACTCCTCGATCGATAGTTTCTCCCCGATGGTCGTGATCAGCATGACCCCGGCGAGGAACGCGTACCACAGGGCGACTACGTTGGCTGATACCTCGATCCAGACGCCGATCGCCCAACCCGCCAGCAGGGTACCGCTCAGAACCCATCTGATCCAGCCGTCATAGGACTGCGGCCTTATCTTGCGCAGACCATGGTCGCTGACCAGGAACAGGGTTCCCATGCCGATGGTTATCAACAGCACGGAAAACAGTCCAATGTGGAGACGATTCACGATCAGGTAGCCGATCAACATGCTATAGGCACCGTAACCTATCGTGGTCGAAAGCAGGGCCGTGCGATATCGCAGAGGTGAATGGATTTTCGCACCTGCAGCACCATAGGCCGAGAGGCGCGACATTCCGTAATAGACCACCAACCCGAACATGGCGACCAGGTAGGCGTGGTGTTCGAGAAAACCACGTACACCCGTATCCGCGCTTGCCATCAGATCCTCCTGCTTGTCGGCGAGCTTGGGCAGGATGCGTAGCATGACATAGGAGAGCGAGGCGCCCGCGCCAAAGGAAAGCAGGGCGTTTCGCGCCGCCACCTCCAGGCGCCCCAGTTCTCGAACGAACAGGTGAACCAGCGCCAGAATCAAAATCACTACCAGCGATACGACCGCATTGTTTGTGGATGTGGCGAAAGTCAATGTTCTGGTATCGTTGCTATGGTCAAGGGTCGGTGATTTAATTGCCTATCCATCCTGACAGCTTGCTATGGGCCGTCTTCCCCGTCAAGATCGGGTGTTCTAACACTAAGCGCAAGTGATCTCGCCACAAGCGAAGGCGCCTCAGGAAACAAGCCTATGTACGATAAAGCAGGAATGCCTGTAACGGCACCCAATCGCCGAACTATCCTCCTGCTTGGTCTTCTGGCCCTGGTCTGGCTACTTGCCGCACCGGTACTCGCTGCGGAACCGGGTGGTGACCAGATCGACTGGTTCACATTGGGCATGGGCCTCTTCGGCGGGCTGGCGGTCTTCCTGTTTGGCCTGGAGCACTTGTCCGGGGCACTTCAGGCGGCTGCCGGTGAGAAGCTGAAAGTCATCCTGGCCAAGCTGACAACAAACCGGATCATGGGTGCTGTCACGGGTGCGCTGGTCACCGCACTCATGAATTCCTCCACGGTTACCACCATCCTGGTCGTGGGTTTTATCAGCGCGGGCGTGATGACCCTGACCCAGTCGATCGGGGTGATCCTGGGCGCCAACGTCGGCAGTACCATTACCGCCCAGATTATAGCCTTCAATGTTGCCCAATACGCCCTGGCAATGATCGCGCTCGGATTTGCCATCCGCCTGGCTGCCAAGACGGATCAGTTCAGGCACTACGGAACCATGTTGACCGGCCTGGGTCTGGTGTTCTTCGGCATGGGCATCATCGGCGAGGCGATGAACCCGCTGCGTGACTATCAACCGTTCCTCGATCTGATGGTCGCCATGGAAAAACCCATACTGGGCGTGACCGTGGGACTTGTATTCACGGCGCTGGTCAATTCCTCGGCGGCTACCCTGGGCGTTGCGATTGTGATGGCCTCGGATGGCCTGATTTCGATCGAGGCGGGTATTGCCCTTGCCCTGGGTGCGAATATGGGAACGATCTTCACCACGCTCATCGCGGCAATCGGCAAACCCCGCGATGCGGTACGCGCCGCCTGGGTGCATGGCCTGTTCAACATCATCGGTCCCCTGATCTGGGTGCCCTTCATTCCGCAGCTGGCCGAAATCGCGACCTGGCTTTCTCCGTCCTATCCTGAATTGACTGGCATGGACCGGATGGCCGCCGAGGTACCGCGTCAGATCGCCAATGCCCATACGGTACTCAACGTCGTCAATGCCGTGGTGTTCCTCAATTTCACGGCGCTGCTCGCGCGGCTGGTCATCTGGATGTTCCCGGACAAGCCAGTCGAGCCGGCAAAGGTTATCGTGGAGCCCAGGTACCTGAGTGAAGAACTCATCGACACGCCCACGCTGGCGCTGGAGAGCGTGCGCAAGGAGATCGGCCACATGGGGGAGATCACGCAGGCGATGCTGCTAACGGTAAGGGATGCCTTCGTCAAGGCGGACCGGGAAGCGCTCGAGGCAGTCGAGAAAATGGACGACCAGATCGATCTACTCCATGACTATATTATCCATTATCTGGGCGGGATCCGCGCGCATCAGCTCACCGAAGAGCAGGACGAGGAGTTCGTCAGTTTATTGAGTGTGACCGACGATCTGGAATCCCTGGCCGATGTCATCGAGACGGACCTGGTGACACTGGCCCGCAACGCGCTGCAAACCGGGGAGATCAAGCGGAGCGAGACGGTTGATGCAATGATGGGGGAACTGCATGCGAAACTGGTGGAGGCCCTGCAGGCTGCGGTCGCTGCCGTTGAAGAGAATGATCCGCGCAAGGCGCAGGATGTCCTGGCCATCAAGGACGCGTTCCAGCACACCATCGATCTGGCCCTGCGGCACCAGGCCGCCCGGCTTGCACCTGGCGAGGACTCGGCACGGCTCGCCGGGTTTCGTTTCGAGATGGAAGTTGTGGACAAGCTGGAGCGAATCTACAGATTGCAAAGACGTATTGCGAAGGCGGTTCTGCCAACCGAGGTGCTGGTAGACCGGGCGGAATGAGGATTCACGCAGGCATTCAGATATCGCGGATGACCTCGATCGCCCCGTCATCGATCGCCTGGCATAGCTGTGCGTGGTCCCTCTCGGTGCGATCGGCGTAGCGCTCGGCGAATTCCACCATGACGTCGTCGAAGGTCTCGTCATCTCCGATGTAGCCACGGATCATCATGGCATCACCCGACCGGGCATGGGCGAATGCGAGCGTCTTGCCGCAGATGCCGGCGAATGCCGCCAGGCGCTTTGGCCCCAGCTCGTCGACATCGATCTTGCCCTTGCCGTCCCAGAGCTGGCGGAAATAAAAATCGATCGGATCGCCGTCTTCGTCCTGATAACGCGCCCAGCCCAGTAGCACATCGCTCGTCGCCTGGATCAGTCGCTGTCCCTCGACGACGCGCTGCCCCGCCTGTTCGTGAAGGCTTGCGCCGAGATAAGGCTCGAGCACGGAAGCCGTCGCTTGCTTGAACTGCAGGAACAGCGGTGTCCCGTCGCCGGCTTCCAGTAGTACGATCAGGCAACGGGTGCCGACGCTGCCGACACCGACGACCTTCCTTGCGACGTCGACCAGCGAGAACCGGTCGATCAGCATGCGCCGGTCCAGTGGAAGGCTCTCGCGGTAGTTCTCGAAAAATGCGGACGCAGCCCCGGTCTCGGCAGCAGCGAGTTCCTCGTCGATGCGCACGATCCGCGGCGGATCGGGAACGATGACGCGACGCCCGTCGATGACATCGGTCAACTTGTCGAGGGCGCGCAGACTGTTTTTGCGGCTGGCCTTGCTGAGGACTTCCTCCTTCCATTTGCGGTGCTTTTTGCCATGACCTTCGATTTGTTCGAGTGCGGCCTTTGACTCGAAGCGGTAGTAGTAGAGAGCGAGCGGACTGAGTTCGGCGGTCTCGGCGATGAACTCCCGGAAATTACGCATCGCGGACCGTGTGGCGGAACGGGCCTCCCTGGGCGATAAACCATTGGTTCGGGCCGACACCGTGATACTGGCCGCGAGTCGCTTGACATCCCACTCGAACGGCCCCGGGAGTGTCTCGTCGAAGTCGTTGAGGTCGAACACCAGCTCACGGTCGGGCGCGTGGTACCACCGGAAGTTACCCAGGTGGGCGTCACCGCAGAGTTCGACCCACAGCCCGGTCCGGGCCCCCGCAGCGAGATCACTGGCCATGACAGCGGCCGCCCCGCGCAGAAAGGTAAACGGGCTTGGGCTCATCCGTCCGTAGCGCAGCGGGATGAGCTCCGGCAGCCGGCTGCTGTCCTGTTGCGCCAGGATCGCCAGTGGATCGGCATGCTCGGCGTCGCTGCCCACCTCCGCGTGTGCTTCCAGGGGCACGGATTCGCGTTGTGACCGCCCGGCATCGAACCTTTCACCAGGAGGGCGTCGGCACTGTGTTGAGAAAGGATTGATCCTGTCAATGGCGCTCATCTTGCTATTCCCCGTCGATGCTTGTGAAACTGCCGATCACCCTGTCTTGTGCCCGTGATATTTCAGATGGCTTCTCCTCAAGCAGATTTCGGAGCCGGAATACGATACAGGGTCGCATAGAGTACCGGCACCGCCACCATGGTCAGGATCGTTGCGAAGGCCAGGCCGAACATGATGGTCACCGCCATGGATACCCAGAAGATATCCTGTAACAGCGGCATGATGCCAAGT
>JARFQV010000198.1 GCA_029287615.1 Pseudomonadota bacterium | reverse complement strand
GGTTGTCGTGGTGATCCTGCTGCTCTCCAGGCTGAGTTACAAGGCGATGGAGAGGCTGATCCCCGGCTATCGCAAGGAATACCGGAGTTTCCGTCTTCGCCTGCTCGATTTAATGCACCGGGTGATGACTATCCTTCTGGTCATTCTTGGACCAATGGCGGTGTTTTACATCGTCGAGGACTGGGTGCTCTTCAGCCTCGGTATCCTGCTGTTGCTGGCTGTCGCCCTGACCCTCAGGCAGGCGTTGCCGCGTTACTGGCAACAGATCGAATTGTTCCTCAATATCGGTACCGTGCGCGAGGGGGAACGGATCTATCTTGACGGTCTGCCGTGGAAGGTGAGAAGGATCAACGTATACAGTATCCTGGAGAACCCAGCAGCCGAGATCAGCCAGCGGGTTCGCATTGACGACCTGGTCGACCTGAAGTCCCGGCCGGTTAACCTGAGTGATCCATGGTTTCCCTGCAAGCGGGGTGACTGGGTGCGGCTGAGCGACGGGATGCGCGGCAAGGTCACGGGGATATCCACGGAACTGATACAGCTGATTGAGCGCGGTGGGGCGCACCGTACCTACCAGACCGCGGACTTCCTTGCCCTGTCCCCGCTCAACCTGTCCACCAATTTCCGTATCAAGGAGACCATCGGAATCAGCTACAAGCTACAGGAACAGAGTGTTACCACGATACCGGATACATTGAAGAACCACATTGAACGCCGTGCGGAAGACGAGGGCTATGCTGATCAGCTGCTCAACCTGAGGGTCGAGTTTGAGCAGGCCAATACCTCCTCCCTGGATCTGGTGGTAATTGCCGATTTTGACGGTGAACTGGCAGATCTCTATAACCGCCTGCGGCGCAGCCTGCAGCGCTGGTGCGTGGAAGCCTGCACTGCCAACCACTGGGAGATTCCGTTTACACAGCTGACTCTGCATACGGCGGAGTCCACGAACTGACCGAAACTTTTTCCGGTCACTACTGTATATCAATAACCATGATGAGGATCGCCGCGTGAACAGCAACCCCGAATGGCTTGAGGAGCACAGTGCTGCCTCGCTCAGGCGTCTGCTGCCGCGTATCGAGGCTCGCTTCAGGGCACAGACCAGCGAGGTGGAGTGGGGCGCGTATGTTGATCGCCTGCAGCGCCACTTCCCGAGATTATTCTCCCACCTGTATGCGCTCTACGGCAAACAGTACGATTTTTTCTACCACATGGAAAACATCCTTGCCTCGGCCACTTCAATGTGGCTTGAGCGGCCCGCGGAACTCAAGGCACTGGATGCATTACGCGAGGCCGACCCCGACTGGTACCAGTCGAACCGTATGGTCGGTGCCATGTGCTACGTTGATCGCTTTGCCAAAAACCTGGAGGGTTTGCGTGAGCGTATTCCCTATCTGACAGAACTGGGTGTTACTTATCTGCACCTGATGCCACCGTTCAAGGTGCCCGAGGATGATAACGATGGTGGCTATGCCGTGAGTAGTTACCGCGAAATAGCACCTGAGCTGGGTACCATGGCGCAACTCGCCGAACTGGCTACTGAATTACGCCACCATGGTATATCACTGACACTTGATTTTGTTTTTAATCATACCTCGGATGAACATGAGTGGGCTGAACGTGCGTTATCAGGTGACCTGGAGTATCAGAAATACTACCGGATGTTTCCGGACAGGAAACTGCCGGATGCCTACGAAGGCAGCATGCCGGAGGTCTTCACCGAGGACCATCCGGGTGCATTTACCTACCGAAGCCGTCTGCGCAAGTGGGTCTGGACCACGTTTCACACCTATCAATGGGATCTGAATTATGAGAATCCGGTGGTCTTCAACCGAATGCTGGAAGAGATGCTGTTCCTGGCAAATCAAGGTGTGGAGATTTTGCGCCTCGATGCGGTGGCGTTTCTCTGGAAACGGCTCGATACCAATTGCCAGAATCTTCCTGAGGCACACTGGATCATCAAGGCCTTCAACGCCCTGGTCAGTATTGCCGCACCTGCAATGGTGTTCAAATCCGAGGCGATTGTGCATCCGGACGAAGTACGCAAATACATTGGCCTGGATGAATGTCCACTTTCCTACAATCCGCAATTGATGGCGTTGCTCTGGGAGTCACTGGCCACGCGCGATGCACGCGTTCTTGAAAATGCCATGCGACGCGATGTCGTGCTTCCGGAAGGCTGTGCGTGGGTGAATTACGTGCGCTGTCATGATGACATCGGTTGGGCCTTTTCGGACGAGGATCTCAAGGCCGCCGGTTTTGAACCCAGGGCACACCGGTACTTTCTCACAGACTTCTACACGGGGCGCTTCGTGGGTAGTTTCTCCAGGGGCGTGCCGTTCCAGCAGGATCCACGTACCGGGGAGTCGCGAATTTCGGGTACCTGCGCCTCGCTGGCGGGTATCGAGAAGGCGCTGGATGATGCTGACGATCAGGACCTCGACCTTTCCATCAAACGCATACTTCTGATCCATGGAATAATCATCACCATCGGCGGTATCCCGCTTATCTACCTCGGTGATGAGCTGGCGACACTGAACGATTATTCCTATGACAAGGATCCCGCCAAGATCGGTGATTCCCGCTGGCTGCACCGCCCGGCGCTGGACTGGAAGCGTGCTGAACAGCGTCACGAAGTTACCACGGTACCTGGACGGGTTTACCAGGGCCTTTTGCGCCTGTTGCAGTTGCGGGGTCAGAATCTTGCCTTTACCCGGGCCGATACCGAGGTCGTGGAGACAGGAAACCGGCACGTCTTTGGCTTCATCCGCAGCGGCGATCGACACGTGGTTTTTGTGCTTGCCAATTTCAGTGAACAGGAACAACGCCTGGAGGCGAGGCGTCTGCGACAGATGGGGATGCGCAAGACCATGGTCGATCTGTATGCCGGTCGCACCATCACAGCGGCCCAGGAATTGCTGCTGGAACCCTACCAGTTCATGGTGCTTGCGCGGGTGGGCTAAGCTAACCCGGCAACGGGTACCTTGAACCTGCTTTCTCGATGAGCTTGCCACACCTGGTGCTGCCGTCCGTGAATGTACTGATTCGGTTCTGATGATGGTTATAATGCAGAGATGATGACAGCGGCACAACAGAGCATTGCACGTCAACGTGATGCATTGTCTATTTTCCTGAAAGAGCCATTGGCCGGGCTCGCATCAAATTGTGCGCAACTCTGGACCAGTATCGAGGGCCTGGAAGACGCATTGCGTGCCGGTCTGGCGCTTATTCCTTACTGTGACCATGTCTATGCCACGGATCTGGATGGCATTCAGATCACTGCACTGATCAGTGTGCGGGGTGATGACAGACAGAACATCGGACTGGATCGGTCGTTGCGACCGTACATGAGTACGGTCATTCCCATGTCTGATTTTATTCTTTCAGAGGCCTACATAAGCGAATACAAGAAACGCCCCAGTATTACAGCGGTGCAACTGGTGAAGCGTGATGGCATACCAGTCGGGTTACTGGGTGCAACTTTCGATTTGCGCGATTTGCCACTGACCGCCCCCCTGTACGAGGAATCCAGGAGCTGGCGGCAAATGAAGGGGGATCCGTCGATCCGGGGCGGGCTCTTTCTTCAACAGCGTTTTGAAAGTGTGCTGGATCAGCACATTGAGACAGTCATCGCGGTAATCGAGGAATTGATTATCGACCATGGTGTGTTTCACTGCGAGATACACTTCTCCAGCAATCGAGCCACCGTCTGGAGTCAGACAGATCCTTACAGGTACCATATTCTGACTATCGATGAACTGGTCGACCCGGATGTTTGTCTGGCATTTCAAAAGTACGGCTATCCGGATTCGGCTGCAATACCATCGGCAAACATACGCCCGCTGCTGGAATCGTTTCGTGATCTCAGGTTTGCCGATGAGACCATCTACCTGCGTCTGGCTACGCTGAATATTTTCAACGGGTTGGTGGGTCTGACATTCTCCTGCGACGGTTCCCACAGTATATTTGCCGATGAATTTCTTCACAAAGGACTGGCATTCTGGATCGGCAGTGCCGCGGCCGGCT
>JARFQV010000187.1 GCA_029287615.1 Pseudomonadota bacterium | reverse complement strand
TCGCGCATCGCCTCCTGCTCCTCATCCGGCACCCACACCGCCGTCAGATCCCCACTGCGCAGCGACTGCGCCAGCTTGCCGGCATCGCGCCGGTCGGTCTTGATCCGCTCGCCCGGCTTTTTCGGTATCAGCGACGGCGCCACCACCTGGCAATCCTGGCCCAGCTCCAGCAGTTGACGATACAGCCCGTATCCGCACGGACCCGCCTCATAGCAAAACAGCAATACCTCACCCTCGAACTCCTGACTCAGCCGCTCTACCAGCTTGGCCACCGCCTTGGGCCGGTTGGCAATCTCAACCCTGAACTCCGGCGCATTTCGTCCCGCCCGAGCCACCGCTACCGCAATGCTCTCCTTGTGCACATCCAGTCCAATGTAGGCCGGATAACTCCCAAACGCCTGGCCTTGCCCGACTATCCCCAAGGCCGTTACCGATTCGTTACCCACCTCTTTTGCGTTACACTCTTTCATGACCTGCCCTCTCAATTATGGCTCTGTGTTTAGGTGTTCCCATCTCAACATAACCCACGCGCGTTGAGATGGGCAGGTCAAATCATGATGTCTAGGCAACCTCTGATTCATTACTTTCTCGTCATCCCGGCGCAGGCCGGGATCCAGTAACCGGTTGAAAATAAAACACTGGATTCCGGGTCTGCGCTGTGCCCGGAATGACGAATTAATCAGAGATCCCCTGGGTATTCAATCGTGTCCGATCTGGTTGGAAATACGGGCCAGATAGCCCGCCTGATGGTCATGGTGAATATCTACAATTCGCTTTCGATCGGAAGGTGTGCAAAAAACCAGTCTTCCAGCCGTTGCATGAAGGACATGGCCGGTTGCTGATCGAGAACTTCCCGGTCTGAAACCCATACGACCCTGCCATTATTGCCGAATTGCAGGTGCCAGGAGTTAGCCTGGTGATAATCACGCTCTACGGCGGCCCTGACCATGGCATTCAATTCCCTGCTTACGACAAGCAGGCCCATTTCCGTGTTGATTCTGAGTGAACGAGGGTCCAGATTGGCGCTTCCAATGAATACCTTGTCATAATCAACAACCATGGCCTTTGCATGCAGGGCGAGAGATTTTTCCTTGACGGGCATTAACATGTAGATATGCCGATCACGGGCATCTATGCGTACCTCATGTAGTTCGGCGCCATGACGAAGCAATGTAGTAATATGGTTACGGTAGGCGCTGTGTGCAGTCAGATGATTATTGGAGCCGATTGAATTCGTGAGAATTCGCACGCGAACGCCGCGTTTTACCGCTTTCTCTACTGCCCCTTCCAGGTCAGGAGTGGGAATCAGGTAGGCGGAAACGATCAGTATCTCCTCTTTCGCATTTTCAAACAGTTCAATAATTTCGTACGCAAGCTTTCCAAATGACTGTCCCCGGTCGGCTGGATTAAGGGCAGGCGGGTCGTCAACATACAGAGCGGCACGACCTGTGACGGCATTACTGACCAGTTTCCGCCATCGTTCCGATCTTGCATTTATCGATTCCTCGGAGTGGATGTGAACATTCCGGTCCCGGGTCCGGAGCATGCTGTCGAGCTTCTCTGGCGATGGCTTGATGCGAGAGATCAGGTCGATAGGAAATGACCAGTGGTCATTCCAGTATGCATCGAAGGCAGTACTCACTTCGAGTGTGATCGGTCCGCCGATGAGCAGTTCCATATCCCGAAAATTGGCTTGATCGTGCAGTCCGAAATATTCATCTGCCAGGTTGCGTCCACCGACAATAGCGATCCGGTTGTCGACCACCATTGCTTTATTGTGCATGCGATGATCGAGTCGGCTGAACTCTGCAAGGTTCAGAACCTGGCGAGTCAGGAAACCATTCGTGCGGCGCTTGTATGGATTGAAAATCCGGTACTCGATATTCGGGTGATCCTGCAGGGCCAGTAAAACATCGTCTTGTGATAACAGGAAGGTATCGTCAATCAGGATACGCACAAGTACGCCGCGATCGGCAGCCGATATCAGATGCTGGAGTACCAGCAGGCCCACGCTATCGAAACCCCACAGGAAGGTTTGTATGTCGATGCTTTCAGTTGCACTGTCAATCGCATGCAATCGCCAATCCAGGGATGTGGGGCCATCATTAAGCAGAACGTACCAGTCATTTGCTGTGATGGATTCCAGGGAACGCCATAGTTCAGCCCCGGCAGGGGGGGCTGTTTGTTCCAGAGGCAGATCCGCTGGCGGCAGCTTTGCGCAAGCGGTGAAAAGTGCTACCAGTGTAATAATGAAAAATTTGTGTATTGTGATCATCATTGATTGTTTGATATATGGTTCCATTCAATGAGGCAGTGAGCTGCCGCCGTAACAATCATTTCCGGGCACAGGGATTATATACTCCGCTGATTAGATTACAGCTATTGATGGTTTCGGCATGGATCAATGGCAATGACTGCGGCACATCTTTCTGCGATGATACTCATTGATAAGCCATCTTCCTGTCTGTACAAGACTCTTTTGTGGATTTGATGATATAACAATACTAACCGGAGCCTGGGGGCCTTGACTGTAATGTCTGATTGCTACCTTAGAACGCTTACCCTGTCATTGGCAATTATGGCAGTCCTCTGTGGTTGCACGAGCAAGGAAGGAGCTGAATTTACCCGCACCATACCCTGGGCCTTGACCGGAGACTGGCTGGTCGGTGACCTGCACACGCATAGCCGGTTTTCGGATGGGGTTCTTTCAGCAGGAGATCTGGTAGAACGGGCCGTGCTCTCGGGTTGTCAGGTAATGGCCCTCACGGATCATTCCGACCTGACAGGCGATATAGCCACGGCCAGCCCGGAATACATGGCGGCCCTCCGGCAGTTGCGTAGCCGATATCCGGGATTGGTCCTGATCGGCGGAATCGAATGGAACATCCCTCCCTATGAGGGACGCGAGCACGTCAACCTGCTGGTGGATCCATCCATAGAATCAGAAGTCTTACCCTTATTCCGCCAGCAGTTTGATTCGCTGGAGCGCGGTCAGTCTGAAGACGATACTGACCCGGCGGAGGCACTTGCCTGGTTGTCCGCACGAGTACCAGCACAATCACGCGCGGTACTTTTCTACAACCATCCCAGTCGCAAGGTTGATGAGCTCGATGACACTGGCGTTGATCTATTACGATGGCGGCGCGTCAGTCCACGAATGATCGGCTTTGAAGGAGGACCCGGGCATCAACGTTCCTCCATCATCGGTTCTTACAAGAAAAATTACGAGACCATAGACCGCTGGGATCCGGTGGTTGCGAATATCGGTGGTGTGTGGGATTCACTACTGGCCAGGGGGGAGGATGTCTGGGCTGCGATGGCCAACTCGGATTATCATAATGACAAGCTGGACTATGCCCCCTGCACATTCTCCCGTATCCATTTTCAGGTGCCGGAAAGCACTGAAAAAGGCGTTTTGGAGGCCCTGGAGGCCGGTTCATTCTGGGCCCAGCATGGCCCGGTCCTCGATGATCTGCTTTTCGCGGCCCATGCGGACGGTCTCGATTTGCCGGCAGTACCGGGTGAAACCATCTCGTTGAATGCAGTGCAAACGGTAAGCTTTCATCTCGCCATCGAGCGTAATGCGAACGCCGCGCATGACCCGCTTCAGACGGAGCTGGTTAGCAATTGCCGAAGCGGTACACCAGAGCTTGTGAACAGTCGGATGCTCTCCCCGGACGAGACAGGAACCAGTTGGGAACTGCAACAACTGCAAGCTGGCGCTGACGGGAAAAGCTGCTATGCACGCATGCGCGTCAGAAAGCAAGTGGATAACGGGCCGGACCTTCTGGCATATACCAATTCAATCCGGATTATCATCAACTGAGATGCGTTACGCAAAATCCACTGTCTGCGCGCCCCTCGTCTTGTTGATCAACCGGGAGTTTGTGTGAAATGCGAACCGGGATTCTAGTTGTCGCCAGTCTGGTGCTTGCTGGAGCCGGCCTCACTATCTGGTTCGTGAACAGTTCTGTAACGCCTGAATACAGCCAGACTGCAGATACACGATCCTATGCGGATCGTGCAGGAACGTATTACGGCGATGCTCCGGGTGGTGATGTCGATATCACCGTTGCAATTCGCGAGCTTGAACTACCCTTGTTCCCCGGGGCAAACGCCATATGGGGCGCATCCGGCAGGGACGATCAGGGACACATCTGGATCGGTGTCTCGGTGGAGGATGAACCAGCCGCGCATCTGATCGAATACATACCGGAACAAGACAGATTTGTTGATCATGGTGATCCGGTTACCGCGTTGAAGGCGATTGGAAGGTACCAGGAGGGTGCGAGACAAACAAAAATCCACTCCAAGATTATCCAGGGAGACGATGGTTATCTGTATTTCTCCAGCATGGATGAAGAAGGCGAAAAAGTGATGGCCGGTATTCTGCCGAAATGGGGTTCCAACCTCTGGCGCTATTCAGCCAGTGAGTCACGCTGGGAACACCTGTTTCATGCACCTGAGGGGCTGGTTGCCATCACGGGGGCAGGACGCTGGATCTACGCCCTGGGATACTGGGATCATGTCCTTTACCAGTATGACACACGAACGGGACAGGTCAGGCACACCCGGGTGGGTTCAGTGGGTGGTCATGTTTCACGCAATATCATTGCCGACATGAATGGGCACGCATATGTGCCACGTATCGAATACTACGATCTGCCGGGTTCTGCGGAAGAGGGCGGGGGCGAAACCAGCCGACTCCTGGTGACTTCACTGATCGAATATGACCAGAACCTGGATATGGTCGATTCGTTTCCCCTGATTCATTATGCGGGCAAGGAACGCCCAAGGAGAAATCACGGAATCACCGGGATCAGCTATTTGGCGGATCATTCCATTGTATTCGTGACCGGAACGGGTTACCTCTACCGGATCATTCCCTCGCAGAACGGCCCCGCCAGGGTTGAGGATCTGGGTTGGATTCACCCGGCTGGTGAATCATACACCGCTGCTCTCTTTCCGCTGGATGGCCATGATTGGTTGCTCGCTGTAGGAAAATCGCGCGCACCGGATAAGAGTGAAGGTACCCGATATGAGGTAATGATTTACAATCTGCGGGAGCGGAAATCACGTACGATCCCTGCGAAAATTCCCGGATACCGGTATCTGCTTTTGTATGGCTCGAATACCCGGGATAATTCCGGGAACAACTATCTTGTCGGAAGGTATGACTGGCATACCCCGATCATATGGCAATTGTCTCTGGAATAGTCCGCCAGCGAATCACCGTTCCGGAACCGGCTGGAACCTGATACCGCCAGTGCCGCCCTTCTTGTATATCAGGGTACTGCTGAAAAAAAACAGGCGGCCATGCTAGGGGTGCAGGCCGCCATGGAGGTGTTTATTCAATGAAGAAACCACTACACACGTCAATGGGGGATTGCGTGTAGGACCAATAGTATCTCAATTTTCGTGAATGTAGTATTAAATCGGGTGCGGCATAGTGTCGCATGGCCGGAAATACAGTAGTCAGCGAACCAGGCCCTGACAAAGACTGCAGCGGTTCATTCCAGACTAGCCAACGCTTGTCCCTTTCATACCAACAGGGCTGGCTTCCGCCCGCGCATCGTCGCTGGATTGATCGCCAGGTTGCCGTGAATCTTTCTCTGCCTGCATCCGTTTGTGAAGCTTATCAATCAATTCGCGGCTAACCTTCGCGAAATAGATATCCTCAGCCGCCTTTTCAGCGAGCCTGAGTTGTTCGACAAAATCAGTCATGATAGTCCTCCACTCAAACGCATAAGAGATAATGGAAATACTAATATTCCATATCTTAAAACAGCGAAGCCAGGATTTCAGTACAGGTTGGTGCGGCATAGTGTCGCATCTGTAAAATTGTGGTGACCTGGCAGAAAGCAATCGGACATGTCCTGGGCGCTGCTCCTGCCAGAGGCCATACCAGCCGACCCTATCTGGTGATGGAGCTTGAAGAGTATGAATAAACAGAAGCTATCCTCATATGACATAGGCTTCTGTTAGCATGCTTCGTGGTGCCCGGGATCGATTTAGTACGTGTTGTGTCGACTACCGGGCCCTCACCTCAACCAGCTTCTGCTCTTCGTGGAAAACGGACCATCTGCCGATCAAGCCTGAATAACCAATGACCAGGCCAGGCCGGCCGCCGCGCTTGCGCCAATGACGGGAATGATACCTACCCTGTAACGCCACAGTGCAAGGAAAGCGGCCAGCGTGATCAGCAGCGAGAACCACTCGAAGCGCCCGCTGAAAGGATCGGTGCCAGTTGCCTCTGGCCACAATACGTGCCATGCGAAGAACACGGCGAGGTTGATGACCACGCCGACCACGGCTGCAGTGACTCCGGTCAGTGGTGCTGTGAATTTTACATCATGGCGGGTTGCCTCGACCGCCGGTCCGCCGACCAGGATGAAAATGAAAGAGGGCAGAAAGGTGAAAACCGTGGCCACCGTCGCGCCGGCGATACCGGCAAGGGCCAGGCTGTCCGGGCCAAAGATTTCCTTGGTCCAGGCGCCGACGAAGCCCACGAAGGCGACCACCATTATGAGTGGGCCTGGCGTGGTTTCACCCAGCGCCAGGCCATCGATCATCTGATGTCCGGTCAACCAGCCGTGGTGCTCGACGCCGCCCTGGTAGACATAGGGCAACACAGCATAGGCACCGCCGAAGGTCACCAGTGCCGCCTTGGTGAAGAACCAGCCCATCTGGGTCAGCGGACCCTGCCAGCCCCAGGTCAGATAGAGCAGGCCTTCCAGCAGGATCCACAGGACCAGGCCCACGACGATGTACAGGATTGTTGTCCGCCAGGTGAAACATGCCCAGCCCGGGACCGGTGTGTGGTCGTCGATGAGCGAGGGGCCAAAGCTCTTGTCGGAAGACCCATGGCCACCGCCGGCCTTGAACTTTTCGGGTGCAATGTGACCACCGATGTAACCGATAAGGCCGGCTGACAGCACGATCCAGGGGAAAGGCACGTGTAGTGCAAATATAGCGATGAAGGCAGCCGCTGCCATCGCCCACAGAATACCGTTGCGCAGCGCCCTGGAGCCAATGCGGTAGGCGGCGAAGACGACGATGGCGGTTACTGCCGGCTTGATGCCATACAGCACCCCGGCCACTACCGGCACATCCCCATAGGCCAGGTAGATCCAGGTCAGCGCGATCAGGATGGCTAGCGATGGCAGGACGAAGAGCGTGCCGGCCATGATGCCGCCAAGTGTGCCATGCATCAGCCAGCCGATATAGGTGGCGAGCTGTTGTGCCTCGGGCCCGGGCAGCACCATGGTGTAGTTCAGGGCGTGCAGAAAACGATGCTCGCTGATCCAGCGCCGTCGCTCCACCAGTTCGGTGTGCATCATGGATATCTGACCTGCGGGCCCACCGAAACTGATGAAACCGAGTTTGAGCCAGTACAGGAAAGCCTCGCGGATAGAGACGGGGGCTGGCGGCGTCTGTTCCACCTCCAGCGCATCAGGATTGGTCGACATGCAATTTTCCCTGTGAAACGTATTGAAAAAATCCGGCCGACAGTGACCGATGATCGGAATGCGGCGGCGCAGAGTATCAGACAGCGGGATGGTTACCGCAAGTGATTCATTACCGTATATCCTGCGTTTACTCGGATCGGAGGGTGATTTCCGTGGTTAACTGATTGTTTGCATTGGAAACGACCGGAAGACAGGTAACAGCGACTGATCTTCGTCTATCACTTTCGCCGGTGGGTTGAAAAAGCAGAATGATATACGCATCACATCCTGTATATGACCACACCGGATTCCTGTCACGGATCGGACTGGAAATTTACTTGATTTGGATCCAGTCTCAGAGCCCAAACCGTTATGCCGTCATTCAGATTTCCGGTCAGGAGAAAAAACGCTTCATGTACCTTGTCCCAGGCCATCATGAAATTCAGGCGTTCACCAGGCAGTCTTGTACCGATTAATTCTGTATAGATATTTGTTTCGGGATTATAGATGAATGTGGTGGCAGTATTAGGCACTTTATTATCGGTAGTGTGTTTTTGATCATTGACGACCAGTAAAAAAACACCTGTATTTTCATCGAATGCAACGGGCACCGAGCTATAGGGAGGGCAGTAGTCGCCCCCCGGCTTATGTTCTTCCCAATTGATGGGATTTTCCGAGATTAATCTCGTATCAACGCGCGTTATGCGGGACGTTCCCCCGTAGGAACCGAATACATATAAATGTCGACGCCAACTATCAAAGGCCATCGTTCGATGAAGGCACTTGGGCGCACTGCCCAGCTTTACAAATTCCCCCTTCGTCAGGTTTAACCGCCACAATCCGGCTCTACAGATATAAAGACTGTTATCAGTGCTATCGAAGGCAGTTGCAGCACCAAAAAAATTCGGTGGCGTTATCCGGATCCCGTCGTCGAAGATCGACCATTTCCTGTTATCCAGGTTGTAGATCCAGACAGGGCGATATTCGGGATTGGGCCACTCCCGGTTGACCGGATTATGGTTGGGACTGGCCACCACCACAAGTGAATCGAGGGCCGGGTCATAGTCAACGCCATCATAGGTATGCATCGCCCAGGGCATTACATCCATGCCACCGGCAACCCGATATCCATCGGAGTTGATCTTGTAGGTGTCGGGGTGCGCATCCACTCCATGATGAACCCAGGCTCGTTGTCTTGGTATGAATTCGTGAACAACGTTATCCCAGCCATCCCCATGGGTATCTGACCCGAAAACGAGGAGACTGCCACGGGTCGAATCGTAGGCAAGGCCGGCATGGCCCTTTCGCCACCAGTCACCTGCGGGTAGTTCATGGTATTTGATCCAGCGGTTGGCCGGTAAATTGAGGAGGAAAAGGGCATTCTCAAGCTGATCATCTGCATCCGTTCCTTCCGTGCAGCCGGTGAGAAGTACCGCTTTGGAAATGGTTGCCAGAAGCAACAGAGATCGTGCATTCATGACTGAACGACTGTGTCGTGATGAGATATTCCTCCCATCTTCAAGAATCAATCACGTCTGTCGGTTGAGCACCCGCAATGGAGTTGAAATCTAGAAAACCGGAACAAGATGATATCCCTGTGACTGATAGCCTATCAGGGAGATGAATCCATCACCCACCACGGACAGGCCGGGAAATACAGTTTTGTTATCGACACCGAGCACTCTTGTCGCTACAGCACAGATTTCCTGCTTCACGCCAAGTGCAGCCAGTGCCTCCACATTTGATTCAATATCCAGCAGTACACCGCCAGCCGCCTGTTCCGTCTGGGCTGAGGGAGAAGTACTCAGGTATTTCACGCTGGGCCCGATGAAAACCAGTATGAAGTCGGGATCAACTCCCTGCTTTTTCATTCCCTTGTAGGTCCCCTGGATCACCTCTAGGTAGAAGTTCAGTTTTTTTGGATCACCAATGTCCACGAGGAACACACCTTTACCCACTTTGAGATCAGCCAGTGCAGCCTGATCGCTGATGGCTGGATTGTCAGCCAGGACAGGATGGCCCGCCAGTAACAACAGTAATCCGGCAAGCAAGGTTTTACATCTGTGTTTCATGGTAGTGTCTCCTGTGTCTCCATGTCTCGCTGCAGCTCATCCGTATTTACCGGTTCATTACCTGTTTTTTCGAGGCATTTTCTGAATTACAGCAAGGTATACACACAACCGCCGGAATCCGCCATACAGACATCATTGCCGATCAGGGCATGTCTGCACCCTGGTGCTGTATCACAGATACAAGTCCGACCCGATCATGGCGTCACATCTTGCCCGCGTGCCGCTTCTGCTGGCCAGCTCGGGATAGACCGCTCAATAAAAAACGGCCCCCGAAGGAGCCGATTATCTTGAGGATTACAACTTTCTTCTGGCGATCCCGATTATTCCCAATATGCCCGAGCCGAACAACCAGAACGTGGCAGGAAGAGGCACAGGGGAGGGACCGGTTACCCAGTTTGACGGATTCGGTACGGGTCCCCCATCAAACTGCGAGATTGGAGAGACGGAAATAACCCCGAACGTCGGTGAAGGTTTGTTATTCCCGGACGCCAACAATGAAAAATTGTCGGCGATCGAGGTGCCGTAGATCCGCCAAACACTGATACCGTCGACCGGGAAGTCGGGATTTGACCAGGTCAGCTTAAGCTGGCCGTCTTCGCTCTTGTAGCCGGCATCCATGTTACCGGCGCTTGCGGGAGACGGTACGATTGCTACCAGCGGATTGTTGCGGTTGCCGAAACTGTCGGGATCAGCGACCGGTCCGCTTACCCACTCATAGGACGTACTGGACAGGTCTGCGGTACCACTGTACGCAATATTGAGGGCGTCGACGGTCGAGTTGGATCCATAGCCAGGATTGGCTTCGTTCGGGTCCAGGGTGAACTCCACGTAGTCGCCAACCGTGGGGGAATCTGCCAGCGTCAACCTGGCCACCGATGGATACACCGGGTCGAGGCTGGGATTTCCGGTAGCTGGAAGATTGAACTCCCAAGCGACTGTAGCCGCCTGTGCAGCGCTCATGGTCATGACAAGCCCGCCAATGGCGAGACATGACCGAATCAGAGATTTGGCCTTACCTGTGACGCAAACGCGCAGTACTCCCGCTTGACCTGATAGATTCATTACTATTCTCCACGATTTTTATTAGTCGATACAGACAGGTAGCTCTTCTTTCCTGGTCTGTTTCTGGCAATCTGCCACCATAGGCAAACCGATATACACCACAGACCTTACCTGAGCAGGGCTTACAAATGGCATACAGATTTGAATATTCGTGCGAGGGGCCTTCGGCTTTACGAGCCACCCCCTAATAGGTCGGGGGGAATCCCTTCGTATTGCGCAGGTGCGGAAGGCGCGGACCGAAGGACCTGGTCCGGTTAGCCGCGGTCACTCGCAGCAGAAGCCACCAGATCACTTTCATCCGTACGTTTTTTCGGTATCCGGTCTTGCTGATCGAGTGTAGCTGACGGGCACGCTCGATCGTGATGTCAGACTCGGTCACAGCCTTGATCGCCACTTCCAGGCAGAGGCGCTTTGGCTGCAAGTCTTCCGGGTGTTGTATCGGTCAGGATCGTGACTGCAAAACAGTATCAGGGACTGATATCGTCCGGACAAGTGACGAGTGCGACCAGGCGTTCTTGCGATTCAGGCACCGGCAGGGAAGTTTGTTCAAAGTCCGAGGTCAGATAATGTCCGGGGATTTTCTTCCTCTTCGGCCAGTATGGTATGGCAGATGTCGCAGTCTCTGGAGATGTATTGCCGGTCAGAAGTCCTGAGTTTTTTACCATGACAGCGAAAACAACCGGGAGATTTTTCATGTCCAATGTGTTCAGGATAGGTATCCCACCAAACGTTCATGTCAGGAAATACATTGACGGCATAAATATCGCCCAGAGCTTGTGAAGCCGCGAGTATGTCTTCTGAACGCCGGGCGGCAATTCCAGGGTGATTCTTGGTATAGTAATCCATAAGTTCGGAAGCGATCGCTTTGCGCGCCTCCTGGTGTGAGGCGTACTCTGTGCTGATGATCCGCAGACTCTCCCGCTTGACGAATGGCAGGGATCGATCAACCTGGCCGTTATGGATTGCGCGGTCAATCTCGACATCGGGTGAATAAAACTGGTGACTCGGCCGGTTGTGGCAATCGACGCAGTCCATGGTTCGCCAAATGCCACCGTTATCCGGCGCTTTTCTGTCATGGTACACCTTGATGGATCCGTCCTTGTCCGTGAATTCTACTTCGTAAATATTTTCACGTGTTTCATCTGATCGGTAACGAATCTGAACCTCGCGATCAACATGCCAGTGTATGCCAACCGATTTATCCTCTTCGGCGCCCCCGACCTTGAGCAGAATCGCTGTCGTCAATTCCGTGTTGACCTCGTCCCCGGCGTAGGATTTCCTTATCGTCAGCCGGTCGCCAATAAACCGGGTCGGCCAATGGCACTGCTCGCAGGTATCTTGCGCCGGACGCAGATCGTGCAGCGGTGTCGGGATCGGACGCGGATACAGATCGAACAGTACGGCGACCAGTTGCCAGGTACCATCCAGCTTGGATTTCACCAACCAGTCTGCTCCCGGGCCAATGTGGCATTCCGCGCAGCTGACACGCGAGTGAGAGGATCTCTGATAGGCGGTATGTTCGGGTTCCATCACGGAATGGCAGGCTAATCCACAAAACTCTACCGATTCCATTACCTCGACGCCCTTGTAGGTGGCACTGGCAAGCAGAACAATGCAGATAATCGTTGCCCCGAGGAACATGAGGAACCACACCCTGGTTTTGTGTGAATTCAGATCGAGTACGGGGAGAGGCGGTATCCTCTCATGGCCTGGATATTGCAGCAGCACCTTGCGGCGGTAACGAATTGCACCGACCGGAATCAGGATTACCCCCAGCATAAACAGTGTGGGCAGGATGAGATAAGTCAGAATTCCGAGGTAGGGGCCACCCTTGAAACCGATTTGTTCCATCGCAAGCAGGCTTACTATAAGCACGAGGCAGGCCACGGACAGGGCCATTCCTGCGATGCTTATCACGTTGCTTGTGATGGATGCTACGGATTTTTTGAGCATGTTCTCCACCGTTTCCGATCGGCCACGCGGTCGATCCGGACCTCACGGCCCCGATCTGAAAGCGTGGCGCCTCGCCTGGACAGAAAAATCACGCGAGAAAAAGATTCCGGTTCATGCAACCGCATGGCCATACACGGATTATCCCAAGAATTTTCTATACTTGGTATCAGTATAGTCACAGAGGCAATATAAATTTCGCTATCACCATCACCAATGGGAGGCAGAGAACCGGCTGAAAGCGTTTCGAAGGATGATCAGAGTCATTACTGTCGCCGAAACTCGTCGGCCGGTTCTGTATATTTACACCCATCGCGGAGAGTTGCGAATCAGGTCAGGAGGGCGCTCATTTCCGCTAAAATCACGTTTCCGCTTTTATGCCCGGACTATGACGGAGTCTGAAAATGACGGTTAACAAAGTTGTCGAGGCACCCCCTAACGGTTGGCGTTTTCGAGTCGGGATAGGTTTCTTCGTGCTGGGGTGGATACTCCCGCTGATGATTCCGTTCGTGACTGCCTCAGATATCCCGACCGAATGGATAACCACCATTTCCGGCCTGCTCCTTGTGGGTGGTCCCGAGATCTTCAGTTTTGTCTCGATTGGATTTCTTGGTAAAGATGGTTTAACTTCATCAAGTCGCGAGTGTTCGCCTTCTTCAAGCGTGCCGCGCCTGGCGCCCGGGTCAGCCGGACCCGCTATCGCATTGGACTGGTCATCTGGGCGCTGCTTGCCCTCTTTGGACTAATCACTATATATGCGCCCGATCTGATCCCGGGCTATGACCGGCATCGCATCGTCATGAGCCTGGTTGCCGACCTTACTTTCGTCCTGAGCTTCTTCGTACTGGGTGGAGATTTCTGGGACAAGTTTCGCGCTCTCTTCTTGTACGATGCGAAGGTACTCATTCCTGAAAGTGAAGTGGGTTGACGCCAGGTCCATGACTCTCCCATGGATTACATGTGTCTCCTGCGCTGTTGAAATCCCGCATGCACAAGGAGGATGCCCTGGCACAGAAAACCAGCGATCACAACCGAATCCGGCGGCATATCAGACACAAAGCTCAGAACAACTGGTCAGCGCGTGCGTCCCAGGCCTGTGCGAGTACCGGATCGTCCGCGTGCCTGAGCAGATCGTAACAACTGTAGGGATACTTGAACACGTGCCCGATATCCACGTCGTGGTCACCCCGGGCCTCCCAATACCCGGCTTCTGTCGGCCTGAGATCGCTACGGGGATGATCGGGGATGGCTTTTGCACCCGGCTCCGGTCCCAGCCGTGTGACTGTTACGTATTTACGGAAGGCGTCCCGGCAGCTTTCGGCCCACGCGACGTCGCCCATCGCTGCCAGCTCAACGAGTGCCTGACCGAACGTAAGCATGTGGCCCGCGTAACCCTGTCCGAATCCGATAAAACGGTCGATGGCATCACAGGCTTCTCGCAAGATGAACCGTGACGCAGCCGTGGTATCCTCGAAGGGCGGGGGATTCACTTCAGGATCCGGTTCCACATCCCGCCATGGTTTCAGCATGTGAATCAGCTTGCATACGCCTTCAATCCGCGCAGGGGTCGCAGCCTCAGGCACCAGGTGAAACCCCTTGATCGCCAGCATGGCGAAGATTGCGTTGTGTCCGACTTGCCGCAGTGATTCTGCCCCTTCGGTCAGGACTGCGCCGATCTCCTCAACACGCTCGGGCCGGGGCGCTTCCTCCGGGTGGTCGGTGCACAGGGGCGTATTCGACCAGTTCAGATCGACCAGTTCCTCGATTCGCGATCGGGCCCTGTCATTCAGGCCGTTGTCCCTGCAGAGCAGGTGAGCAGCCACCATCGCAGCGCCGCGATGCCCGTCCGTGAAGTAATTCAGCTCATGCGCCCTGGCGAGCGCGTTCAATCCCAGAAGCACCAAACGTTTATTGGACATGGTTCAGCCCTCCATTATTCCAGCCACACCCCGGCTCTTCACAGGGATGCTGCTACACGCCACTGTCTGCGGTCTGTTGCCGGATATATGAAATCCCGGATAAGTTTCCACAGGTTTGTAATCAGCCCTGAACCAGCCATTCGCCGGACCCCGGCGTTTCTCCGGTTTACGGTGAAAGCAGTCACCCATTCGCAATCAGCATCTTTGAGAGTCTGAAAGCAGTGGCCGGCAACATCGAAAAAACCCCGCCGAGGCGGGGTGACGGTTGATTTCCGAGGTGTTTGTGGAGAGTTATGAAAGCCTGAGCTTTATTTGATCAATAAGTTCAGCACAGGCTTCACCGCACGCCTTGCACTCGATATGTTCCTTGTGTTTCATGCATTCGTCTTCGCAATCCTTGCATACTTGTTCGCAGACACTGGCATATGCCTTGGTGTATTCGGAATTTGATGCCAGGAGGTAAGAAAACCCGCTACAGATGGCTTGCATTTCGTGAACCTTGCTGGCGCAGTCTGCCAGCGCCGTGTCACCTTCCTGGAAGGATACGAGGCAGTGCGCTATGCAGCGTTGGCCTTTATCAAGGCAGTTGAATGTGGCATCCAGTACATCGGGTAGTTGCGCAGAGTGTTTGCTATGATCGTGCCCCGGCATCGCTGAAACCGCTGATCCGGCGTAAGCGGCAGTTGCAAATGCGCCGAGACCCATCAAAACATCTCGCCGGCTTACCCCCGAAGCCGATTCCCGGCTCGTCTG
>JARFQV010000183.1 GCA_029287615.1 Pseudomonadota bacterium | reverse complement strand
TGTTCCGGCGGGCAGCACGGCAACCCTGGCAAACGCCAACACGGCAAACCCGACGTTCACCGCGGATCTGGATGGCGATTACACCGCCACCCTGGTGGTCAATGACGGGCAGGATGACAGCACACCGGATTCGGTAAATATCACCGCATCAGCGCCTGCAGGTAATTTTGAAGCTGGCCGCGTGAAGTACGATGCGGACTGTTCAGGTTGCCATGCCGCAGGCACCTATGATCCCAATGGATTTGCTGGGGATATCGCAGGCACAGGTAATCTGCTGGTCAATGACCTGGGTACACTGAATGCCGGCATGAACGGCATCTTCCTTACTGATCAGGAGATCCTCGACCTCAGGGCTTTCCTGGACGATCCATCCATACAGCCCTAGGAGTCAGTCGGGTTTAACTGTTTAACGCAGAGATACTCTGCGTCGGTTTGAGATCTACCTCCGAGTTTTTGGTAAAGAAAAATAAGATTCGTACAGAGTTATGGGTTCTTTCTCAGGGTATATCTTTCCATGTTCATCCTATTGGCGCTGTCAGCGCTTACATTCGCTTCAGGTTCCACGCCATACACACCAGATTCCATTCACCTTGCGCTGGTCCCAACCCGCGAAGGTGAAATTGCCGAAACTCGAGCACCTCCCTGATGATGCCAATGAGACGTGCCAGTTCCTCTTGGGTGCCGGCAGCACCACCTTGATCTGCCTGGCGTAACCGCGCGCTCAGCAGATACTCACCGCAGAAAATGTACAATAGCAGATAACGGTAATGCCGGTAGTAGCCGTGGAAGAAACGCCTTTCCTGGTGCCCGTATAACGGATCGTCCGTCGCATCCACATCCAGAATGATCTGCTCGGGTGCTGTGTTATACGCATCAAGAAACTGATCCACCAGCAACTCATCCATCGTCGCCGGGTACGCCACCACTTTCTTGCAGCGGCTTGCCGACGTGGCATCCACGGGCATTAACTCCACAGCCGGTTCAGCGTGCTCTTGCCCGCTAGCGCGTAGCCTTTGTCCTGAGCGCGACGTCCCTCCTAGCCCATCGGATCAGCCACATCACTGAGCAGTGCCAGCAGCGGATCCGGATCCTGACGCAAGCCATCATGGTTATTGAGGTCTTCATAGCCCAATGCCAGCCCCATCACGCGTTGCTTGATCAATGACTCTACGGTGTGCTCGATCTGATCGGGGTTCCGATAATCCATGAAACAACCCGCCAAAAGTTAAGAATATGCGTGCGCTTTTCAACCTCACGCAGCAACAGCCCGCCGCTGTCAGAGCTGATCTTGCCACCGTTAAATTCACACACCACGGCACGCCGGCCAAGGCCGTTAAATTCCAGTTGAGCTGCAGTACTCTGTGTCTTGATAAGGCTGTATACCCTCTTGGGTATAACTGCTTGTTCGCACAAACGTTATGCCATGAAGAAGCAGCCTTTTTCTATCTCTGCGGTGAGAAATCTGGGATAGGCGTGTGATGGGCGTTTTGCAGCTGGGTTGCTGGGGGGGGTGTGTACTTGTTGTCGAGACGTGTTCATGACCGCCGTCCACATCCATCAAGCGAGAGAATGCATGAATCGCAGCCTCTCGATTTCTGTTGGTGGTCTAGATACGTCCCATTATGGTATACATTCACGGACTGCACCGAAGCGGTACAGGTCTAAAAAAACAATCTCCTGATCTTGACGCTATTACATGTGCATACAAAACCGTCGAAGGAAGCAACGCCACCTGTCTCTTGATCGAGGTTGATGACAGCTTGTTGATTCCGGTATAGGTTGGATTCTGTGAATAGCAACGGGAAGTGGCGGCTCATCGTCTGCCGCCACTTCCCACACAGAAAGGTGAGTTTCAGTTGCGTCTTTTATTCGTTGCGGCGTCGCCGAGCCACGCCCACCAACCCAAGCAGGCCTGATCCGAACAGCCAGGCGGCGGCGGGCACGGGTATTGCACTGGGGACCACATTCACATCGAAACTGGCCAGGTCATGCCAATCCCGACTCCCTCCCGCGAATTTTACATCAACGGTGTAAGTGCCCAGTGCAGCAAGGGTACCTAGATCAAAGGTGAGGTCATAGCTAGTAGTGGAATCAGGAAAAGTAACAGAATAGATATAACCGCTTTCAGAGAACCAATCATCTGGAGTACCGATTGACATATCCAGGCTGGCAGCATCCGTACCAAACAGCGCGAGTGCGGCATTATCACCAGTTGGTATGCCTGAAAGCGAGAAAGTGACTGTGTTTCCTGTACTCCCGATTCCGGCATCAATCGATGGCGTTACAGAGACGGTCCCGCCAGTAGTGTTACTATGACATCCCTCGCAGCCGGAGCCAAACGTTGGCTTCGCAGTCGCTGTAGATGAAAATGCAAGTGCAAGTATAATTAGTAAAGCTCTCATCTTTACGCCCCCTTTTTTTGTATGTACTGCAAAGATTATATGAATTGTACTTACTACCAGCTTACAGATTGCTACATATGCCTGAATTGCCAATATTTCCCGTGCATACTCTCACAAGTCCCTGATAATCTATTAACCCGGCAATTAAATACAGTGCCTATGCTGCAGCATAAGCAATCTTGGGATGTTTGAAATAGCTCGCTACCCGAGTCGGTAACTTTTGCAACTTGCGCATATGGCCGATCACACGCTTCGCCAATTCCTTCCGGTT
>JARFQV010000210.1 GCA_029287615.1 Pseudomonadota bacterium | reverse complement strand
GTAAAGGCGTGGCAGAAGAATCCGGAAAGGAACTGGGCGAATGCACCTCAAGAAGTTGCTGACCTGCTGGTTAACTGGATGGGGCCCTTCCATGAGGGGCGTGAATGGTTGCAACGCGATGAAGCGCAGCGCTCGATTGGTATGGCCATGCAGACAATGATGCTGGTCGCCCAGGAGATGGGTTACCAGTCCTGTCCGATGATTGGCTTCGATATCGACAAAGTCGCCGAGCTGATCAACCTGCCGGACGATCATGTCATGGGTCCTATGGTGGCGATCGGCACAGGAATAAAAGATACCTGGCCAAAGCCCGGGCAGCTTCCGCTGAAAGAGCTTGTGTTCAAAAACACATTCTAGCGGCTGAATAAGGCACTCATACACTGCGGGCGGGCCGCGCCCATGAATGGACGAGCTCGCCCGTTTGTTTCAGGAGTACCAGAATGCATTCAGGGCAAACCGGCGTATCTTGTGATGCCACTTGATCATCAGCCCGATTCCATCTGACCCGGCATACCGGCCTGTCACGGTGCGATAGTGTTCAGCTTGCACAATCGACGGCGGATTCTTCTCCGGTTCCGGTCTTCCAGTCCGGAAGCATCTCTTCGGTTAGAGGAGGGTTCGTCTCTATAGCCACGCTCACTACTCCATGTCTTTTGTATAGCCCTTGGGTGGAGGCGTCCAGCCGCGCTCGGAGCGGTCATGCAGCTGCAGGCGATCGGCTTCCATCATGTCCTTGAGCGTCTCACCGTGTTCCCTCGCTCCTGCCAGAAAGGCCTTGTTACTCGCCATCTCGGTATCCTCGTCCCAGAGCTCATACAGACTTTCCAACCCCGATTCGTCATGTTTGCGGAACGCCTGTGACATCTTTTCGACCTTGAACGGATGCAGCCCGACGGCCTTCAGTGCCGATTTGCCGAGTTCCAGTGAGCCATCGAACATCTCGCGCACGGCGATATCGACACCGGCTTTATTCAGTAGATAGAGATGGTTGACGTCAAACGCCCGTGCCAGGATTTTGATCTGCGGATAGTGGCGTCGAATGTGTTCAACCATTTCAACGGCGCGCTCACGATCGTCAATGGCGATGACTACGGCCCTGGCCGATTCAATGCCAGCGGCATGCAGCAGTTCCGGCCGCGAGGCATCGCCGTAGTAGCTCTTGATACCGACCTTGCTCAGCATGTCGATGATGGCGGCCTCGTGATCCAGTACAACCGTCGGGACCCCGCTGGCAACGAGCAGCCGGTTGACGATCTGGCCAAAGCGGCCATTGCCGGCAATGATGACGCTACCGGTTTCCTCGATGTCGTCGGGTTTACGGCCTCCGGTTACGCGCTGACGGGACCGGATCAATTTGTCATGCAGTATGAACAATGCCGGTGTCAGCAACATCGAGAGTGCGACCACCAGCGACAGCGTGGCGGCCAGGTCGGGCGGTAATACGTGATTCTGCAGACTGAAACTCAGCAGCACGAAACCAAATTCCCCCGCCTGCGCCAGGCCGAGGGTAAACAGCCAGCCGTCGACTGTCTCGAGGTGGAACAGGCGGGCAAGGCCGTAGAGGACGATCCCCTTCAGGGTCATCACGCCAAGTGTCAGGCCGAGCACCGTGGCGAAGTCGGCGAACAGGATGCCGAAATCGATACCGGCCCCCACGGTGATGAAGAACAATCCGAGCAGCAGTCCCTTGAAGGGTTCGATGTCGGATTCGAGTTCGTGACGGAATTCGCTGTTTGCCAGCACCACGCCGGCGAGGAAGGTCCCAAGCGCAGGGGAGAGGTCCACCAGCGTCATCAGCAGCGCGATACCGATCACCAGCAGCAAGGCACTGGCGGTGAAGATCTCCCGCAGGCGGGATTCGGCGATGAATCGGAACATTGGCCGCGACAGGAAGTGACCACCGAGCAGGACAGTCGCAACGGCTCCGAGAACGACCAGCGCATGCGCCCATCCGGGTAAACCTTCGACGAGACTCATGCCGCTGTGATGTTCCCCGTCGCCGTGGGCTCCCGCCGAAGCGGGCAGGTGTTCCGTTCCGCTTCCCCCGATGTCGGGTAACGCGAGGAGGGGGATCAGCGCCAGCATGGGGATGACGGCGATATCCTGAAACAGAAGGACCGAAAAGCTCGCCCGGCCACCCTCTGTCCTGGTCAATCCCTTCTCGCTGAGTGACTGAAGGACGATCGCAGTGGATGAAAGCGAGAAAATCAGACCGATGGCCAACGCCACGCTCCAATAGAGTCCCATCAGGAGCGCGGCGCCCGT
Organism: Pseudomonadota bacterium; assembly: GCA_029287615.1. GTDB lineage: Bacteria > Pseudomonadota > Gammaproteobacteria > UBA9214 > UBA9214 > JARFQV01. Next base: position 1,494 of record JARFQV010000210.1, on the reverse strand, counting down.
AATCAGTGCTGCCGTGATGCCGACCTGCAGACCGCCGAGACCGATCAGCCGGTTCCGCATCTCCCACAGCATGCGCGGTTGCAGTTCAAGGCCGACCAGGAACAGCATCATCACGACGCCGAACTCTGCGAAATGCTGTATCTCCCGGGTCTCCGAACCGACCAGGCCGATGACGGGTCCGATGACGATACCGGCGAGCAGATAACCCAGGACCGAGCCCAACCCCAGCCGCTTGGCGATGGGCACGGCGATGACCGCAGCGCAGAGATAGATAAAGGCCTGAAACAGGAGTCCGCCCATCGTTCAGGCCTCCTCGAGAATCGTATTGAGGTCGTTGTTGAGCCTGGGCAGGCTCTGCGCAGTCGCAATGTCGAGCCTGTCGTCACGCAGGGCCTCGAGTACACGGACCCAGTCGCCGACATGTCTCCCGATCCTTCCTTCCTCAACCACCGTACGCGAACCAAACAGGGCGAAAGGTGGCAGGTAGGTCATGCCGCAGAGTACAGCCGTCTGCTCCAGCGGATAGAGTAGTTCGCGGATGCGAAAGTGGTTGTACCCCTCCGCGCGGTACGCCGCCTCGATTCCACCAGCGGTGAGTGCACTGAAAAATATCTTTCCGTGTAGTGCCGTTCCCCTGGATCCGTAGGCGAAGCCGTGCTCCAGCACAAGGTCTTGCCATTCCTTCAGTATGGCCGGTGTCGAGTACCAGTACAGCGGGTGTTGAAAGATGATGACATCGTGTTCAAGGAGCCGCTGCTGTTCCCGATCGATGTCGATCTGAAAATCGGGATACTCGGCATACAAATCAATTTGGGTTATACCGTCGATATCGACAACGGCATCCGCCATCGGGCGATTTGCCTCGGAGCGCTCGAGTGAAGGGTGCGCCAGAAGAAGCAGGATTCGGCGTGCAGGCTTCGAGGGTGCCTTCGATTCCTCAACGGTATCGACAGGTGTCACACCGGTCTCGTTTCTGCTTCTTTTTTGAAAGACGTTCATGGTCGATATCGCCCTGCGTGAATGTGATAGCAGTAGTTCCAAGATGGCCCCTGAGGTGGGACGTCTGTTCTGTTCGATTCGGTCATTCTGACATCGTCTTGTCCCTGGCCCGGGCTAAAGGGGTAGTTGAATTCGATCTGGTGCAGTCGGTAAGCAGCGTGATCCGTGGAAAGAGTAAAGATTCAATGGTGTCCTGAAGGGTTTTCGGCGGTTTTCCATGGGTCGCACAGGCTCCCGGGTTCTGATCGTCGGTGTCGAATATGTACCCATTACTCCTCATGGACCAGTCGCTTGTACATGATCAGTGCATCGACCTTACCCTGCCTTGGATGCTTGAAAGCCCCGGGCAGCCTGCCAACGATGTCAAATCCGAGTTTCTGCCAGAGCCGGATGGCACCTTATCGGGTTCTATTCCTGCTGGTAACTCATTGAAATAAAGATAGTATGAGCTTCCTGGCAGGAAGGTGTGGGGATTGGGTATTATTTCCTCCATTT
>JARFQV010000132.1 GCA_029287615.1 Pseudomonadota bacterium | reverse complement strand
CAGGCTGGTGTGTGCCGGACTGCTCGCCCTTGCATTTGCGGGTACCGCTGGCGCAGTCAGCGTCCCTGCTGTGGAGGTCGTGGCCGTACCAGCGCAACCGGCGGCAACCACGCCCGAACCGGTAACCGCGCCTCCGGCCGCTGCCACCGCGCCTCAACCGGCCGAGGCTGCCGCCGAGCCGGCCACGGAGGCAACGACACCTGAGGCCGCTGCACCGGCTGCAGCAACGGAGCCCGCCGTCGAAGAAACCAGTGTGGAGGCCGAACCGGCCACAACAGAAACCCGCCGCAGCTCCCGTTCCTACCGGGGCCATCGCAGTGATATCGACAGCTACCGGGCGCGCATGTACGCGCAGCGGGATGCGAGACGCAAGGCGATGGAGCAGTACCGCAGCGCACGCCGCTGGTGGAACAATCCGTATGCCGAAGAGCGGCGGCGCTGGAACCAGGCCCGCAGTCAGATGCGCCGGGACATGTCAAACCAGCGCAGGGAGTATTACGAGACGATGCGCCCAACCCGCGGTTATGATTCTGACTACGACTATGCCGGACCGCAATACAGCTATGGACGTGGCTACGGACCGGGACACCGGGGTGGTCCGGGTTACTGGCAGTAATTCGCAACAGACAGTATCCCGCCCATCCCGCTGGGAGAGCGGGATACTGCCCCGGTTCTGCTTTTCACAAACCCGCCACCTCGCCTTCGTTCACGATATGCAGGTGTGTCCTTTCATCCCGGTATTCTGAACCTTCGAAGGTGCGACCGGCCGGGCCGCTCAGTTCCTCCGGGCGGGAGGTCGCCAGCACCAGCCGGAACCGGTTGAACCCCATTCGTTCACGCTCTCCGACGCCCTGCTCCAGCGCCGAGTACACAATATCCCGTATGCCGGATTCTTCATCCATTCTTATGAGGTAGATCAACAGGCGGCCGCCGACAGTGATTCTTTTTCCCCGGATGCCGTGATCCAACTCCTGGCGGTCGATTGTACGGAACACCTCCTCCGGGCAGGAACAACCCAGCGTCTCCCGCACAAAGCGTTTGATTTCCGGATGCCTGATCATGGAACCTGCAACGCCAACCAGGACACCTCGCATTCCCCGGTATCCGCGGCAACATAGGCAGAATCACCGCTAATGGTGATGGAAAGACCCGTGGTGCGCTGCACCAGCGCCGACAGCGCCAGCATGTCTTCCCACGGGAACCGATAGACAGACGCATTCAGCCCGCTGTATCCCGCCCTCCCCTGTTCCCACCAGACATCTGACCGGGTATTGAAACTGTAGACCTTTACCGCCTCGGCAAGCCGTGTCGCTTTCTTTATTCTGTCCGCGGAGGGCTCGCCGACGTCGATCCACAATGCAATCCTGCCGTCCAGCGTGCGGACCCAGATATCGGGTTCGTCCACCGCGCAGAGCCCCCTGGTAAACACCGGCTTTTCCCTGGCATCGATACAGAACGCCAGAACTCGTGCCATCATGCGCTCAGGCGTTTCGGAAGGGTGTTGCGCAACCGTCAGATTCAGCTTGTCATAATAATCACGGTCGAGATCGGAGAGCGAGATACCGAATTTATAGATTGTGGGCTTTAATGCCATAATTGATACCGGCCAACCACTCTTGTTCAGAAGGAGAAGACGCGGCCTGTGCCCGCACCCATCCCTCATGCTAACGATACAGGAATACACCCAGCCGTTTTCTGGCCTGGCGGCTCAATAAAGACCGGTGAATTTGATTACCTATGATTACCCAAAACTCGCTGACATTCACGACACACGGACGCGGCACGACTGCAATCACCGGGGCCATACGGGAACAGGTACGGTCATCCGGTGTAACGACCGGCCTTTGCCATGTGTTTCTGCATCATACCAGCGCCTCACTGGTATTGTGCGAGAATGCCGACCCCGATGTGCGTACCGACCTGGAGCGTTACATGGCACGGCTGGTCATGGACGGCGACCCGGTCTTCGAACACACGGCTGAAGGTCCGGATGACATGCCGGCTCACATCAGGACCATTCTCGCCGGATCCGACCTGACACTGCCCGTCAGCAAGGGGCAATGCGCCCTTGGCACCTGGCAGGGCGTTTACCTCTGGGAGCATCGCACGGCCGTACACCAGCGCAGGATAACGGTGACGGTGACCGGAGAATGATGCAGCAGCCCGGTCATGGCGTCTACCTGTGGTTTCCCCGGGGTATGCCCCCCGGTTTCGCCGGTTCAGAGTGATATCCCGCCGCCTCTCAGCTGGGTAGTCAGTTTTTCGAACTCGCGCTGCATTTCAAGATTGTCAAACGGCCGTAGTGCGGGAACCTGGCGGTTGAAAAGATTCTGCAGCAATAGCTGGCTGGTCTGCATCAGCGACACCATCTCACCGGACACCTTGACGGTTTCATAGGTGTTCCAGGCCGTGGCGATGTCACTCTCGAGCTGGCGTTGCGATTCGATGATTTTGCGCTCCTGATCGATGAGGTAGTTACGATACAGGTTCGCCGCCTGCCGGGTCAGCGCCAGTGCCTCCAGGTTGGCCATCAGGACAGGATGCTTGTCCGGAGAGCGCTTTTTCAGCGCCCTGGCCTCTCCGGTCAGCTGATCCGTTTTCGCGATAATGCCGCTGATCTGCGGCAGGAAACGCGTCTGTATCGCCTCGATGAGGTGAGTGTGCATCCGGTCCAGGGTCTTGAGCAGTACCACATACATCCCGTAATAGCGCCGCGCACTCTGCAGGTCCTCGGCCGAAGTCTCCACCAGATTTTCCAGCTCGGTGGTGATCGATTTGACATTATCGAAGGCGATCCCCATCTCGACCAGGTTATCTCCAACCACCGTACCCAGCAGGAAATCCAGCTGTTCGTCTTCCAGCACAAGGCCCAGCTGTTTCAGTTCTGCTGAAAATTCCTGCTTTATGGTGTCGAGTTCCGCGCGATAGTGTTGAATCTGCTCCTCTCGTTCCG
>JARFQV010000130.1 GCA_029287615.1 Pseudomonadota bacterium | reverse complement strand
TTGGCGGGGGCACAGCATGTGGGGACATAACGATTAGGAGTGTCTGCGAAGAGACGACAGGTTGCGTATGGACGGGCGGCAACGGGCCGAACGGTCGATGCGAAACAAGCGCCTGCACACCAAACGAGACGCCGGAGCTGACTTGCAACGATGGTGTCGACAACGACTGTGATGGGCTGATTGACTGTGCAGACACTGTCGACTGCGGTGATGATCCCGCCTGTCAGCAGGCGGACTGCTTGCAGTTCCTCGACAAGAATAGCTGCAACGCCGAGCCGACCTGTCGCTGGGACAACAAGAACAAGGTTTGTGTCCCTAACTAACCAGGTCTTGTGATACCCGCAGGGTATCCGGGGGAGCCGATATTCGGCTCCCCTTTTTTCGAACCAATTCGGAAATAGCAGGGTCGGACCCTGCTAACCGGCAAAGATGGTATCGACAACGAGTGGGATAGAAAGATCGGCGATACAGACAGATGGAGCGCAACAGGGATTTGTACTGCCGTTGACCGGGATTTGCTTAATGCGTGTAGGAGCGCCGCCATCGGCGCGATTCAGGGTCATGTGTTGAATTGAAATCAATCGCGGCGAGGGCGTCACTCCTGCAGCTTAATTGATGGAAGATCTGCGGTTATCTTGGTAGGGTGTTAATAACGCAGTGTCCTGCTAGGTTACTGCATCATTAGATAATATTAACTGCTGAAGAGGTGTTATATGAATAACAAAAAACTCATTACCAGCCTGGGGCTGGCATTACTGATTTCCACTCCCGCGGTTGCCGATCTTTACATCACCGAACAGATCCCGGCCAGCCAGGACAACACCCTGATTGAGAATCCCGACGGGGCGCGGTCCGACGGCACGGGTCCGTACTTTCGCGTCGGGTTGACTGGCGGCAATCTGGGTGGTGGTATCCGGCGCGGGCTCGTGCATTTCGATCTGGAAGGTGTCATTCCGCCGGAGGCACGAATCGAGGATGTCGCCCTGCATCTGTATCTTGCGCGTGGTGAAGTGGAGAAGGTAAGTGTGCGCCTGTACCGCGCCGTGCGGGACTGGGGCGAGGGGGCCTCCTGCTCGAGCGGCGGTAAGGGCGCACCCGCGCAGACCGGGGATGCGACCTGGCTGCATACCTTTTACGATATTTCTTTCTGGGATGAAGCCGGTGGCGATCGTGCCCGACCCGCCAGTGCGCGCGAGTTCGTGGGCATGCCGGACAGCTACACCTGGAGCAGTAACCGGATGAAGCGGGACGTGCAGCTCTGGGTCGAGCAGCCGGCAGAGAACTTCGGCTGGCTGGTGATCGGCGATGAACGCACCCCGAATTCGGCGGTCGCCTTCGGTAGTCGCGAGGCGGCTCAGTGCGACACAACACCGACAGGCATTCCCGGGCCCATGCTGGAGGTGACCTACAGCGTGCCGGAGTAAGTAATAACTGAAATACGGCAATGGCAGGAACATTGAATTGCTGCATGTCGGTTCCGGAACACTGGTGCTGTGATCCGGCGCATACGTTACCCTGCTCAGTGTTTTGTCGGGTTGCGCCCTTCGAGCTTACCCGATCTGCAGGTCTGCGTGGCTGAAACATTTTGAATAACCAGGCCATGTTGCATCGTCCGTTGTGCATTTCATTGTCTCCCGCCATCACTTCGGTATGATCATTGAGATATGCGTTCAGGTCTGTATCTCATAGCAGCCGGTATCTTCCTTCTCGGCATCGGTGTCGGTATTGGCCTTGAACGTCTCTGGCCGGGCGGGGGTGAGCTAGTCACCGCGCTGCCCGCGGGCGAAACGGCGGAGGAACACGCCCGCAAGCATCTTGATCCCGATTACGTCTGTCCAATGCATCCCGAAGTGGTGTCGCATGAGCCCGGCAGTTGCCCGGTCTGTGGCATGGACCTGGTCCGTCGCGAACCATCACTGAAAACAGACTCCCAAAGCGACAGCCTGCCTGAAGTGGTAGTCCCGCCCGAATTCATCCACAACTTCGGTGTACGCACGGCCAGAGTAGAGCGTGGGCCGGTCTCGCGCGAGATCCTGGCCATAGGCCGGGTTGCGAGAATGCCCCTGCCTAAAATCACCGATGTCACGCCTGGCCTCAAGGGAAAGATTTTATCGGTCAGTGACAAGGTGCTCGGTGATACCGTCAACAAGGGTGAATGGTTGTATTCCATTGACACATCGGCGTGGCGGTCCCTGCAGCAGAACTATCTTGATGCCCTGCAGGACAAGGATCCGACGCGCGCCAACCAGCTGCGGCAGCGCCTGCAGTCGCTCGGCATGAAACCGGCGGCGCTCTCCCGGCTGCAGGCAAACGGGCAGATCGAGGAGGTCCTCGACAGGCATGCGCCGGTCGGCGGTACCATCACGGAATGGCGTGCCGGAAAGGGGGATCCGGTCGAGGCGAACGTGAAGGTCGTAACCCTCGGCGGGGTGAACCGGATTCCCGTGGTGGTTAACCTGTTCGAGGGGCAGGGGGCCTGGATCGACCGGGGGCAGCGCATTACGGTCAGGATACCGACCATGCCAGGTACCGAATACGAGGGACAGGTTGACCGCACGGACCGCGAGATCAATTTCAGCACCCGGACTCTGCCGGTCTATGTCGGCTTCAGTACCACCAACCCAAGGATCCGCTACGGCATGCTGGTTGAAGTTACCATCCATGCCTCGGCGCGCGAGAATGTGCTGCGCATTCCGCGTGAGGCGCTGATCCGGACCGGGGAGGGCGATCGAGTGATTCTCTCCCGGGGTGATGGCCGCTTTCAGCCGGTTGCAGTCGATGCGGGGATAGAGAGCGGTGATTACATCGAGATCCTGGCCGGGCTCGAGGAGGGGCAGGAGATCGTGGTCTCCGGTCAGTTCCTGATCGATTCCGAGAGCAGTCTGATGGCCGATTTCCAGCGGATGGAGACGGGGGCTAATGGCCGGTAGGAGCGGCTTCAGCCGCGATTCGGTCGATATTTATCGCGAATCATTTCACTCCCGTGTTACACCAAAAGACCTCCACCAATCGCGAATGAATTCGCTCCTACACGATACGATGTGGTGTGCAGCAATCGCGAATGAATTCGCTCCTACAGGTGGCGATGCGATCGGACCATGCGGTGCGTGGGTAGGAGCGGCTTCAGCCGCGATGAATTTTAAATTCTATCAAGAATGATTTCCGCCTGCGTCATGCTGACATCAAAACCAATCGCGAATGAATTCGCTCCTACATGTGGCCGATGCAATACGGATGCGATGCGAGGATAGCCTGACATGATCGCCGCCATCATCCGCTGGTCCATCCACAATCGCCTGCTGGTGCTGTTACTGGCACTGATTCTCGCGGGCTGGGGCATGGCATCGCTCAAGCAGATTCCGCTGGATGCGATACCTGATCTCTCCGATGTCCAGGTGATCGTCAGGACAACCTACGCCGGCCAGGCGCCCCAGGTGGTCGAGGACCAGGTCACCTACCCGCTGTCCACGGCCATGCTGGCCGTGCCGGGTGCGACCACGGTGCGCGGCTACTCGTTCTTCGGCGACTCCTACGTCTACGTGATTTTCGAGGACGGCACGGATATCTACTGGGCGCGTTCGCGCGTGCTGGAATACCTCAGCCAGGTCAGCAGCCAGCTGCCGCCGGATGTGCAGCCGATGCTGGGCCCGGATGCCACGGGGGTGGGCTGGATCTATCAGTACGCATTGGTTGATCGTTCCGGCAAACACGACCTCTCTGAACTGC
>JARFQV010000023.1 GCA_029287615.1 Pseudomonadota bacterium | reverse complement strand
GCTTGGCGATGGAAAAAGTGTGCTGGAACAAACGGCTCAGGAGGGTGTCCACTGTTCCAGAGCGGTTGGCGTCCTGGTAGGCATTTTTGAGTTGCCCGAGTATCTGCGGTTCGCCGAGTATCATTGAATCCATGCCGGCTGCCACCCGCAGCAGGTGGCGAACCGCCGATTGTTCCGTCAGGGTGTAAAAATAGGAATCCATGGTCTCGTTGCATAGACCGTGATACTTGCACAGCCACTTCTGCACGGTGTTCTCGTCCGCATTCTGCAGGCCGCAGTACAATTCGGTCCGGTTACAGGTCGACAGTATGACTGCTTCCTCCACGCCCTGAAGCGAAACCAGTTCCTGCAGGGCGTCCGGTAATCTGTCTGGCGGGAATGCAACACGTCCGCGAATTTCAACGGGGGCCGTTCGATGATTGATGCCAAGAGAGAGCAGACGCATGGGGAATACGGTTTCTTTTATGACATGAAATTTTGCGGTATGGAAGACCTGAATACAAGCAGGCTGGCTGAAACTGTATGCGGCTGACTTCTGGCGGGATTTTCCCGCCGGTGCCTGCAGCGGGGACAAAATGGCCTGTCCCCCTTGAAGCCCGGCCATGGCCTGATGGGCAAGTGTGACCAGAATTCAGTATAGTGGTGCTTACAACTCGAGGAAAATCAGGGTCGGAACCATAGATCAATGTCGAAATACCGGGTCATATTGGCACAAAGGGCAGACTGGCGAATCGCATTTGCCCTGAGCATGCTCCTGCTTCTCATCCAGTCCTGCGCTGGTGTGGGGATTCGCGACAGCGGTGATACCGGAGATAGTGGTGATATCAGCGCAGAATCGACGGTGAAGACCCCGGAAGTCGCCGATGTCACCCCGGATGAAGAAGGCGCCGGGGAGGTGCCTGCGCAGTCGCTGAGCCAGTCCATGCTCTACGACATCCTGCTGGCGGAGATTGCCGGGCAGCGAGGTCGGCTCGATGTGTCTGTCCCTCATTACCTGCAGGCGGCCTACGAGGCAAAGGATCCACGGGTGGCAGAGCGCGCCGTGCGTATCGCCACGTACGGGAAACAGAACAAGGTAGCCCTGTCCGCTGCCCGCCGCTGGGTGGAACTGGACCCGGAAAACCAGGAGGCACACAAGGTCCTGGCGGCGCTGGCCCTGCACATGGGCGAGCATGATGAGGCCCTGGAGCATCTGGACTACGTGGTCACCAGTACTGACGGCAGTGCCGAAAGTTACCAGATGGTAACCAGTGTACTGGCACAGATCAGCGAGAGCGGGGCGGCGATGGGGATGATGGATGAGCTGGTGTCGCGCCACAGCGGTGATGCGCAGGCCTGGCTGGCCTACAGCCGCCTGGCACTGCACAACGGGCAGCTTTCCCAGGCCATGGATAGCGTAGACATGGCACTTTCATTGCAGCCCGACCTGACCCCGGCAATTATCACCAAGACCCGTTTGCTGATCATGCAGGGGCAGCACGAGGCCGCCAGTCAGCAAATCGCGGAGGGAGTCAGGAAAAATCCGGATGACAGCGACCTGCGCCTTGCCTATGCCCGCTTTCTGGTCGAACAGAAACAGATCTACGAGGCCAAGGCGCAGTTCCGCGAGCTGCTCAAGCAGAGTCCGGATGACAGCGAGGCATTGTATGCACTGGGTCTCCTGGAATTGCAGGATGAAAACCTGACCGAGGCAGAGGCTTATTTCACCGATTTGCTGAAAACCGGTGAAAAGACGGTCGACGCCCAGTATTACCTCGGTTACATCGCATCCGCCCGCGGCGACAAGAAGGCAGCCATCGACTGGTACAACCGGATCGAGGAGGGTGAGCGCTGGTTCGAGGCCCAGGTCAGGGTTGTCGAACTCATGGTTGCGCAGGGGGAGATTGAGTCCGCGCGTGGCCGGCTCGACAAGCTGAGAAGGGCAAATCCAAAGCTTGCCATACAACTGTATCTCGTGGAGGCCGATATCCTGGTCGATGCCGGGTACAGCGAGGAGGCCTATCAACTCTACAGCGAAGTTCTCAGCGAAAACCCGGACAATACGGATATTCTCTATGCCCGCTCACTGCTTGCCGAGCGGATGGACCGGCTGGAAGATGCGGAACGGGACATGCGCCATATCCTGTCTATCGATCCGGATGATTCGCGTACCCTCAATGCACTCGGTTATACCCTCGCGGACCGGACGGACCGGTATGACGAGGCCCTGGTTTATATCGAGCAGGCCCTTGCCATGGAACCCGAGGATCCCGCCATACTCGACAGCATGGGCTGGGTACAATATCGCCTGGGCAACCTCGATGTTGCCCGTGATTATCTCCAACGCGCCTATGATATGACCGGTGACGGAGAGATCGGCGCCCATCTGGGAGAGGTGTTGTGGATGATGAACCAGCGGGATGCGGCGCGCTCGGTGTGGGAAGAATCAAGCAAAAATGCCCCGGACAACCAGGTATTGCGTGATGCCATAAAGCGATTCCAGCCATGAACCGGCTGGTTGGTCTGGTTGTCGTGCTGCTGGTGATGCAGGGGTGTGCGACCCGGGCGCCGGTCATCGGGCCCGAAGCGGAACAGAATTGGCAACACCGCAAGGAACTGCTGTCGAGGCAGGAATTATGGCAACTGAACGGCCGTGTTGCCGTCTGGATGGGCGAGGATGGCTGGCAGGCTACGCTCATCTGGCAGCAAAGGGCCGATGCCTACCAGTTGCGCCTGATTGCCCCGCTGGGTCAGGGGGTGGTGGAAATGAGAGGGGATGACGGTTACGCACTGCTGCGTGATACCGAGGGCAATATTCATACGGCTGAAAACAGGGAAGAACTGATTTACCGGCATCTTGGCTGGAGACTGCCGGTTACCGGCCTGCATTACTGGGTGCTTGGGATCCCGTCGCCTGCCGGGGTCTCGGAGACCCGGATCGATGCCATGGGGCGACTGGAATACCTCCAGCAGGCGGGCTGGGATATTCACTACGACCGCTACAAGACCGTTGATGCACTGGATCTGCCGGCCCGGATCCTCCTGGAGAATGACGAGATCAGGGTGCGGCTGGTGATCGACCAGTGGCAGCTTGGCTGAAGGGGGCTGTGTTTCGGGCCTCGGGCAGATCAAACCGGACAGGGAGCCCTGCCACCAAGGCGCAAAGTTATACCCTCACAGTTATCCCATCAATCAACACGGTAACTCCTCTCCCGCGGCTGCCCGGAAAAAAGCAGTAATATGCTTATGTATCAATGCATTGTGGCTTTTCTATCCAGGCGCCTTGCCCGAAGGGAACGCCACAAATGGCCCGCAGCCGAGTTGCACTTCCGCTTGGGTACAGCAGGTACGCGACGTTCAGTGCGCCTTGTCCTGCGACAAAATGGCCGCCGTCGATGGATATCCGCATTGTGTTAACCGGCCCTGGCATGATCCCCCCCTCTGCGGATGGCCCCTGGCCTGCCCCGGCCAAGCTCAATCTGTGTCTGCATATCAATGGGCGCAGGGCAGATGGATACCACGAGCTGCAGACGGTATTCCAGTTTCTGGACTGTTGGGATGAACTGTATTTCGAGGTGCATGCCGCCGGTCCCGTACGTCGTGCAATGGGGCCGGGTTCCGTGCCGGAAGACCAGGATTTGTGTGTCAGGGCCGCGAAATTACTGCGCGATGTGGCGGGCGTGGGAAGGGGAGTGACGATCTATCTGGACAAGCGCCTGCCCGTGGGAGGGGGGCTCGGGGCAGGGAGTTCCGACGCAGCGACTACCCTGGTGTCACTCAATCGCCTCTGGGGGCTGGATATGGAGATTGCCGAGCTGGCAGGGATCGGGCGGCGGCTGGGCGCCGATGTTCCCGTGTTTATTCGGGGCAGGGCAGCCTGGGGCGAGGGGCGTGGTGATGAGTTGAGCCCGATCTCCCTGCCGGAACCCTGGTATCTCATTCTCGTGCCGCCGGTAAGCGTATCAACGGCAGAAGTTTTTTCGGCCCCGGAATTGACACGCGATGCCCCCCGGATCAAAATAGCCGACTTTCTGTCCGGAGCCGGGCGAAATGACTGTGAACCGGTGGTACGCCGCCGTTACCCGCAGGTGGCCGAGGCACTGGACTGGCTCGGCCGCCACGCGCTGGCGAGACTGACCGGTACCGGGTGTTGCGTATTTGCGGCATTCGATATGCGCAAGGAAGCCGATAGAATCGCTGAAAGCCTGCCTTATGGCTGGAAGGGATTTGTGGCCAGGGGCAGGAATCGTTCCCCGCTGCTGGTGAAGATCGGGCCGGATACAGGATAAGCCTGCCCGGATTTCAATTGATTATGGGTAAATGAATTTGGGGCGTCGCCAAGTGGTAAGGCACGGGGTTTTGATCTCCGCATACCCAGGTTCGAATCCTGGCGCCCCAGCCAATTATATTCACCGGAAAACCATGACGGGTCCTTTTCAGCAGTCCAGTTCAGCGCTCAGAAAACTGCCCGGGAGAGATTGAGCATGCCGGAATCCGACAGCCGGATGATGGTTTTCGCGGGCAACGCGAATCCACAACTGGCCATGGAGATAGCCGATCGCCTCCGGCTCGGGCCGGGCAAGGCGAATGTCGGACAATTCAGTGATGGTGAGATCCTGGTGGAAATCATGGAGAACGTCCGTGGCAAGGATGTCTTCATCGTACAGCCGACCTGTGCGCCCACCAATGACAACCTGATGGAACTGCTGGTGATGGTGGATGCCATCCGGCGGTCCTCGGCGTTCCGGATCACCGCCGTGATGCCGTACTTCGGGTATGCGCGGCAGGACCGCCGGCCCAGGGCGGCCAGGGTGCCGATTACCGCCAAGCTGGTGGCCGAGATGATCGGGCACGCCGGCGCGGATCGGGTACTGACGGTGGACCTGCATGCAGACCAGATACAGGGTTTCTTCAATATCCCTGTGGACAATGTATATGCCTCACCCATCCTGCTGGGTGACATGTGGCGGCAGAAATATGCCGATCCGGTCGTGGTTTCACCGGATGTGGGCGGTGTGGTCCGGGCGAGGGCGTTGGCCAAGCGGCTGGATGCCGAGCTGGCTATCATCGACAAGCGCCGCCCGCGCCCCAACGAGGCGAAGGTGATGCATATCATCGGTGAGGTAGAGGGCCGCAGTTGTATCCTGGTCGATGATCTCGTCGATACGGCGGGAACCCTGTGCCAGGCCGCCCGCGCATTGAAGGAACATGGAGCGGCGCGCGTGGTGGCCTATAGCACGCATGCCGTGCTATCGGGGCCGGCGGTGGCCAATATCGAGGCATCGGATCTGGATGAACTGGTGGTCACCGACACCATTCCCCTGCGTCCGGAGGCAAAGGCCTGTCAGCGGATACGCGAGCTCGGCATCGCCGAGATGCTGGCGGAGACGATGCGTCGCATCAGTAATGAAGAGTCGGTCAGTTCGATGTACATGGATTGAAGGTTGGTTATTCGGAGACGGGTGACGGTTCCTGTTGGCCGCTATTCGACTCCCGCAGTGATATCCCCTGGTCGCGGGGGATGTAAACCCGCCGCCTGCTGGCGGTAACAATGGAGAAGCAAAGATGGCAATTAATTTTGAAATGAATGCCGAGTTGCGCGATGACACGGGGAAGGGTGCGAGCCGCCGCCTGCGTCGTGACGGCAAGGTACCCGCGATCCTCTATGGCGCGGGCGAGGAACCGAAGGCACTGACACTCTCGCATATCGAGCTCCTGAGGAATCTCGAACATGAGGCGTTTTATTCCCACATCCTGACCATCAAGATGGGAGGAGAACAGGCCAAGGCGGTTATACGCGATATGCAGCGTCATCCGAGCAAGCCGTTCATCCTGCACCTGGATCTGATGCGTGTCAGCGAGAGCGAGTCGATCCGGATGCATGTCCCGATTCACTGCATCGGCGAGGACAAGGCCCCCGGCGTCAAGGCCGGTGGCATGGTAACGCACGACCTGATCGAGGTGGTGGTTGATTGTCTGCCGAAGGATCTGCCCGAATATATCGATGTCGATATCAGCGATCTGGAGTTGGGGGGATCCCTGCACCTGTCCGACCTGGTGATGCCCGAGGGCGTCACCCTGGTCGAACTGGCGCGAGGCGAGGGCCATGACCTGACGGTGGTCAGTATCCATGTCCGTCGCGGCGGTGCAGAGGAAGAGGAAGCCGAGGCCGAGGGCGAAGAGGCTGGGGAATCCGGGGAGGGCGGCGAAGGCGCCTGAACCGCCCGGTGACGGCGATTCAACTGGTCGCCGGGCTGGGAAATCCTGGTCCGGAGTATCAACAGACCCGGCATAATGCCGGGTTCTGGTTTGTGGATGCGATGGCCGAACGTTGCGGTATCACCCTGCGCAACGAGGCCCGCTTCCACAGCGATGTTGCCGGCTGCACCCTGGACGGGCACGACTTCCGTCTCCAGAAACCCACCACCTTCATGAATCACAGCGGACGGGCGGTGGCTGCGCTGGCCGGTTATTTCCGGGTCCCGCGTCAGACCATCCTGGTCATACACGATGACCTGGACCTGCCCCCCGGTACGGTTCGCCTGAAGCGGGGAGGCGGGCATGGCGGTCACAACGGCCTGCGGGACCTGATACCCAGTCTGGGCGGCAAGGACTTTCTGCGCCTGCGGATCGGTATCGGACACCCCGGCGATCGTGACAGGGTGGTTGACTATGTGCTGAGCAGGCCGTCGCGTGAGGACCGGCGGCTAATCGATGAGGGAATCGAGGCGGCCGTGGATACCATGCCCGGGATACTGGCCGGGGAACTCGAACAGGCCATGCACCGCCTGCACAGTCGCGACTAGCAAAATAAAGGAAGAAGGACCGGAACATGGGAATCAAATGCGGGATTGTCGGCCTGCCGAATGTGGGTAAATCGACCCTCTTCAATGCGCTCACAAAGGCCGGGATCCAGGCGGAAAACTATCCCTTCTGCACCATCGACCCGAATATCGGTGTGGTACCGGTGCCGGACCCCCGCGTCGATAAACTGGCCGGGATTGTACAGCCGCAGCGGGTACTGCCGACGACCATGGAGTTCGTCGACATCGCCGGTCTGGTAGCCGGCGCCTCGAAGGGGGAGGGACTCGGCAACAAGTTTCTGGCCAATATCCGGGAAACCGATGCCATTTGTCAGGTCGTGCGTTGCTTCGAGGATGACAATGTGGTCCATGTCTCCGGATCCGTGGATCCGCTGCGGGATATCGATGTCATCAATACCGAACTCGCCCTGGCGGACCTGGAAACCGTCGAAAAGGGCGTCACCAGGGCCGCCAAGCTTGCCAAGAGCGGAGACAAGGATGCCCGTGCGCGTCTGGATATGCTGGAGAAGGTACGGGAGCATCTGGATGCGGGCCGGCCGGTACATGCCATGGGGCTGGATGAAGAGCAGCAGGCGCTGATCTATGACCTGCACCTGCTGACGGCCAAGCCCACGATGTATATCGCCAATGTGTCCGAAGACGGTTTCGAGGATAATCCCCTGCTGGACAGGGTGCGCCAGCAGGCCGCGGAGGACGGTTCCGAGGTGGTGGCCGTGTGCGCGGCCATCGAGGCAGAGTTACTGGAGCTGGACGAGGCCGAGCGGGAGGCCTATCTGGAGGAACTGGGGCTGGAGGAACCGGGGCTCAACCGGGTGATTCGCGCCGGATACCGCCTGCTGGGCCTGCAGACCTACTTCACGGCCGGAGAGAAGGAGGTCCGCGCCTGGACAGTCCCGGTGGGCGCCACCGCGCCGCGTGCCGCGGGCGTGATCCACACCGACTTCGAGAAGGGCTTCATCCGCGCCGAGGTCATCTCCTACGAGGATTTCATCGCCGGCAACGGCGAACAGGGGGCCCGCGAGGCCGGCCGCCTGCGCCTGGAAGGCAAGGATTACATCGTGCAGGATGGCGATGTCATGCATTTCCGGTTCAATGTATGAGTCAGGGTGATAATCCGGTAGAGACACCGCACCCTTGCATTGGTACCACCGGCTCCGGAAAGGCCATGGAATGGACATCAATCCGCAGAATCCATACAATTGCGCCTCTTACCACCGGCATACGCCGGCACCTCTTTGGCTACGTAGCTCAGCTGGTTAGAGCGCGGCACTCATAATGCTGAGGTCCCCTGTTCGATCCAGGGCGTAGCCACCATATAATCAGATAGTTACGTAATCCGGCTTATGGCCGGTTTTTTGTGTAAGTGTGTTAAATTGCACCGAAAAGTGACCCAGCATTTGCATTGAAAACTGACCCACCTATTCAAGCCAGATTATGGCTCATTTTTTGGGTTTTTGTCTGGTTTTTATCTCCTGGTTGCTGGTTGAGTTTTTGAACCGGTAACTGTCATTGCCGGTTTCGATGATATGACAATGATGCGTCAGGCGATCGAGCAGCGCGGTCGTCATCTTTTCATCACCAAAGACGTTGGGCCATTCTACAAAGCTCAGATTGGTGGTGATAATGATGCTGGTACGCTCATACAACTTGCTGAGAAGATGGAACAATAATGCACCACCGGCCTGGCTAAAGGGGAGATAGCCCAGTTCATCCAGGATCACCAGATCCGTATGTATCAACCGGTTGGCCATGCGGCCCTGTTTTCCGAGCTGTTTTTCCTGTTCCAGCAGGTTGACCAGTTCAATGGTCGACAAAAACCGAATACGCTTATGGTGATGCTGGATTGCCTGTACCGCAATGGCGGTGGCCAGATGGGTTTTACCGGTACCCGGTCCACCCACAAAAACAATGTTCTGGGCTTCTTCCATAAATTCACAGTGATGCAGTGCAGTAATCAGTGTTTCGTCTACCTCGCTTTGCGTAAAATCAAAGCCTGTCAGATCACGGTATGCCGGGAAGCGTGCCACCTTCATTTGATACTGGATAGAACGCACTTCTCGTTCAGCAACCTCTGCTTTGAGTAATTGCTGCAGTATGGGCTCTGCTTTACTGTAAGCGGGTGATGCCTGCCTGGACAGCTCTGCAATGCTTTGCGCCATGCCGTGGAGTTTTAATGACTTCATCGTGGCTATCGTGGCATCAACGGACATGGCGCTTCTCCCGCAAGTGATCATAACGGCCCGTGTTGGCTTTGGGTTCCTTTACCAGCGTGAGTTCCGGACGCGGCTTGAGCAATGCCGGTCGCGGCTTGTCCAATAAACGGTTAAGGCAGTTAATGACGTGCTGTTTAGAGGGGCGGCCGCTGGTCAGTGCCGTGGTAATGGCTTGTTCTACCTGGTGTTCATCATGTTGCAGTACCAGCGCCAGTACATCGACCATATCCCGGTCCCCACCCGGGTGCTTGAGTAATTGCTTTTGTAGTTGGCGGAAGCTCTCGGGTAGTTCCAGGAACGGGGCGCCATTACGCAATGCACCAGGTTTACGCTGCAGTACCGACAGGTAGTGACGCCAGTCATAGATTGTTTTACCCTTTTGGGTGTGGTCGCGTGTGAATACACGCGGATGCTCTGCAACCACCTTCTCCTCGGCCACCATCACCAGCCTGTGCGCATAAACATGCAAGCTGATCGGGCGATTGGCAAAGGAGGCCGGCACACTGTAACGATTATTATCAAACGTGATCAGGCAGGTGGATGAGACCCGTTTACTGTGTTCAATATACCCGTCAAAGGGGGCAGGAACCGACATCAGGCACACCACTTCATCCTGCCAGACATCGGCAATGGTTCGATCTTTGTACTCAGGATGACGGATCTCTTGCCATAATATTTGGCAGCGCGCCTCCAGCCAGATGTTCAGCGCATCAAGATCAGCAAAGGCAGGTGCCTGGTGCCAAAGGCGATGCCGGGCGTCTCTGACGTTCTTTTCTATCTGGCCTTTCTCCCAGCCTGCGGCCGGGTTGCAAAAATCGGACTCAAACATGAAGTGGCTGACCATGACCTCGAAGCGGGCATTTACCACACGCTTCTTACCGCGGCGGACCCTGTCCACAGCGGTCTTCATGTTGTCATAGATACCACGCTCTGGCACACCACCGAGCACCCTGAAGGCATGGTTATGCGCATCAAAGAGCATCTCCTGGGTTTGCAGGGGATAGGCACGCAGAATGAACGCACGGCTGTTACTGAGCTTGAACTGAGCAATCTGCAACTTGGTGCGCTTGCCGCCCAGAACAACGTAGTCTTCACTCCAGTCGAACTGAAACGCTTCTCCAGGGGCAAAGGTCAGGGGGACATACGTACCGCTACTGGCGACCCGTGAAGCCTCCTGCTGTTGTGCCCGCCAATCTCTGGCAAAGGCGGCAACACGGTCATAGGAGCCGGTATAACCGAGTGGCACCAGGTTATAAAACAGCTGCTTTACGGATAATCGTTGCTTGCGTTTACGTCTTGCCTCCCGATGCAGCCAGCTGGTCAACGTATTGGCATAGTCATCCAGCTTGCTCGGGGCTTTAGGCCTTGAATACTTTGGTTCGACAACACCGCAGGCCAGGTATTTACGGACGGTATTACGAGAAAGCCCGGTTCTCCTGGCTATCTGTCGAATACTGACCTTATCGCGGTGTCGCCACCGCCTGATTACACTTAATAATGCCACGTCTATCACTCCTTTTGTCCCCTGCTGGTTCATCAGCAGGTCAGGGTTACACGTGGGTCAATTTTCGGTGCAATTATTGAGGCTTAGTGGGTCACTTTTGGATGCAATTTAACAC
>JARFQV010000021.1 GCA_029287615.1 Pseudomonadota bacterium | reverse complement strand
TTTACCTGCCTGACGACCTTTGGTGGATTTCGCTATCGCATCGCTGAACAACCGCCCGCCGAGCTTGTAGAGCAACTTGAAATGGCCAAGTCGGTGCTGGGTACAAAACTGAAACAGGAAGTGTGATGGAGCTACGCAAGAATTGCGTGGCCGCCTGCAACGTGAAAATCAGGAACAGGATCCTGTCGGGGGTCATGTCCGACAAGGGGATACAGCGATATGAGTTTGAAGATCAGGCGGGGGCTCGTCACGGCGTGGAGAAACCCGGATTTTGCGAGGGACCTGCAGCTTCGGGATTATGAATGGATACCCATCCTGAATGGATGTAGGAGTCAAACATGTCTTGTAAAAGCAGGAAAATGAATCTGGCAAAGATTATTATTCCCTTGATCATCCTCCTGGTCATCATGCTGATACCCGGAATAAAACTGCTGCAGCAGTTTTACTGAACGGTTGTCTGATGATCAGGTTGATCTGTGACGCGGTAGGTCGATCGGGCGTTGTTCAAGGCCATCGCAAGCGCCAGGGATTGGCCGATGAGTGCACCAGCAGTTCGCCTCGGGCGACGCCGGCAGGATATTTCCTTGCATGAGGCAGGGTATTCAAAACACGGCTTTTGTGTGCGCCGCTGTCACAGGCCACGGGCAATTCATCCAGTACCCGTGTGATAGCCAGTTTACGCCCGATCCAGATCCGGACCCTGGTCAATCGGCTCTATCGACCAGCTCAGGTGCTGTTATCGGTTGCAGAGACAGCTCACGCGCCTCGGCTATATCGTCAGCAGACATTTTTCGGGCAATTTGTCTGGCATATTCCCGTGCTGTCTCATCTCCCTGAGCGGCGGCCCGTTTGTACCACATCAATGCCAGGATATGGTTTCGGGTTACCCCATGGCCATGACTATGCATCATGCCGAGATTTATCTGTGCGTCGACAAACCCCTGGCTTGCCGCTTTATGGTACCACTTTGCAGCTTCTCCGAAATCCTGTGTCACGCCATGACCCTCGTCATACATGACGCCGACGTTGAATTCGGCTTCTGCATCACCCAGTTCAGCCAGTGGAAGCCACTCGCCAAGAGCCGTTGCGTAGTCACCCTTCAGGTAGGCCTGATAACCTCCGCCAAGAATCGTCCATGTGGGCATAATAGCCATCAGAAAGTGTTACCCCCTTTGTAGATGGTGTCCTTACAGTGAGCGGGTATTATACCCGGTCAGCCATGATTGGCACACCGGGTATTGGACCGGAATGAGCAGACTGGTACTGCCAGGCTTGCCGGTGCGCGATGATATGGGTGGTGCTTACCAGCTGATGTAGCTGTAGCCCTGTTCCTGCAGATTTACGATATCATCGATCCCCACCTCAACCACGGTGGCAAAATCAACGAGGTCCTTTTCTGTCCAGCCCAGTGCTTTCATGGTATTCCCGCAGGCATGAAACTCAACGCCATACTGCGACAGACTGGCGACTCTTTGCTGTACCAAACCCGGGACAGGCCTGCCGGGTACCTTTGCCAGACTGTGGATACCGGGTCCGAATGCAGCCACCACGATATGTATGTTGTCACCATGTTTTCGAAGCATGGCTCCAACGGAAAACAGGATCTGTTCCATGTAGTCGGGGGCGGCCTTGTTGAACTGGTAGACGACCCGGTGATCGGGATCACCGAACAGATCATCATCGCCGTCGTCTTCAGCCAGACTCAATGCGGGTGTAGTGAGTCCAAGGCCCAGGGCGGCCAATCCAGCGGAATACAGGACTCTCTTTATCAAATTCAGTATCTTGTCAATCATGCTTACCCCCCCGGTATGCGTTCTCTGTGCAGAATATGCCGGAATTGTGTACAGAAACTAATGATAATGGCCTGTTGGAGTCAAGCATCGGGTGCAGAATGTCCGCTCAAGCCCAGGTACGCAACGGTTATCTGGTGTATTTCCCATCTGTCGCCAATCTGCTACCGTAGTAAACAGGCATCTTGTGTGGATACTGCTTGCCGGGAAAACCTGCCCTGATGACTTCGGTCAGACATAGAATCGTTCTATTGCTGTCTCTGTTGCTGATGCTGCAGCTAACGTCACTTGCTGCCTTTCAGGATGAAGATATTGCTGACTTTGTTGATAGTCCGCTAGAAGACCCGTTATCGCATCCGGAATGGTTCAAGCTCAGTTTCCTGGACGTAAGGGAAGATCTCGAAGAAGCCATCGAATCCGGTAAAAAGGGCGTTATTGTCTATTTCGGACAGAAACGTTGTCCCTACTGCAAGAAAATGCTGGACGATTTCAATAAGCCTGATATCCACACCTATACGCAGAAATATTTTGATGTCATCGGGATCAACATCTACGGAGACCGGACAGTAACCGATATGGCCGGTGAGGAAATGACCGAACGTGAGTTCTCACTGCGCAATAATACCAATTTCACACCTTCCCTGATTTTTTATGTAGGCGACGGTGAGCAGGCATTGCGATTACGGGGTTACTATCCACCCTACCGGTTCCGGGCAGCTCTTGAATTCGTTGCTGACGGCTATTTTCGCCAGGAGAATTTCAGGACCTATCTGGCACGCGCCGATGTGCCACTGATATTCGAACCGGGGGACATGAATTATGAAAATTATTTTCTGCCCCCCCCCTTTATGCTGGACCGGACGCGCTGGCCCGGAGAGAGACCATTGGTTGTATTTTTTGAGCAAGGCAACTGTCATGCCTGCGATGTCCTGCACACGGGCCCCCTGATGGAACCGGATCTGGAAGAGCGCTTCGCCAGAATGGAGGTGGTGCAGTTACCGTTTTGGGGGAGTGTGCCGGTAGTAACCCCCGACGGCAGGAGGCTGATGGCGCGACAGTGGGCAGCATCGCTGGGTATATTCTATACGCCCACGTTGATTTTCTTCGACGAGACGGGCAATGAGATCATCCGGGTGGATTCTGTCGTGCAGTTCTATCGATTGAAAAACGTCCTGGATTATGTGTTGAGCGGGGATTACCGGGAATATCGCAATTTTCAGGCCTGGCGTTCAGCCAGAGATCAAGTCCGGTCTATCCAGTAGTCCTGGAGTTCTGTATAACATCCAGGGCCTATCCCTCCCGGAAACGCTGCAGGACAAGGGTGGCATTGGTGCCGCCGAATCCGAAGCTGTTCGACATGATCTGGTTGATGCCGGCATTATCGATCCGTTCCCTGACGATGGGGAAGGAAACACTCTCAGGATCCGGATTATTGATATTCGCCGAGGCGCTGATGAAGTCGTTTTCCATCATCAGCAGACTGTAGATTGCCTCGTGGACGCCCGCCGCACCCAGCGCATGACCGGTGAGCGACTTGGTTGATGAGATCCTGGGTATCTTCTCGCCAAATACCTCTCTTATGGCATTCAGCTCGCGGATATCGCCAACCGGTGTGCTGGTACCGTGGGCATTGATGTAGTCGATTGGCTCCTCCACATACTGCATCGCCTGCTGCATGCAGCGCACGGCGCCTTCTCCGGAGGGCTGTACCATATCGAAGCCGTCAGAGGTGGCCCCGTATCCGGTAACTTCCGCATAGATTTTCGCTCCCCGCCTTCTGGCATGCTCGAGTTCCTCGAGAATCACCATGCCACCACCACCGGAAATGACAAAGCCGTCGCGGGTGGCATCATAGGGTCGCGATGCCGTAGCCGGTGTGTCATTGTACTTTGAGGACAATGCGCCCATGGCGTCAAACATCAGGGTCAGGGACCAGTGCACTTCCTCGCCTCCACCGGCAAATACAATATCCTGCTTGTCGAACTGGATCAGTTCGCTGCCATGACCGATGCAGTGTGCGCTGGTTGAACAGGCGGAACTGATAGAGTAGTTCACGCCATGAATCTTGAATGGCGTGGCAAGACAGGCAGAGTTGGAACTGGACATGGTCTTCGGCACCATGTAGGGACCGACCTTGCGCAGGCCTTTTTCGCGCAGCAGGTCTACCGCCATGGTGACGTTTTCGGTGGAGGTACCGCCCGAGCCGGCTACCAGTCCGGTGCGTGGATTGCTGACCATTTCTTCACCGAGACCGGCATCGTCAATGGCCTCTTGCATTGCCATGTAACTGAAAGCGGCACTATCACCCATGAATCGCCTTATCTTGCGATCAATGTGACCTGTGGGGTCGATTTTAAGAGTACCCGCCAACTGGCTTCGATATCCCAGCTCTTTGTATTCCGGGATACATTCGATCCCTGATTTGCCTTCACGCAGGGATGTGAGAACTTCCTGTTTGTTATTACCAATGCTGGAAACGATACCGATGCCGGTGATGACAACACGTCTCATGTAACTGAATCCTAAAAACTGTCTGTTGATGTGAATAAGCCCACGCGGAGACTGTTGGCGGAATAGATTTCCTTGCCATCCACTTCCATAACCGCGTCTGCGATACCCATGTAGAGTTTACGCTGCATAATTCGCTTCATGTTTACCCGGTAGGTAATCAGCTTGTTGCTCGGTCGAACCTGCCCGCTGAATTTCACGTCGCCGGCACCCAGGGCACGGCCATGACCAGGGCCTCCGATCCAGCCGAGGTAAAAGCCCACCAGCTGCCACAATGCATCCAGTCCCAGGCATCCAGGCATAACGGGGTCACCTTCGAAGTGGCAGGCAAAAAACCAGAGGTCTGGCCGGATATCCAGTTCGGCGATTACCTGCCCCTTTTCGTTTGTTCCACCATTCTCATTGATATCTGTTATACGGTCGAACATGAGCATTGGCGGGTGGGGTAACTGTGCATTGCCTGGCCCGAATAGATTACCGTGGGCACATTCTATTAACTCTTCATAAGAGTACCTGCTTTTTCTCTGATGTGCCATTTAGGTGCAGCCTCGCTGGAATAATTTCATGGACAGTTACGGGGCTGTCCATACCTGATTGGTAAGCAAACCCCGGTATTGTAATCCAGTGCGCATTTTCGTGGAAGAATACCCATAGTGTTTGGGTGGCTGACACAGGGTGGTAGCGGGATAGTATGGAAAGCAGTACGATAAACAGCCTGTCTTACAAGCGCTATCAGGGAAAATGTACGTGAAAACAGTATCATTCGCCGTTCGTACCCTTGAATTACTGGAAAATATTCTAGACCGCATGGAAAATGTCGAGGCGCTGGATGATCTGGATATGGACCTGGTGGACGGGGTACTGAAGGTGGAGTCTGTGGATGGCAGGCAGATCATCATCAACCGTCAGGAGCCGCTCGAGCAGGTCTGGATGGCCTCACCCCTGGGTCCGGCACATTTCTACTATGAGGAAAATCGTGGTGAATGGCTGGATGAGAGGACCGGTGTTCCCCTGATCGAAAGCCTTGAGGCCGCGCTGGGCCTGACGGTTGGCAGTGAGGTGCGTCTGCAGGACTGATACCGGTCTTTGCCACCTGCACCGGGGCTTCATTCGAGGGGGTGGTTCCCGGTGTTGCAACTGTTTGTGGATGATCCCGGTCCGGAGGCGTATCTGATCCCTCCGGGAGGAAAAGCCAGTGGTATGTTGTATGCTCTTGCCCCGTCTCGATGAACCATGGGACACTAGGGCCTGTTAACACTACGCAAATCGCCGCGTTGCCGCCTGCAATCAGGCCAGGCACCAACAGTAGGCGCTTTAGGCGAGGCGCGAGGAGAGAAATTTAGTGTGCTAAATGAGCGACGAGCAACGCCGCATTGCCTGATTGCAGGCGCAACCCTAAGGGACGGGGCCATTTTTCCGCAATCCTGCTTTAGCACTCGCTTGTGTAGCGCAACTACACGGCACTCGCGCTGCCTTGTCTTGCGAAAAAATGACCACCGTCGCAACGATCTTCCTGGTGGTAACAGGCCCTAGTTGGAACCGCCACTGACACTCGCGATAGACCAGGGCA
>JARFQV010000352.1 GCA_029287615.1 Pseudomonadota bacterium | reverse complement strand
CAATTATTTCAGGTAGTAAGCTCTCTTCGATGCCGGCCATCGTTCAATCCGTTAGTAAACTGTAAGTTTCTTCGACCTAAAAACCCGGGTAATACCGGCCTGCAAACGGATCAACCTCAATTTATACTAATAAATACAGAGAGATAGAAAGGAGCCAAGGACGTGTAGGAGTGTAAGAAAATACGACACATGACATAACTCATTCACAAAAAAGAAGTTTAGTATGAACCCCCGCAATGTGTGCAGCATCAGGATGGGAGGTATCAATCAACAGCCACCGCGAGTTTGCTGGCAGGGGGGGTGATAGGTGGAAAATTATGTAACAGGGATCAGCATGGGCCCGGAAAACACGGAACCTCACATTCAAGCGTGAACAGAGTAGTGATGCGGTTCTATGCAGTCACGCTGTATCGCGCCCGATCCGGGGTATTCACGATCATCAGCAATCCGGCTGCCCCCCGCTTCGACCGGAAAGATTTTCTGTTCGGCCAGAATTACCCGCCGTCACTTGGTCGAAAAATTCCACTGACAACCAGAAGCCGGCGAAATCTGTCCGACAGTTGAATCGATCTTGGCTGTAATTACCGGTTCACCTGCCCACGCCGGCATAGGCGAAACCCTTCCCCTCCATGGCACCCGGCTCATACACATTACGCAGATCGACGAATACCTCCCCCTTCATCAACTCCAGGACCCTGTCCAGGTTCAGTCCCCGGTACTCGTTCCACTCGGTCATCAGGACCACCGCATCCGCACCGGTAACGGTATCGTATACATCGTGGTAATAACTCACGGACTCCGGGAGCAAGGGCCTTGCCTCTTCCTCCCCCTGCGGGTCGTGGGCACGGACCGAGGCACCCTTGTCGACCAGGTTGGGGATGATGGCAATCGAGGGGGAATCGCGCATGTCATCGGTCTCGGGCTTGAAAGTCAGACCCAGGATCGCGATTGTCTTGCCTGCCTCCGAACCACCGAGGGCGCTGCGGATTTTTTTCACCATCCGCGCCTTTTGGGCGGCGTTGACCTCCACCACGGATTCCACAATACGGCACGAGGTACCGTGCTCCTGTGCAATCCGTATCAATGCAGTCGTGTCCTTCGGAAAACAGGAGCCACCATAACCGGGCCCGGGATGCAGAAATTTGCTGCCGATCCGCTTGTCCATGCCCATGCCCCTGGAAACAGCATGCACATCGGCACCCACCTGTTCGCACAGATTGGCGATCTCGTTAATGAAACTGATCTTCGTGGCGAGAAAGGCATTGGATGCGTATTTCACCAGTTCCGCGCTTTCCAGATTGGTGACCAGAATCGGTGCCTCGATCAGGTTGATCGGCCGGTAGAGTTCCCGCAGCAACCGCTCGGCGCGCTCGCTTTCCACGCCGAGGACGACGCGGTCCGGCCGCATAAAATCGTTGATGGCCGCACCCTCGCGGAGAAACTCCGGATTGGAGGCAACATCGAAATCGGCCTCCGGCCTGGCCTCCCGTACGATCCGTTCCACCTGTCGTGCTGTTCCTACCGGGACTGTCGACTTGTCAACGATGACAGTATAGCCATTCAGGCTGCCGGCAATCTCCCTGGCTGCTGCATAGACATACTGCAGGTCGGCATAACCGTCACCGCGACGGGTAGGGGTACCAACCGCGATAAAGACCAGGTCGGCTGCGGCAACCGCCGTACCGAGGTCGGTGGTGAAACCCAGCCGGTCATTACGGACATTGCGTGCAACCAGATCATCCAGTCCTGGTTCATAGATAGGAATCTCACCGGCCTTCAATCGCTCGATCTTGGTCTGGTCTACATCGACGCAGGTGACGCATGCACCGAATTCGGCAAAACAGGCGCCGGAGACGAGGCCGACATAGCCGGAACCGATCATAACTACATTCATCGTGAATCATCCTTATGTGCTACTGCGCAGGGCGCACCCTGTGTTATCCCGATCGCGGCAAGACAACCCTTCTGCAGCTGCCGCTTTAGCGGACAGCAAGGTCGATACTGCCGTATTTTTCCGATGACGGGGGTCACTATGCCAATCCTGCAGATATACTGTCACCAATGCCGTCAGCGACTCGTGATAATGAACCTCAGCCAACCTGTTCCTGACCATTTGTGACGGCTTCCTGCCCAACATCGAGGTACCCCTCACGCAGCAGATACAGGATCACCTCCTGTGCGGCCTGCATGGGAGTGATGTTTGTTGTATCGATTCGAACCTCGGGGTGAACCGGCTCATCGTAGGGATCGCTGATCCCGGTAAACTCGGGGATGATGCCCTGGCGTGCCTTGGCATACAGACCCTTGCGATCACGGCTCTCGCACACCTCAAGCGGTGTGGCGACATGGATCTCGATAAAGGCGCCGTACTGCTCAATATTATCACGCACCTCCCGGCGCATGGCAGTATAGGGCGCGATCGGCGCACAGATGGCCACACCACCGTTCTTGGTGATCTCGCTGGCGACATAGCCGATGCGTCTGACGTTGATATTGCGGTGATCTCTTGAAAAACCGAGTTCGCTGGAGAGGTTCTGGCGAACCACGTCACCATCGAGCAGGGTCACCGGCCGGTTACCATCCTCGATAAACTTGGCATAGATAATCCGTGCGATCGTGGATTTGCCGGACCCCGACAGGCCGGTAAAGAACAGGGTAATGCCCTGCTTGCCACGCGGTGGATAGACCTTGCGAAGCGCCTTCAGGACATCCGGATAGGAGAACCACTCCGGAACCTCCAGATTGTGTGCCAGGTGGTAGTAGAGATCCTTTTCGCTGAAGTTCCTGCACTCAAGACCATCCCGCTCGATCTCGTCAACCGGCACGAAACGCGCGCGGCTGGCAACATAGCCCATCTCCCGTATCGGAATCATCCGGATTTGTAATTCCTTCTGGTATTCCTCCACCATCTTCTGTGCGGCATAGCTCGGATAGAACCGGGGCCCGTTTTCGCGGACATCGGGCGGTGCGGCATGGTCCGGACCCACGATGATATGCGAGCAACCGTAGTTCTGGCGGATAATCGCGTTCAGCAGCGCCTCACGTGGCCCTGCCATCCTTACCGCTGCCGGCAGCAGCGACAGCATGGCCAGATTGTGGGGATAGTGACGACGAATGGCCTCGTAACAATGAACACGCGCATAGTAATGGAGATCACCGGGCTTGGTCATCCCTACAGCCGGATGCAACAGGATATGGGCCTCGGCCTTCTTGGCCGCCTGCAGGGTGATTTCACGGTGCAGCCGATGCATGGGCTTGCTGGTATTGAATGCCACCACGTTCCGCCATCCGAGTTTGTCGAACAGGTGGCGCAGTTCCTCCGGTGTATCACGCAGCGTCTCGAAATCACCATGCCCGGGCAGCTGAATACCCTCGATGGCGCCCCCGACGCAGGAATCCTGAACCTGTTCGTGCAGGTAACGCACACCCGGGTGATCGGTCGAGGTCGTACCATAAACTGCATCCGCCTCGCTTTGCTTGTCCAGTGGCCATGTATCCTCTACGGTCAGCACCGCCAGCATGAAGCCCTCGCCATCACGCAATGCAACGCGATCACCCGCCACCATCTTCTCCGCAACAGCCGACGGAACATCCAGGGTAATCGGGATGGGCCAAAGGGTACCGTCCGGCAGATGCATGTTATCGAGAACCGATTCATACTCCTCGCGGGTCATGAATCCCCGCAAGGGTGAATACCCGCCATTCAGAATCAGTTCGAGGTCACAAACCTGGCGCTGACTGAGGGTGATGGAATGAAAGTCACCGGATTCATTCTTCAGCCGTTCCGCGAGTTCGGGCTCCACCAACAGATTGCACAGCGTCCCCCCATGCGGGGGCGTTAAATATTCCATTGAATTTCCTTTATTTATACGTTAATTGCCATAGACTTACGGCTATTCTGGAACACAATACCCAAGACCGAAAATCGAGTCATATGAGCGCTGCAAACGTATCGACGCCAACGCTGAAAAGTAAAATCCGGGTTAGTCGATCATTGCCAGCTTCTGCCAGGAGATTCGTGAACCAAGCCAGAAATGAACATGGAGTCCACGGAAGAACAGGGATACACACCGACAAATTTACAGATGAACCGTGGAATAACGGAAAGCACATGGAGAGTTGAAGATCCAGCACCCGGGTTCATCTCAACCAGCATCAGCCTCGGCCCATGATCCATTCATCATTGCCAGTATGAGGGGCATTCTGACCAACTCGATACGGCAAGGAAACTCCATACCCGGGCGAACTCCGGAGGCTTGGGCACAAGCTCTACAACATTTCATCCTTACACCCAGATCCTGAAGTATGGTGCCGCCAGCAGCAAAAATGCTCCAGGAGATCGACCGGTCTGTCACATTTTACCGGTTTTGTTCTAACCCGGAAATTTCATCCGCAGCCCCTGATAGCGGCAAATCTGCAATAAAATAGCAATCCGATCGGAATTCTTCGCCGCACATTCCAGTTGCTTGGACAGTAAATAATCATCCCCTCATTCCCTGCCTGCCCGGGATCAAGCTGCTGGCACTCACTGCCGCCCGAACTGCTGATTGGTCTGTTCCAGGTTATCCAGCAGGCCACCCATTCCATCTGTTTGTATGATAGCGGAATAAACGCTGCGGTAGTTATTTACCAGACTGACATTCTCGATGACCACGTCATAGGCATACCACTCGTCACTGTTCCGTTTCAGCTTGTAAGTCACCGGTATATCAACTGTCTTCGTGACGATAAAGGTATCCACCGTGGCACGATCACCGTTGACCTTCTCCGCGCCGTACTTCACGTATTCATCCGTGTATTTCTCCATCTTGGTGATATAGACATGATCCAGGTACTGTGAAAAAAACTCAACGAACTGCTGCCTTTCCATGGGAGTGGCCTTTTTCCAGTGTTTGGCCAGCACACTCTGGGACATGGACTGGAAGTCGAAACGCGCATCGATAATGGCCTCTATATTCCTCTGCCGCGAGTGCCAGTCCAGAGACTTATCACGCAGAATAGCAAGGATATTATCAACCGTTTCCCGGACTTGTTCGGTTGGATTCAGCACTGCCTTGGCAGGGGTGAATCCAGGCAGCAGAAACAGTATACCTGCCAGAAAATAAATTCGGATTGGCACATTGACCTCGATTGCAATGGTGAAACGAAATTTATGGCTCAAGCATACCTGAGGTTAACGGGCGCAACAAATCCTCCAATGTATCTTCCTGTCCGGTGCGCATCAGATCCGGGATACAAACCGCGCGTGAAACGCCGGAATTCGCAAGCGCCACCTGAGCAGCCGCAGGATCGAAAACGGTAACGGAATCGTTCACCTGATAAAAAATCACGCAAGCGATACGCCATCCGCTCTCCTGGTCAGCATCCCCACTTTGCGCCTAAAGAATCGGCGCCTCAAGCCGAATGAACTCCTTATAATGCTATCGCCGCCTCCCGGCAATTGCCGAGACATACCAACCAGATTCATCACACTGTCCCACTGAATCCAGGGGTTTTATGAACGATCACACACATCTGCATTTTTCCGTAACCTGCTTGCTGATTACGCTGTTTCTGTATCAACCAGGCATTGTATGTGTATTGATTATAATTGCCGTCCTGGAGGCACGATTCCCGGCCACCTTACTCAACCATTGTTATGACATCGATCCATCTCCGAACAATGATTCATCCGGAATCGATTCTCATTTTCAGACAAGAACCGGTGGCACACGCGCATCCAGGCTTGTAGCGCCAGGCGCCATCCTCGGCAACGCATGCCTCCCCCATAGCGTTCGGCACTTATCGTGGCCCTGGCCCCTGCCAGTGCGGTTACCCGGCCAATCGGCATCAGCCCGTCATTGCAGAGTCTGAAATGGGTTCACCCGGAGTAGACAGTGCTGGTCGCCAGACCAGCACTCACAAATGGCAATACAGCCTGATATTCAGGATAACGGCTATCGTCTTCTGGGGTCTGGTGGTCATCGGACTGCTCATGTCAGCACTGCTAATGCATGAATTAAGAGCGGATCTGGAAGACCGTTACCAGAAAGAGTCCCATCGCATCGCGCTGGTACTCGGCGCTTTTTTTCATCAGTCCCACTATACTTCCGTTGAACGCCTGAAAACCGACCTGCACAACCTGTTCGAAAAGCTGGATCTGGAGGCCATCCGGATCCAGACCGGAGAGCGTCAGCTTTGGTTCGGTAATCAAAGGGAAGGGCTGATCGAATACACCATTCGGGCACCCCTGCAACGGGACGGTCCGGATGAAAGTGCGCAGGAAAGCCATGTACTGGTCACCATCTACCAGAAAAGCCTGGATGAAATTGCGGCAGCATACCGGAAACGCCTGATGCTGCTAATGGGCATCACGCTCTTTGTTTTCGGTATCGTTCTGCGGTGGATACTCCAACAGGTACTGACACGCCCGATACTGGACATGGTCCATACGGCACAGGCCTTTCAGAAGAAATCAACCACACGATTCGATGAAACCCGCAAGGACGAATTCGGCTTTCTGGCCCATTTCATCAACGAGGCACTGGACCGGCTGACCGGTAACCAGCAGGCACTGAAGGCAGCGCTGGAACGGGCACAGGAATCCGAGCAGTCACTGTTCACGGAGAAGGAACGCGCCGAGGTCACCCTGCAGTCTATCGCCGATGCAGTCATCACCACAGACAAACGCAGAACCATACAGTATCTGAATCCTGTTGCGGAAAGACTGACCGGCTGGACACTGGAGGAAGCCCGTGGCCAGCCATTATCCGGCATCCTCGAGATCAAGGACGAAATAAACGGCGAACTGCTCCCGAACACGGTCGATCGCTGCATGCGCGACGGCATGGTTGAGCGGCGATCCCGTAACAGCATCCTGGTACGGCGGGATAACACCGAGATTGCCGTCGAAGAATCTGCTGCGCCGATCCATAATCGTAACGGCGATACCATCGGTGTGGTTCTGGTACTGCAGGATGTGGAAGAATCGCGCACACTTGCCCGGCAGTTGTCGCACCAGGCAAGTCATGATGTGTTGACCGGACTGTACAACCGCCGTGAATTCGAGCAACAGCTGCAAATGGCAATGGAGTCTACACAGGAAAGCGGGCAACCGTTTTCCATCTGCTACATGGACCTCGATCAGTTCAAGGTCGTCAATGATACCTGTGGCCATATCGCCGGAGATGACCTGCTCAGGCAACTTTCTTCAAGACTGCAGACCAAGGTGCGCGAGACCGATGTCCTGGCAAGGATCGGAGGGGACGAATTTGGCGTATTGCTGGATCACTGCCCCATTGCTGATGCCCGACGAATCGCCAGTGAGTTCTGCCTGGCGGTACAGAATTTTCACTATGTCTGGGAAGGCAAGTCATTTGACGTTGGAGTCAGCATCGGCATTGTAGAGGTTACCGGTGAAGAACAGAACGTAACGGAAGCCATGAGTGCCGCCGATGTCGCCTGCTATACCGCGAAGGACCAGGGACGCAACCGGGTGCATATCTATCAGCCGGGAGACCGGGAACTGCAACGCCGCCGCGGTGATATGCAGTGGGTAACCCGCATCAGAGATGCACTGAAGGAGAACCGCTTCCAGCTCTTTTCCCAGGCGGTCATTCCTATCGGCAAGACCAGCGGGGAATCCGGGTACCAGGAAATACTGCTACGGATGCTCGACGAGAACGAACAGACCATTTCTCCGGTAACCTTCCTGCCGGCGGCCGAGCGGTACAAGCTGACTTCCTCTATTGACTGCTGGGTTATATGCCAGTCGATTGCCTGGCTGGCAGATCAGGCCGATGACGGCGAAGGAACGATGCTCGCGATCAATCTGTCCGGACAATCCATTTCGGACAAAAAGGTACTGCAGACCGTGGTGGAACTGGTGGGCAAGACCGGAATCGCACCCGAAAGACTGTGTTTTGAGATAACGGAGACCGCAGCCATCGCCAATCTCAACAAGACAGCGGTCTTCATCAGGGCCCTGAAGAACATCGGCTGCCGTTTTGCGCTGGATGATTTTGGAAGTGGCATGTCGTCCTTTTCCTACCTGAAGACCCTGCCGGTGGATTACATAAAAATTGATGGCAGCTATGTGAAAGACCTGATGACCGACCCGCTAAACCAGTCTCTGGTCGAAGCCATCAACCAGATCAGTCATGCCATGGGTATGCAAACCGTTGCCGAGTTTGTAGAGGATCAGGAAACCCTGGAGCTACTGGCCAGGATCGGCGTGGATTTCGCACAGGGATTCGGTGTCTCTTACCCCCATAAACTGGAGTTAAATCCCGCCCGGCCAGACAATATAATTGCAATCAAGGATATTCGCTCATCCGGCCCATAAGGTACGGGCAATTCCATAAATCCTGACCCGGGAGCCGGTCTCGCCGCATGCTCACAGACCCTGATTCCGGAATTCACTACTGGTGAGTTCCTGGCTCAGCCCTGATAGGACAGACTTTCACCGCAGTGACGACAGTAATAGGGATTGGTGGGTGCACGCTGGATGCGATTGTGCAAGGTCGTGGATAGCTGATGGTCCTGACAGGCGCAACGGTAATGATGACGGCGCTGCCGTTTGACCGGCATCCCTGATAAATCATAGTCATGCGTACACCTCGCATCGGCGCCAAACACCTGCATGACGCCCCGCCACTCTTTCCCATGCGCCTGTACGCGCCTCAGCCCATGGATCCGATCGACGATATAATGCGCCACCTCATGCGGCACCGTAGTCTTGATGCTGTCCTCGAAATACCTGGCGAAGATATAGGCATTGTAGCGAATCAGGCAGTTATTGCCGTGTGAACAATACATCCCGGCAGACTTGCCTGTGAGGTCAAAACGAACAGGAATCTGTCGAAAACCGTATCCGAAGTGGACAGAGGCGATATCGATATAACGTTTGCATGCCAGGCGAACTTTTTCCTGCTCCTGCTCCCCGATCGGGAAGACCAAATCCATTTGCATCGGCACGGGATCCCTGCCTGATCTGTTACTCATGCGCCGCCCTGTCCGGAGTTCAGGGTACAAATATAACCGATCATGCCTCCGGATGCCCCCCCTTGACGGAAGTACCGGTGGGCTTATACCGATCCGGACTAGGGAGCTACAGCAGCACCGATATCGATCCCTTCTGCAGCAAGTGAACTAACCAGATGTTCTCTGGCAGTAACGGGATCTATGAGCATCACCGTAAATGGATAGGAGGCCGTTAACACCGCGATCAAACGGGTGGCTGTGTTAACGAAGACCGCCTCATCGGCGAAGTTCATTGTCTGAACGGATGGAAACGCCTCGCTGTTGGAGTTGACTGCGGCTGCCCGAACCAGCGCGGGAATCGTAATCCGGGCCTCGTCCGGCGTTGCATCCAGCGACTGCAGGAACCTTGCAATGTTGATAACCGCCGGTGTGTCAATATCCCCACCGGGCACCAGATCGAGCGGGCTGATGATCTCTTTCCCGGCTACTGCCTCGCCGATGGCAATATCACCAATAAAAAACCGGATGCTTTGATCAGCCTCGTACTCGAACTCGCCATCCGGACCCGTCAAGCCGGACAGACTACCCGAAACAAAACGCACCCCTTGAACAGGGGCATCGACCAGCCGGCCACTTTTGACGATGATCGTTCCTCCGCCGGAGTACCGATCATCGTCAGAGCGTGATGAACTGCCCGATGTGCCCTTGATGGTGCATTCGCTGCCCATCAGGACAAATACGGACAGCAGCGTAATGAGTGTGGCTCTGCAGGAAAACATTTTGTAACCCCGGTGTGATCTCAAAATTTCCGCCGAACATGCCAAACCACAACAGTCCGGATACTAAGCACTAAGATCGGCAATGATTGTAGATCCTTGTCCAAAAGATACACCCGAAACGCTACCAAATGCAGGTTTCAGGCGCCATTTGGAACTTTTGAGCGAGTCAGCACACACATGCTTCTGCCCGACATTCACGCTACCTATTGATTTATAGAGGATATCCAAAAAAGCATCTTACCGGGATCCTGCCTTGGCTCTCCCCCGGCCAGCGCAGCATCACGCTACTCGCCAGGCCCTGTCTTGCGAAAAAAATGACGCCGTCGCGTTTGTCTTCTAAGCGTTATCCGGCCCTAGTACAATCATCCGAAAGCAGAGACTGCCTATAATCCATGAAATTTCAGGGCTTATTCAGCCAGACACCACCCCGGAGTAAACAGTGCCAAATTCTGAACAGAATTATCTTCCTGCTGATCATCCAGAGGTTGCCTATGGAAAGATTGGGGTTTTGCTGGTCAACCTGGGCACCCCGGATGAATGCACTCCACAGTCCGTCCGTACCTATCTTGGCGAGTTCCTGGCCGATCAGCGGGTCATCGAATCTCCGGCATGGTTATGGAAACCGGTGCTGCACGGCATCATCCTGCGCACGCGGCCAGGCAAGGTTGCCGCTGCCTACAAAAAAATATGGCGCAGTGGAACCAATGAATCACCATTGCGCTACTACACTCGCCGGCAGGCCGAGTTGTTATCCGGATCCTTTGATGACAGGAACCATAGACCGGTCATCAACTGGGCCATGCGTTACGGACGGCCCTCGATCAGAGAGGGACTGGACGGGTTGCTGAAAAAAGGGTGCGAACGAATCCTGATCGCGCCACTGTATCCGCAGTACAGCGCCACCACGACCGCTACGGTCAATGACTGCGTATTCGATGTGCTAAAAACCCTTCGCTGGCAGCCTGCTGTCCGAACCCTGCCGCCCTACTTCGATCACCCGGCCCATATTGAAGCAATTGCCGAATCCATCAATGATTATCTGTCCACCTGCGAACGCAAGCCGGAAACGATCATCGTCTCATACCATGGCCTTCCCCAGAGCTATCTCGAGAGCGGCGATCCCTACTACTGTCATTGCTCCAAGACCACCCGACTTCTCAGAGAACGGCTCGATATGGATAAGGACTCTCTCGTCATGAGCTTTCAGTCCCGTTTCGGACCCAAGCAATGGCTGCAACCATATACAGACAAACTGATAGAATCGCTCGCGAAAGAGGGAAACAAGGCGGTAGCCGCCATCATGCCCGGTTTTTCCTCCGATTGCCTTGAGACGCTGGAGGAAATGGGGATGCAAAATCGCGACCTGTTCCTGGAGAACGGCGGGGAGTCCTTCGAAATCATCCCCTGCCTGAATGATTCGGCCACGGGTATGCGGATGCTGGAAATCCTGGTACGGCAGGAACTCTCTGGCTGGATCTGAACAAACGGCAAAACCATTCGTACGCCAGTTGATTATGGCGGCAACGTTGGTATAAGTTTGCCCCTGCATCCGAAAGGATATCTCAAGCGGGTCTTGATAAAACGCTGATACGACATCAGTCACGACAGAATATTCAAGTCAATCACGTTTTTGCACCTGCCACCGGCACATAGGATATCCTGCCTCTTGCAGCACGGGGTTTCTTCGGCCCGCCTTGCGCCAAACCCGGAGCGCCACTATTTCGTACCGGTTTTCAATCAATCATCAAAGGTAAAGGACCAATATGGACAGCAATAGCACACGGGACATGCAAAACCAGCTCCATGAACTGATCGGGGCAGTGGATATCCTCAACCTGCTCCGCGAGGAAATGGAACAGTGGCGGGAAGAGGCCCAGAATGAGTCAAAGCGCGAGGCACTGGAAAACGTGCTGGGTCACCTGGAGGTGGTCGAAGAGGAATACAAGCAGCGCAGGGATGAACTATCGACACGTCTAGACTAGCCTGCGGCATCAGCACGGACAACTCAGGTCTTGTCATGACCACTGATATAAGCGTGCAGTGGCCTGGTCTCCTCGTATTTCCGACGCTGCTCTGGTGTTGATTCCAACTGGTAGCGGTCCTTCCAGTTGCCATATGGCATCCCATAGATGATTTCACGTGCCTCATCGTAACTCAGGTCGATGCCCTGTTCCCTGGCAGCCGCCAGATACCACTTCGAGAGACAGTTCCGGCAAAAACCGGCCAGATTCATGATATCGATATTCTGCACATCGGTACGACGCTGCAGATGTTCCACAAGTCCACGGAATGCGGCTGCTTCCAGCTTGGTTCGGATCGCGTCATCCATACTCCACCCCAGGGTCTGTTCGGAAAAAGATTGCTTAATACTATGGCAGCCTGGCTACATTGGACAAACCCGGCGGCAAGCGTCAAGATATTTTACACTCACGGACAAGCGCATCCCATTGATATTCATTATTTTTTAAAAAATACAGGTTACACAACAGACTCGAGGCATCACTTGTCGGTATATTTTACAATGACTGGGGTTTGGGAACCCACCCATCATTATTTTTATATCTCATTGATATTTATTGATAATTTCACAGAACTGACAAAGGGGTCCCGAATTCCTTGTCAACACAACTGACACTTGGCCCGGCTTGGCCTGGTATATGTATCGAGTTTCATTACCCTCCTTCATTCGAACAGGACTTATTCTATTGTTTTACAGTGAGTTAAAAAAATACACCGGCATTTGGCACATTTCCTGCAATAATTAATTTACCTTAACATTCAGCTG
>JARFQV010000323.1 GCA_029287615.1 Pseudomonadota bacterium | reverse complement strand
AGGCCAGTTCTACAGGGCCTGGAAATTTTTCCTGCTCGGCAGGCACGGCTTCTGGCCGTATTTCCAGTTGCACATGCACCAGGAATCGCACGATGACTTCCACGAGGCGGGCTGGATGGAGACATACATGCGGCTTGCGGAATTGCTCGAGTGCAATCCGGGTCACCGGGGCTGGTTCAGCAGCAGTTGGCTGGTGGATCCGGCGCTGGAGCAGGTCAGTCCCCACTTGTCGCATCTGAGGACGGTGCCAGCGGCTAACGGGGGTGAGATCTTCTACATGGAAGACGACCCGGAGGGTAAAACCGGCGCCCTCGCCAGGTCGCGGACCCGGCGGCGACTGTTCGAGGAAGGCAGCTACCGGCCGCGTATCTACCTGCGGGTCTGGCCCAGGGATGCGGCCATTGCATGGTGGAAGTCGCGCATGGAAGGGGCGGGAAACGGGCGTCCATGATGAGGCAGGTAATCACAGACCTGTGGCGAAAGGCACAGATGCCCAGGGAAATCCTCTGGCGCAAGGTATGCACACGTCTGCAGTACCGGAAGCTGTATCCCGATATCAAACCCTATGACAGCGGGATGCTGGACGTCTCGCCGCTACACCGGATTTACTACGAGCAGTCCGGAAACCCGCGAGGCAAGCCGGTGGTCTTTCTGCATGGCGGACCTGGCGGCGGTACGACACCGGCCATGCGCCGGTTCTTCGATCCTGCCCGCTACCGCATCGTGTTATTCGACCAGCGAGGCAGTGGCCGGAGCCGGCCACGCGGTTGCCTGGAAGATAATACAACCTGGCACCTGGTGGATGATATCGAATCGCTGCGCCGGCACCTTGGTATTAAGGCGTGGATGGTGTTCGGCGGTTCCTGGGGTGTCGCGCTGGGGCTGGCATACGCACAGAGCTACCCCGGGCGCGTCACGGAAATGGTTCTGCGTGGCATCTTCACCCTGACAGTGCGGGAACTGGAATGGTTCTATCAGCCGGGAGGTACCGGCACGATTTATCCTGATGCGTGGAGCGAGTTTATCGGGGTCATCCCGCCAGAGGAGCGTGATAATCTCATTCATGCCTACTACAAAAGACTGACGGGTGATGACGAGGCCGTGCAGCTTCAGGCCGCGCGTGCCTGGAGTGCCTGGGAGGCGCGAACCAGTCACCTCGTCGCGGATCCGGACCTGGCCAGTACGTTTGCAGATGAGAAATTCGCCCTGGCACTGGCACGTATCGAGTGTCACTACTTTATCAACGGCGGATTCCTCGAGCGCGACATGCAATTGCTCGGGAACATTGATGCCATCCGGTCAATCCCGGCAGTCATCGTACAGGGCCGCTACGACATGATCTGTCCGGTGGAAAACGCCTGGCAACTGCACAGGGAGTGGCCCGAGGCAAGGCTGGAGATCGTTCCTGATGCCGGGCATTCCGCATTCGAGCCCGGGATCAGGCACCATCTGTTGCGTGCCACGGACGGGTTCGCGGCTTCCTGAGTGCACTGGAGGCATGGACGCCGGTGGTACGCGCCGGTTTGTGAACCGGGGCTATCCTGCAGGGATAGCCATGCCGTGGCTGTATCAGGCTTTATTTACAATGATAACAATGCAGTCACTGCATGTATCATTGCATGAATCCGCATATGACTGGCCGAACCCGGTGTTTCCCCTGAAACAGGTGAGAGCGAAGTGGGAAAAGGAAATCGCCCTTTAACAGACATGATGCGCTCATACACCGCGCTTTCGCTGAAACGCCAGAGGGAGGGGCATATCTCCGCACTGCGCCAGGTAGCGGAGATGCTCGCGATCTTCACCATGACCGGTAACGGTCCGGGTTTCTATCACATGGCCGGATTCTGGCGCAGGGACGTGCCCTGGCGTGACAAGCTCGGGCATCTTGGTCCGGGCAGCTATCGAAAGCACCTCGGGAAGCTGAATCCGCCCGGTTACAGAAAACTTTCCCAGAACAAGCTCCCGGAGAAAAGTATCCTGCAGCTGCTCGGGTTTCCCACACCGCGGTTTCTCGGCTATCTGCATACCGTGCATGGCAGGGCGCATAACGGAGAACCCCTGAAAAACTGCGATGATCTTTCAAGGCTTCTATCCTCGGAACAGCAGGACAGGATATGTTTTAAACCGATCGAAGGGTGGGCAGGCATAATGTTCGATGTGGTAGACATCATCAGGCAGGGTGATGATGTGAAGTTCAGGCGTCCCGGTGATCAAACGATACTTGATATTTCCGGCTTTTGCCGGACCCTGCACGGCGATAAAAAAACAGGCGGGTTACTGATCGAGACATACCTTCAGCAACACCCGGATCTGGCTGCATTCAATCCGTCATCTGTAAACACGTTTCGCATCTGGGTTATACAGACCCGGAACGGTGAATCCAGAACAGTGCTTGCCTATCTGCGCATCGGCCGGGCGGGTTCTCTGGTTGATAATCAGTCCAGCGGCGGGATCGTGGCCCCCATTGATCTGGAGAGTGGTGTCACAGGCTGTGCCATGGATGGATTGCCGACCCGGGAGTTATTCCCCACGCATCCCGATCACGGTGCAGCCATCGAGGGCAGGGAACTGCCATTCTGGTATGAAGCAAAGTCGCTTGCAGAGCGCTGCCTTGTCGCGTTCCCGAATCTGGAATTTGCAGGAATGGATATTGCCGTAACGGCGAATGGTCCCGTCGTAGTGGAATTAAATGCCAGTCCGGACCGTGAAGGCGCCGTATTTACCGAAACGCCGACAAAGGGAATTTTCTGCCGGTGACTTGCCCGGTGATCCGCAGAGGCTTGATCGGGTAACGGGGCGCGAATTCCTTTCTTCTTCGGTAGCGGTATCCGCACCTGTTCGTGATTCCGGGGGTATGCGCAGCCGCGCACTCCCGGTAGCAGGGAATCACAGGTAGTCCATGAAGCCATGCAAGCTGTTGAATTGATTGGCGCGCCCGAGAGGATTCGAACCTCTGACCCCTGCCTTCGGAGGGCAGTACTCTATCCAGCTGAGCTACGGGCGCAGGTATTTTATGTGTAGCCACACCGGCCGGGTTGCAGCCGCAAGTCATTGTTTGCATTTCCAAT
>JARFQV010000179.1 GCA_029287615.1 Pseudomonadota bacterium | reverse complement strand
GTTTTTTATCAATGCAGAGGCACCGGCAACCTACAGTCTCGAGGATACCGCGCGCCTGGCGGCCCGGATGGAAGAGGTTGTGCTGGAGTCCATGAATGAAGACGAGCTGGATACCCTGCTGACCAACGTCGGTGTCACCTTCATCGATTTCAATCGCTTTCGTTATGGCAGTCACTATATTCAACTGATCATCGACATGAAACAGATGAAACCAAAGGGTTTCATCGAACGGTTTATCACACCGCTGGTCAGTCTCAACTTCAGTCACAGCGGTATGCGTACCCGGGAGACCGATGAGATCATCAACCAGCTGCGGGGCCGGATTCAGAACATAGCCGGGATTCGCCATATGTCGATACTGCGGCCCCAGGGCGGACCGGCGGGGGCTGATGTCGAGGTCGGTGTTACCGGCCCGGATGTGAATATGCTGCGGGTGCATGCCGAGAAGATCGTTGATTATCTGAAACGGCTGCCGGGCGTGCACGACGTGCGCCAGAACCTGGAGATTGGCAAGCTTGAATACCAGTACACTATCAATGAACGCGGCAAGGAACTCGGCCTGACCCAGGAGCAGCTTGCCGATGCGGTACGGACCGGTTTTCTGGGTCTGGAGGCGGTTTATGTCAACTGGGAAGAAGACCGGATACCGGTGCGTGTCATCTACCCGGATTCGGTGCGAAGGAGCGGTGATCTGGAACGTTTGCCGATCACCCTGGAGGACGGGCGTCTGGTCTACCTCGGTGATGTCGCCGAGATCGATGCCGGGCGCGGACTGAACACGATCAGTCGCCGGGATACCCGGAGGCTGGCCCTGGTGACGGCCGAAGTGGACGCGGACATCATTACCCCCCTGGAGGTGACGCAACTGGTCAGCCAGGAGTTTGCGGAACTTGGAGAGGCACATCCCGGTTACGAACTGCTGTTCCTGGGAGAGAAGAAGGAGGCGGCTGAATCCTTCCAGGGCATGCGCGATGCAATGATTATCTCCGCGTTGCTGATCTTCTTTATTCTGTCTGCCCTGTTCAAATCGATACTGGATCCCCTGGTGGTGATGTTTGCGATCCCTTTCGGTGCCATTGGAGTCATCATCGGCCACATCCTGTTCGGTTATCACCTGCAGTTTCTGTCCATGATCGGATTTCTCGCCCTGACCGGAATAGTCGTCAATGACTCGCTCATACTGGTCGACTTTGCCAAGCGTATGCGAGCCCAGGGGATGGACCGTATCGATGCAATCATCGAGGCCGGAAGGGTGCGGATACGCCCGATCCTGCTGACCACGATTACGACCTTTCTGGGAATCTCGCCGTTGATCTTTTTCGCAACCGGACAAACCGCCTTTCTTTCACCAATGGCAGTCAGCCTGGGCTTTGGGTTATTGTTCGCAACCGTGATCATCCTGGTGACAATCCCGTGTTTTTACCTGATCGCGGATGATATGCGTAACTGGAGTACGCTGCGTTATCGGTTGTTGTTCCATACGGAGGGGATGGATTGATGCCACAACGAATCGATGCCCTCGAAAGCTGGCTGGCGGAGGTGCTGGGGCATCCGGATATCCGGTTGACTACGGCATCGGCGGACGCCAGCTTCAGGCGGTACTTTCGCGTCCATGCCGGGGGGCAGACCTGGATAGCCATGGATGCGCCTCCTGACAGGGAAGACTGCGGGCCCTTCATCAAGGTGGCCCGTCTGCTGTTTTCGATGGGGCTGAATGTGCCGGAGATCCTGCAGGAAGAGCGCCAGGCCGGTTTTCTGCTGCTGTCCGATCTTGGCGAAAGGCTGTATCTCGATGTCCTCGAAGAGGGCACGGTGGAGCGGCTGTATGGAGACGCCATGGCTGCGCTGGCCGTGATCCAGGCCTGCGGCCCCTGCAACGGACAGATTCCCGAATATGACCGCAGACTGCTCATGGATGAAATGGGACTGTTTCGCGACTGGCTGCTCGGCCGTCATCTGGGTATAAAACCGGATAGGCAGACCGCAGCGATGCTGGAAGGCACATTTGAACGATTGGCGGACAACGCACTGGAACAACCCAGGGTATTCGTCCACAGGGATTATCATTCGCGGAACCTGATGGTGACCGGGGCCAATAATCCGGGCATCCTCGATTTTCAGGATGCCGTTACCGGGCCGGTTACCTACGATCTGGTGTCCTTGCTTCGCGACTGCTACATAGAATGGCCGCGTGCACGCATAGAGGACTGGGTGCTCGGTTATCATGAACTGGCCCTGGAGTCGGGTATCCTGCGCAGCGAGCAGGAGGATGAATCGCGGTTCCTGCGCTGGTTCGATCTCATGGGCGTTCAGCGTCATCTGAAGGCATCCGGGATCTTCGCACGTCTGAACCACCGGGATGGCAAGCCGGGCTACCTGAAGGATATTCCGCGTACCCTGGGATACATACTGGATGTAGCGGAACGGTATCCGGAACTGGCGGAACTCCGGGAACTGGTATCCTCCAGGGTGGTGCCGGGCCTGGATGCCGGTTCCAGGCAGGGTGGCGCGTAGTATGAAGGCAATGATTCTGGCTGCCGGCCGGGGTGAGCGTATGCGGCCCCTGACCGATCAGATACCAAAACCGCTGCTGCGGGTCGCCGGTCGGGCCCTGATTGAATACCATATAACCGCCCTTGCAGAGGCCGGGTACCGGGAACTGGTCATCAATCATGCCTACCGGGGTGAACAGATAGTCGACTATCTTGGTGAGGGCAGCCGTTACGGTGTCCGTATCGATTATTCAGCGGAACCGGAAGGGGCGCTGGAGACCGGTGGCGGAATTCGCAACGCACTCCCGTTGCTCGGTGACGAACCCTTCCTGGTGGTCAACGGTGATATCTGGACCGATTATCCCTTTGCGCGGCTGAATCACGCTCCGGAAGGGCTCGCCCGGCTTGTCCTGGTCGACAATCCCGAACACCATCCATCCGGTGACTTCAGCCTGGATCGAGGTTGCGTGAAAAAGACGGGGGAGCCTATGCTGACCTTCAGCGGCATCGGTGTCTACCGGCGCCAGTTGTTTGATGGCTATACCTCCCGCCGATTCCCGCTGGCGCCTGTGCTGGTGGAAGCCATGGTGCATGGGCAGGTGAGTGGCGAGTACTATAGAGGACACTGGACAGATATTGGTACGCCTGGACGCCTGGCGGAAATCGAGCGCTTTTTGCAGGATAAGCCCGGGAGAATAACGCAGAGGGACATGGGATAGGCGGTTCTGATCGCCTGGAGGAATGATGGGTCAGGAGATAGTTGCAAGCCACTTCAGGCAACAGGATTTCGACGAGTTCAGGGAGCGCTTGCGCGTGGAGACCGGTCTGCTGCTTGCCGGGCTGGAGGAATCGGCCTTTTCCAGTCGCGACGGTATCGGCGGGTTTGAACTGGAGGCATGGCTAGTGGATCAGGGCGTGCACCCCGCACCGGTCAACAAGGAATTCCTGGAAAGGCTCGATAACCCGCTGGTGGTCCCCGAGCTGGCGCGGTTCAATGTCGAGCTGAACGGACATCCGCAGTTATTGCAGGCAGATGCCCTGAGCCGGATGGAAAGCGAACTGACGGCCACCATGGCTCATTGTAACCGGGTGGCAGCCGGGATCGATGTGAGTGTCCTGACCATTGGCATATTGCCGACGGTCGCCGAGGATGAGCTGACTCCGCGCAACATGTCCGACATGAAGCGTTACCGTGCCCTGAATGAACAGGTGTTACGCCTGCGTGAAGGCAAGCCCCTGGAGCTGGATATCCTGGGTCAGGATCACCTCTCGACACGCCATGCCGATGTCATGCTCGAGTCGG
Source organism: Pseudomonadota bacterium (assembly GCA_029287615.1). GTDB lineage: Bacteria > Pseudomonadota > Gammaproteobacteria > UBA9214 > UBA9214 > JARFQV01. Next base: position 19,923 of record JARFQV010000179.1, on the reverse strand, counting down.
CGACGACCTCGTTTCAGATTCATCTGAAGATCAGTCCGGAGCGTGCCGTTCGCGCCTATAATGCCGCTCTGGTTGCATCGGCGCCCATGGTGGCGGTATCCGCGAATTCACCCTACCTGTTCGGTCGGGATCTATGGGATGAGACCCGTATCCCGCTGTTCGAGCAATCGGTTGCTGTGGGGGGGTATGCCGGCGCAGCGCATGGACCGATTCGGCGCGTCACCTTTGGTTCCGGGTATGCACGTGAGTCAATCGGCGAGTGTTTTGTCGAGAATCTGGAACACTATCCGGTGATGTTGCCCATGAATTTCGAAACGGGTGAGGAGCAGTTTTCACACTTGCGCCTTCATAATGGAACGATCTGGCGCTGGAACCGGCCTCTGGTCGGTTTTGACGAGGACGGTACACCGCACCTGCGTATCGAGCACCGTGTGGTGCCCGGCGGGACCTCGGTCGCGGATAATATCGCGGATGCCGCTTTTTTCTTCGGACTGATCTTTTATTACTCCGGTTGTGCCGATGCGCCCGAGCATTCACTGGCGTTTGCCAGCGCACGTGATAATTTTTATGCAGCGGCACGCAACAGCCTCAGTGCCCAGATCAACTGGCTGGATGGTGAAAGGGGACCGGTGCAGATGCTGGTCCTGGACCGTTTGCTGGATGAGGCGAGGCAGGGCCTCGAGTCGCGGGGAGTCGTGGCTGCCGAGTCGAATCATTACCTGGGTATCATCGAGGCGAGGGTGAGGGAGTCACGCACGGGCTCGGCCTGGCAGCGTGAATATGTTGCAGCGCATGAATGTGACATGACAGGGTTGACCCGGGCCTATCTGGAGCGGCAGCAGCAAGGCAGGCCGGTACATGAATGGAAGCTCTGACATGCTTACCGGGGAGAGCGGGCTTACATGTTGAGGATTGTTGAAACATTACCCGAAGGGTTCCTGCAGCTGCATACCGAACAGCTGGAAGAGCGGCTCGGCGGGCCTACCCTGATACACCTTCCGGGCAGGAGACCGGAGCCGCTCTTTGTCAGCATACTGCTGCATGGAAACGAGGATACCGGCTTTCGTGCAATGCAGTCCATGTTGAGGGACTACCAGGACAGGGAGCTTCCCCGGGCACTGACGTTATTTGTCGGCAACGTGGCGGCGGCACGGAAGGGCATGAGATTCCTCGACGGCCAGCCCGATTACAACCGCATCTGGCCTGGCGCGGAGACCGGAGGGACTGCCGAGCACCGGATGATGGCAGAGATCGTCGACCTGATGAAAGGGCGCGGTGTGTTTGCCAGTATCGATTTGCACAACAACACAGGGCTCAATCCGCATTATGCCTGCATCAACCGGATCGAGGACAGGTTCATGCAGCTGGCCACACTGTTCAGCAGGACCGTGGTCTATTTCATTCGCCCGCACGGGGTCCAGTCCATGGCATTCGCGCCCCTGTGTCCATCGGTTACCGTGGAATGCGGCCGGGTCGGACAGGCCCATGGCGTAGAGCATGCGCGTGAATATATAGAGGCCTGCCTGCACCTCAGCGAGATACCGGATCATCCGGTTGCCCCGCACGATATCGACCTGTTCCATACGGTCGCTGTGGTGAAGGTACCTGAGCAGGTCAGTTTTCGTTTTGGTGGCAGCGAGGCTGACATCTGCTTCACGGAGTATCTCGACCACCTGAATTTTCGCGAGCTTCCTGCGGGTACGACCCTGGGCAGGACGAGGAACGGCCAGGTCCTGAATCTCGATGTGCGGGATGATCAGGGCAGGGAGGTTGCCGATCGTTACTTCCGGGTAGATAACAATTCGATCTGTACCACCCGACCGTTCATGCCCTCCATGTTCTGCCTGGATGAGCGGATTGTACGCCAGGACTGCCTGGGCTATCTGATGGAGCGTTTGCTGCCGGACGGCACTCCGAAGCCCTGAAGTCCGGGATGAAACCCTCCCCGCATCTGCTGGTGGTGATTTCCAGCCATGGATTCGGCCATCTGGCGCAGTGTGCTCCGGTGATCAATGCCCTGTACCAGCGTCTCCCTGAAATGCGGTTGACGGTCTGCAGTGGGCTCCCGGAAGGCGTGCTGCGCGAGCGCCTGCATCCCTGGTTTGAATACAGGTCCATGGATACCGATCCAGGCATGCCCATGAGCAGTGCCTGGGAGGTGGATGCGATCCGGGTCCGGGAGTTCTATGCCGGATACCACCATGACCGGGAAGAAAGGGCGCGCGAGTTCGGCCAGTTTCTCTGCGAGACGTCCCCGGATCTTGTCCTGGCCAATATCCCCTACCTTGTTCTGGCGGTGGCGCATCAGATGGGCTTTCCGGCAATAGCCTTGTGTTCACTGAATTGGGCAAGCATCTATGCCGGCTATGTGCCGGTCGACGAGTCGGATCCGGTATTCAGCGATATGCTGTCAGCCTACCGCGCCGCTGATCTGTTTCTGATACCGCAGCCGGGGCTTCCGATGCAGGAATTGCCGGCAGCCAGGTCGGTTGGGCCAATAGCCCGGATTGGCCGCAGGCGACGTCCTGAATTGACCGGCAGGCTGAAACTGTCACCCACTGACCGGCTGGTGATGGTCGGACTGGGTGGAATACCTGCGCAGATCGACTATGAACGCTGGCCGGGTATCCCGGGTGTGCGCTGGCTGTTGCCACGGCAGCCCTGTACCAGCCGACAGGATATGACCGGCATGGACAATACCGGTTTGCCGTTTATCGATGTGCTCGCTTCCTGTGATGCCATCGTCACAAAACCCGGTTATGGCGTATTTGTCGAGGCGGCCTGTAACGCTACCCCGGTGTTGACGGTGGAGCGTCCGGACTGGCCGGAGACCCCTTTTCTTGTGGACTGGCTGAAACAACATGGCAACTGCGGGACGGTAACCGCAGGCCAGTTGCATGCCGGCGATCTTTCCGGGGCACTGACGGAACTGTGGTGCCAACCAGTCCCGACTGCGCCCCATCCCTGCGGCATCGAGGAGACGGTCGACATCCTGCTGGACTACCTGCACCGATGAACTGTCACCGGGAATATCAGCCGTATTTATCCAGGTGAAAGCCGATATTCTCCATTGATTTCAGAGAGTCAGGAATTCACTGCAAAGGTCGATAACAGGGCTGGATGAAATTTTGTTTCAACCTGCTGGATAACCGGTAAGTAATGTATGCTGGATTGTGTAACGAAGGACAAAACGGAAAGTCGTGTCCTGTTGGCAGAGGATAATCTTGTAAATCAACAGGTTACGTATGCCATGCTGGAAAGGCTTGGCTGCACGGTGGTGCTCGCCACGGATGGTCGTGAGGTATTTGAGGCCCTGCAGCAAACGGACTATGACCTCATATTGATGGATTGCCAGATGCCGGTTGTGGATGGCTATACAGCAGCGACCGAGATTCGCAGACAGGAGCAGGAGGTGGGTGTCGAAAGCAGGATACCCATCATTGCAGTGACGGCGAACATGGAGGAAGAGAACCGGTTACGCTGTTTCACGGCCGGCATGGATGATTTTCTGGGCAAGCCGTTCAGCATGGTCTTGCTGAAAAAGATATTGTATCGCTGGTTACCTCCCGAAAAGGCCATAGACGCAAAGCTGACGATCCTGCCGGAGGATATCAGCGAACTGTCCAGCCCGATACCGCAGGGCCTGGCCAATGCCGCACTCGATAAAGCGGCGCTGGATAACATCCGGCAGTTGCAGCAACCGGGACAGCCGGACTTGCTCGGCAAGGTAATCGAAATCTATCTCCAGGATGTTCCCTCCATGATCACTACCCTGTACCGGGCCGTTGAACAGCGGGATGCGGAAACGGTTCGCAGGGAAGCGCACCGGCTCAAGTCATGCAGCGCCAATCTCGGTGCAACGAGCATGGCGGCTTCCGGCAGAAAGCTGGAGGAGATGGGTCGCAATTGCGAACTCGGAGATGCCATTGGCGTACTCGGCTCTCTGGAAAGGGAATTCAGCCTGGTTCAAAGGGCATTGATGCAGGAATCTGGCGTTGGGTGACGGGATGGAAGTAATCGATGGCCGCAAGCGGCCGCTTGCCCTGATCGTCGATGATGATGAAACGGTTCGTCTCCTGGTCCGCCAGACTCTGGAGCAGAGTGACTTTGATGTCGAAGAGGCGGAGAACGGAGTCATAGCGCTTTCTGCCTTCCGGAATCGCCGACCGCATATTGTACTGCTGGATGTCGTCATGCCCGAACTGGACGGATACCGGACCTGCCGCGCCATTCGTCAACTGCCTGAGGGAGAGCACACGACGATTCTGATGATGACGGGTCTGGATGACGTGGATTCCATCAACGAGGCATTCGACGCCGGGGCAACTGACTTTATCACCAAGCCGATGAATTACCTGATCCTGGGTCACCGGGTGCGTTATATGCTGCGCACAATGCAGGCGTTTGAAAGCCTCAGGGAAAGCAGAAGGCAGATCCGGCACCTTGCCTATTACGACAGCCTGACCAATCTTCCCAATCGGAGATTGTTCGGGGATCGCCTCAATCACTCCCTGGAGATCGCGCGTCGGGAGAATCATCTGGTGGCGCTGCTGTTTATCGATCTGGACAATTTCAAGCGCATCAACGATACCTTCGGCCATACCGTCGGTGACAATCTGCTGCAGGCCGTGGCGCGCCGCCTGTTGCATGCGCTGCGCAAGAGCGACACCGTGAGCCGCAATACCGAGGGATACCATCTTTCGCTTTCACGTCTGGGGGGGGACGAGTTTACCGTGTTGCTCGAACACCTCAAGCGCGTCGAGGATGTGGCCAGGGTGGCAAGACGTATCACAGAGACACTTTCGGCGCCTTTCCTTTTCGGAAAAGAGGAAGTGGTGATTACGCCCAGTATCGGGATCGCAGTGTATCCCCATGACGGTAAGGATAACGAGGAGTTGATCAAGAACGCGGATACGGCCATGTATTGCGCGAAGGATGAGGGCAGGAACAACTACCAGTTCTATACCGCCTCCATGAACGCGAGTTCCTTCGAGCGCTTATCGCTGGAGAATAACCTGCGCAAGGCCCTGGACAGGGAAGAACTCCAGGTGTACTACCAGCCCAAGATTGATCTGGCCCGCCACAAGGTATCCGGGATGGAGGCCCTGATGCGGTGGAACCATCCGGATCTGGGGATGATATCACCGGATGAATTTATCCCGCTTGCTGAACAGACGGGACTCATTGTCGGCATGGGTGAATGGGTGATTCGTACCGTGTGTCGCCAGATGCAGGAGTGGGTATCGGCGGGCCAGACGGGTCTCAAGGTGGCCGTGAACCTGTCGGCGAGGCAGTTCAGGCAGGACAATCTGGTCGATGTGATCTCGGATGTCATTCGGGAGACTTCCCTTGATCCGCAGAGGCTGGAACTGGAACTCACTGAAAGTGTCATCATCGATGATCTGGAGGCAAGCCGCGGTACACTTGCAGAGCTGAAGGCAATGGGTATCCGAATCAGCCTGGATGATTTCGGCACCGGTTACTCGTCACTGAGACTGCTGAAGGAACTACCCATCGACAGCCTCAAGATCGACCAGTCATTTATACGCGACATCACCAGCGATGTTGATGATGCCGCCATTGTTTCAACGCTGATCTCTCTTGCGCACAATCTGAAACTCAGGGTGATTGCGGAGGGTGTGGAAACCGGAAAGCAGCTGGAATACCTGCGGGTAAAAAAATGTGACGAGGCACAGGGTTATCTGATTGCACGGCCTATGACAGCAGATGCATTCGAGAACTGGATACAGGAGCACAGGAAATCAAGGCGATCCGCCAGCAGTAAACGGGAGGCACGGAAGCGGGAGACAAGGAAACTTTCACGTTGCGTATGAGTTGCGGTTTACCGACCCGACCCTGCCCGGGGTCGATGTACCGTGATGCGATCTCAGTCGGCTGCCTTCCCGGGATTTCCGGATACGTGGTGGATGTTGATATCGAGTGGTCTGGAGGTATCCAGGTGGATATCCCGTTGCGGGAAGGCAATACTGATGCCCGCATCCTCGAATTTCCGGTTGATTGCCTGGTGGAGGTTACTGGTCGTGGTCAGGCGGTTGTCCAGGGATTCCAGATAGCAGCGCATGATCAGATTGAGTGAATTGTCACCGAAGCCCTCGAAGGTGATTACCGGCTGCGGGTCCTCCAGTACATTCTCGTTTTCAACGGCGGCCTCCTCAAGCAGCTTCAGTGCCCCGGGTACATCCGAGCCGTAGGCGATACCGATCGGTATAACGATCCTGTTCAGCTGATCGGAGAGCGACCAGTTGAGCAGCCGTCCGGGAATGAATTCCTTGTTCGGTACCAGCAGTTCCTGTTTATCCCAGTTGGTGATGGTGGTGGCGCGGATCCGGATCTTCGATACGATGCCGGTTGTATCTCCGATGGTGATCCGGTCACCGACCCGTATGGGACGTTCGAACAGGATGATGATGCCGCAGATGAAATTGGCAACGATTTCCTGCAGCCCGAATCCCAGTCCGACACTCAATGCGGCAAGCAACCACTGGATTTGTGACCATTTCCAGCCCATGATGCCGAACACAGCGATAATGCCGATTGCAACCAGTGTATAGCGCACCAGCGAGGTAATTGCATATCGGCTCCCCGGCGTGAGGGACAGGCGCTGCAGCAGGATAACCTCCAGCAGGCCCGGCATGTTGCGGGTGAACACGACGGTCAGAAAGCCGATGATCAGCGCCAGCGCAAGGTTCTCCAGGGTGATCGGCTGCAGTTGCTCCACGCCATCTATGGTAGTGGTGTGTTGCCAGAGGGTAACCTGGTCGAATATTCCCAGTGCGGGGAATACGTCGTTCCAGATCAGCCAGAGGCCGATGGCCATCGAGACCACCAGTCCGGTGCTCAGCAATTGTCGGGTCTGGGTGTCAACCGCCTCCAGATCGATTTCAGGGACTTCAATCTCCACTGGCGGTAGATCCGCTACACTCTGCGAATCCTCCTGTTCCTCCAGTGCAACACGTTCCGCTTCCTGCTTTTCCCTGGCGACCTGCAGCGCCAGCTTCCTTCGGGTCAGCACGAGCCAGCGGACAATGAGTTCTCGCAGGGCGATGATGCCCAGCACCAGCCACAGGGTGTTGATAAGACTGTCAATAAGAATGAGTGCCGTATAGAAGTAACCCACCAGAGACAGTCCGGCAAGGAGCAGTGGCAGGCCAACCGCCAGCGAATACCAGATATACCGGGTTCGGGCCAGCCAATGGCCGGAATGTCTTTTGATGAATTGATGCAGCGGACCTGTGACCGGATTGAGGATCCGGCTCATGAAAACCGCGAGGGCGATCATCACAACCAGAAAGGCGAAACGAGCCAGAGAGTCCGAGAACTGCCCGTCAATCGAGAGAACAGCAATGAATACGGAAGGCACGGCGATCAGGGTAAGACGGCGAATTTCCTGTCTCAGAAGTTTCAGGGTGTTTTCCGGCCAGCGAAAATGGCCATCTGCCACGCTACCGGGTGCGCAGAACCAACTGAATACCAGCAGGTTGAAGAGTAACGGTGCGGTGTATTCGAGACCGAGTCCGGTTTCGATTGAAAATTGCCCGGCATCAGTTGATGTCTGGATCAGCCTGCCGGTGAACCACATGAGCAGTGGCCATGGGGCTGCCAGCAGGGGAATCATGAGCAGCGCCATGAAGGTAAAATGAATCTGGTCCCTGCTTACGTATCCAACATAGCGGTTCGTCTGTAGCAGTTTTTCCTTCAGTCGGGGCCGCAGCAGGAACAGGGTTGCAATCAACAGGGAAGCAAGGGCCAGCAGGAGGGGTTTCTGCAGGGCCAGTTGTCCCAGCGTGTGGAAGACATCCAGCCACGCGGTGGGAGAGAGCAGCCAGGTACCGGCGGGAATGAGCGCAGCAAGTGTTGTGTACCCGACCTGTGGCGAACTGGGCATCCATAAGAGGTTTTCTGCCAGAAACAGGTCGTACTCCCGGGCCGAGTCGATCAGGCGCTTGCTGGAGTATTCCAGTTCGCCCAGTCCTCGCAGGTAGTCAGTCTCCGCCTTGATTGACTTGTCGAGCATTTCGCGTCTGGTTTTAAGCAGCTCGCGTATTTCTGCACTGATCTCCTGCTGTGTTTCCGGTGTTTCCGCTACCAGCAGGTGGCTGACCGAAAGATCCAGGTCACCAAGATCCTGGCGTTCCTCTTCATGCTGTATCTGCTGAAGGCTTGATCTGATGATGTTCTTTTCCCTGTTGTTCGCCTGCTTCTCAAACAACGTGATATCCGGTAGCTGTCTGCGCTGTTCCTGAAGAATCGTACCCAGCGCCCTGCTCAGCCCCGCGATCTCCAGCTTCTGGCGGGCGCTTTGCAGATCGGCTTCGTATCGGCTGGCCTGTTTTTCCAGTTCCTCCTTCTGCTGCGTCAGCGTTTCAAGTTCGGATGCCGTTCTTGTCAGGTCGGTCCCCAGTGCTGCATTGCGCTCGGCGAGTTCGCGGATCAGGGGGTGCTTGCTGGAGGCCTTGCGCTCTGTCTCGGCAGCCATTTGCTCTGCCTGCTGTGCGTCGGAGCGACGCCTCTGATTGACGTGATCCCCCAGAAAACGAACCCGGGCCTCGACGCTCGAGGTATTGCGCGCCGTTAATGCCCGTTGTGCCTTCAACAACTCGAGTCGTGCCGGCTGACTCAGAAGCTCCTGATCCAGCATATTGATCTCGGTGCCGGTCAGGCGCTGTTTCGATTCCACGAACAGACGCTGGGCCCTGGTCTTGTCATCACTGGTATCCGGCTCTGCGGATTTCAACTCTGCGGAAGTGTCTTCCTGGAGTTGCTTGGTCTCTATCAGGCGCTCCCGCACCGTGGCAGGCCGGGCGCTCTGTTCCTTTATCTGATTGTCGATCTCCGCGAGCTTTGCCTGCAAGGCAGCCAGATCAGCCTGTTCCTTGACCAGCATTTGTTCCAGTTCTTCAGTTGGCGTGTCACCCGGGATCTCCGGAAGGTTCGGTCCTTCCGCATCCCTTTTTTCCAGTTCCTCGAGTTTTTTCCGAATCTCCCTGGTCTTATCCGGTGCCGTGCCTCTTGCCTCTGCGAAACCTTCCTCCGCCGCCTTGTAACTGGCCTGCTTCTCCAGATTGCTGAGTGTCTTTCGATACAGTTCAATCAGCTCCTTTTTCTCGGTTTCCTCCAGACCTTCCGTTGCCTCGATTTCATTGATCTTTGCCTCGATCTGCTGACTGGAGATCTTCGGCGTCGGCTCGGCCGGCGTGGTATCGGTCCCTGTTGCAGGGGCACAGAGGAGGCAGGCCAGGATAAAAATACAGGTCCGGAGCAGGAACCGGGTACTCTTCGTTCTCCAAGCGGGTTCAGGTGTTCGCATCACGGACTTGTAATCGCGGTTTCAATCAGTTGGTCATTCTACTACATGCCTGGCACGGGTATGCATCATCGCGCCAGGGAAACCTGGCTGGCGGTACCCCAGTAGTTGTAGCAGGCGGGCTTCCAGCCCGGAATGTACATGGTATTCATGGTATTGATCCTGAACCCGCCTTGTTGCAGCAGTTGCGGAATCGGCCGGTTCAGATTGCAGCCGCCTCCCAGCCTTTTCCAGAGAGGATTCAGTCTCTCCTGCCAGCGTTGCACGCTTCTTTCGGGAGCAATGCCATGTTCGCAGAAGACGAGTTTTCCATCGGGAGAGAGAACCCGGCGAATTTCATGCAGGGCCGGTATGACTTCCAGAATAGTGCATAGCGAATAGGTAATCAGCACAGTATCAGCACAGTTGTCTTTCAGCGGAATCTCTTCTGCAGGTGCCTCCAGGAATTCCATGTCGAAAGGGACGCCTTGCCGGTTTTTTTCAGCCAGTGCCCACATCTCCCTGGATGGGTCCAGGGCCCACAGATGACGTACCTTGCGGGCATCGTAGAACGGAATATTCAGTCCCGATCCGGCACCGACTTCCAGCACCCGCCCCTCGGCCAGTGGCACCACCTTTTCGCGCTGCTTCATGGCGGGCTTCAGTCCGCACAAAAAATTCACTGCCCTCGGAAGCAGGTATTTCCGGTACATTTCCATGGTTTTGCGCTCCCGTGACTTTCTGTCCTGTATGATGATAGTAACCCCGAACCCGGTAATCCGGTAACCAGTGTCCTGTATCCCGTTCGCCAGTGGGAGGCTGTGAAAATGGCGCAATCCATCGGACCCCGTCTGCGCTGGCAGTGGAATGCACTGTCCTCAAAACCGGGTGGTCGCTGGCTGTTCAGCCGGATCCTCGGCCGTTCTGTACCCTACACCGGAAGTATTGGTGCTACCGTCCAGACGCTGGAATCCGGTTATTGTGTGGTTGCACTGCCTGACCGTCGTCGTGTGCGCAACCATTTGAATTCCATTCATGCCGTGGCCCTGTGCAACCTGGGTGAAATGGTGACCGGGCTTGCACTGTTGCACAGCCTGCCCGACGGGGTGCGCGGTATCCTGACCGGACTCTCCATCCAGTACCTGAAAAAGGCCAGGGGTTACCTGACGGCAGAATGCCGGTGTGAAATTCCGGAAACCCGGGAACATCGCGAATACGAGATTACGGGTGAGATCCGTGATCCGCACGGAGATGTGGTGGCCACGGTGGCTGCCCTCTGGCTGACCGGTCCGGAAGCTGATGCAGACCGAGTTTAGCCGCGCACTGGGAATCGAGGTCCCCCTGATTGGTGGTGCCATGTATCCCTGCTCGAATCCGGAACTGGTAGCCGCGGTTTCCGCGGCCGGTGGTATCGGTATCGTGCAGCCACTGAGTCTGACCTATGTGCATAATTACGATTTTCGGGAAGGCCTGCGCTATATCCGAAGACTTACCCGTAAGCCCATCGGTGTTAATCTCATTATCGAGAAAAGTTCCAGGAAATACCTGCAACGGGTTCACCGCTGGCTGGAGATCTCACTGGAGGAGGAGGTTCCGTTTTTCGTCACGGCCCTGGGTAATCCCCGTTGGGTGGTCGAGCGGGCAGGACCTGCCGGGGTCACGGTGTACCATGATGTCACCAGCCGGAAATGGGCGGAGAAGGCGCTGGATGGAGGCGTGGATGGTCTGATCTGTGTCAACGACCGGGCCGGCGGCCATGCCGGTACCCTGTCTCCCCGCAGGTTGTTCGATGAACTTTCTCCACTGGGCCGGCCGCTGATCTGTGCGGGCGGTATCGGTAGTCCGGCAGGATTTGCGGATGCCATTCGTATGGGCTATCAAGGGGTGCAGTTCGGGACCCGCTTCATTGCTACGGATGAATGCCATGCCCGCCCCGATTACAAGAGCGCGATCCTGCGGGCTGGTGAGGAGGATATCGTACTCAGCGAAAAGATAACCGGTGTTCCGGTCTCCGTGATCAGAACCGATTTTATCGAGCACACCGGTACGCGTGCCGGCCCGGTTGCCCGATGGATGCTGCGTGGACACCGGACCCGGCACTGGATGCGGACAATCTATTCACTGCAGTCGATATGGAAGCTGAAACGCGCCTACCTGCAGGGTACGGTATACCGGGATATCTTCCAGGCAGGCAAGAGTGTGTCAGCGATCAGCGAGATCAGGCCGGCGGCCGATATCATCGCTGCCTGTGCCGCTGCACTGCAGGAGATACCGGAGTGAAATCACGGCCGGCAGTCATCGCATCGGGGCGGTGCTCGTGCCCGGGAGAAAAGGGCTGGCGTTCCAGCCTATAAAGCCGCTGTATTTGCGGTACAATGCCGGACTCGCATTTCACACTGCCGGGCGTGGTCGCTTCCTTGTGGTGAGAATTGCGTCTGGACGGTTCGACCGGGTGTGTTTCCAGCGTAAGCTCTTCGGTTGCGTATCCGGGGTACATCGGGAGTTGTCACCCATTATGTGCATTCACGGGTTTTCGCCAGCTGATCAACCAGGAGTCAGATAAATCATGGCAGTAAAATACCGGTTCGGGGAATATCAGCGTGGACTGGCCGCGGGACACAGGGAAGTCAGTTTCAATGATCTGCGCCTGGGACCCGGTCCAGAGAGTATCAGGGAGGGCAAGCCCCTGACTCGCGAATCGCTGCGGGTGAAGCTGACTGGCATGGAGATCATCAGGCTGTTACAGCCCTATGCACACGTTCGCTTCATGGAACAGTTCAGGGCGGTCGTACCGCTTGCGCTGTATCTGGCCCTGTTCCAGATCCTGTTTCTTCAGCAGGTGGTGGAGAACTCCTGGGTGATTACCGCGGGACTGTTTGCCGTGATCGTGGGCCTGATGTTTTTCATGGAGGGGCTAAAGCAGGGCCTGATGCCTTTCGGGACGGTGATCGGCAACAAACTGCCGCAAAAATCAACCCTGCCGGTGGTCCTGTTAGTCACCCTGCTGCTGGGCATCGGGGTTACCTTTGCCGAGCCGGCGATCGGTGCCCTGAAAGCGGCGGGCCAGAATGTTTCGGTCGAGCGGGCGCCGTATCTCTATGCACTGCTCAATCACTGGTCAGAATCCCTGGTCCTGGTGGTGGGCGTCAGTGTGGGGCTTGCCGCAGTCATCGGGACACTGCGATTCCTGTATGGTTGGAGCCTGAAACCGCTGATCTATATGTCACTGCTGCCGGTGCTGGCATTGACGGTGTATGGCGCCTTTGACACGGAAATGAGCAAGGTTCTCGGGCTGGCCTGGGATTGTGGTGCGGTCACCACCGGTCCGGTCACGGTTCCCCTGGTTCTTTCGCTGGGCATCGGAATCGCGTCGGCAGCCGGCAAGGGTGATTCGGAACTGTCCGGCTTCGGTATCGTGACCCTGGCCTCCCTGTTTCCCATCATGGGTGTGCTGTTACTGACGATCTATGTCTCCTACACCGTGACTCCTGCGGAAATCATCGAGATAGCCAGGCAGGCCGCCGCGGCGGAGAGTGCCATGGAACCTGCCTGGTACGAGCGTACCCCGGGGCAGGAGATTGTCATGGGTATCCGCGCGATCCTCCCACTGGTCCTGTTTCTGTTTCTGGTGCTCCTGGTCGTCCTGAGGGAGAAACTCCGTAACGCGGGTGAGATTTTTTATGGAATCAGCCTGGCGATTATCGGGATGTGCATCTTCAATCTGGGGCTTACCTACGGACTTTCCAAACTTGGCGGCACCGCGGGTGCGCTGGTGCCCACGGCATTCATGGAGGTTCCCGGGATACCGGATTCTCCCATCTATTTTTATGCGGTTGGGCTGGTTTTGTCGCTGGCCTTCGCCTGGTTTCTGGGCTACGGGGCGACGATGGCGGAACCCGCCCTGAATGCCCTGGGGGTCACCGCGGAGAATCTGACCAACGGTGTCTTCAAGAAAAAGACCCTGGTCGGCGCCGTGTCCGTTGGTGTGGGCTTTGGTATCGCCATCGGACTGGCCAAGCTGATATTCGACCTGCCGCTGGTATGGCTGATTCTGCCCGGATATCTTTTGGCGCTGGTGCTCACCTTCTTCTCCAGCGAGGAATTCGTCAACATGGCATGGGACAGCGCGGGCGTCACCACCGGCCCCATTACCGTTCCCCTGGTGCTGGCCATGGGGCTGGGATTCGGGAATGCAACCCATGCGGTGGAAGGCTTCGGCATCCTTTGCATGGCTTCGGTTGGCCCCATAATCACCGTGATGATCACCGGACTCTGGGCGCGTCACGTGGCCAGGAGGCAGGCCGAGGCGGCGGCAAGCGAACCAGTACCGGCATCCCATGAACAGGAGGCGGAGGCCTTGTTATGACCGAGATTACCTATTTGACCGATGTGTCCCTGCTTACCTGTGTCGTGCAGCAGGGTTATGGTGATGCGGTACTGAAGGCGGCCCGTGATGTCGGTGCGATTACCGGTGCCATCGGTTACGACGCACGGGGTTACGGTGCCCGCGAACGCCTCGGCCTGCTCGGGGTTGCCGTCGAGGCGGAAAAGGATGTCATCAGCATACTGGTCTCAACCGACCAGCAGGATGCGGTATTCGACAGTATCTACCGGGCCTGCAAGCTGGATGTACCGGGGCGGGGTTATATGTACCTCACGCCGCTGGATAAGGTCGCCTCCTATATCCCGGAAAGCGTGATGGCCCGGATGCAGAAGAGCCGCACGGAGGACGGCTGAGCATGAGTACCCTGCCTGAAAACGGACCAGTACTCCAGGCCAGCCGGATGCTGACCTGTGTCCTGCCTGATGATGGTACCGACAAGGAATTACTGCGGTCCCTGCGTAGTGAAAAGGGAATCATACGGGCAAGCAGTGCCTCCTGTCTGGGCAGCGCCATCCTGGCGGATGCCAGGACAAGGCCCGGGAGGCTGCCGCAACCCTATCTGGTCAGGATGGTCAAGGTCGTGGTCGCGGAAGAGGAAGCGGAGGCACTTTTTGAGTACATGTATGAGAAGGCCCGCATCGGGCGACCCGGTGGCGGAGTAATCCTCCTGGGTGCACCCATCCATTCAACGGCTTATGCGCTGCCCGAGGGTGTGCCGGACGAAAAGTAGAGCGGGCTAGGTTTCTGTAACCGGTTCCGGTTTGTCGGCGCGTTCCCCGCCCAAGCGTTTCATGAAGACATAAAAGGCGGGCGTGAAGCTCAGTGACATGATCGTGGCCGCGGCCATGCCACCCACGACCGCGGTGCCAATGGCCTGCTGGCTGGCTGCGCCCGCGCCCGAGGCGACGACCAGCGGCATGAATCCGGCGATCGAGGCGATCGAGGTCATCAGGATGGGCCTGAATCGCAGCCTGGCGGCATCAGCGGCCGCATCCATGAGGCCCTTGCCCTTATCCCTTTCCGCCATGGCGAACTCGACGATCAGTATGGCGTTCTTGGCGGCCAGCCCGATCAGCAGGGTAATACCGATCTGGGTGTAGACGTTGTTGTCCGCCCCTTTCATCAGTACCGCCAGCACGGTGCCGAGCACCGCCAGTGGCACGACCATGATGACCGCTGCCGGGCTGGTCCAGCTTTCATACTGGGCGGAGAGCACCAGGAAGACCAGGATGATGGCAAGGGCGAAGACCAGGATTGCCTCGGATCCTACCTGCTTTTCCTGGTAGGACATGCCGGTCCATTCAGAGCCCATGGAATTGGGCAGTTTCTGTGAGGCCAGCTGCTCCATCAGATTGATGGCCTGGCCGGAACTGAAGCCCGGCGCCGCCTCCCCGGTGATGGAGGCGGTCGGATAGAGGTTGTAGCGAAGAATGGACTGCGGTCCCACGATCCGGTCCACATCGATGAGGGTACCCAGCGGGACCATCTCTCCCCTTGCGTTGCGTACCTCCAGGCTGCGGATATCGTCCGGCTTGATCCGGTACTGGTTGTCCGCCTGTACCTTGACCTGCCAGGTGCGTCCAAACTTGTTGAAGTCGTTGACATAGGCGGAACCGAGATAGGCCTGCAGGGTACCGAATACCTCGTCCAGGGGGATATCGAGGGTCTTGGCCTTGGTGCGATCCACCTCGGCGAACAGTTGCGGGACATCGACCCGGAAGGTCGTATTCAGGCCGGTCAGGCCGGACTGTGCATTGCCGTCCTGAATGATCTCCCGAACCATGGCATCGAGTTCATCCAGACCCACGCCGCCGCGATCCTCGATCTGGATCTGAAATCCGCCGGCAACCCCCAGGCCGCTGATGGCAGGGGGCAGGAAGGCATAGATGATGGCATCCTGGATCTGCAGAAAACCGCCCTGCAGGCTGGCCATGATCGCCTCCTGGCGGAGTTCCGGTTCATCACGCTCCTCCCAGGGGTCGAGGGTAACGAAGACAATGGCCGCATTGGAGCTCGCGGATCCGTCGATCAGGTTATAGCCGCCGAATATGACCCAGTCCGCCACCCCGGGTGTGTCCCCGACCACCGCATCGATCCGGTCGAGCACCTCGTTGGTGCGTTCCTGGGAGGCAGCATCCGGCAGCTGGACATGCACCATGATGTATCCCTGATCCTCGATAGGGAGGAACCCGGTGGGCAGGCTGGTGAACTGCCAGCCGGTGAAGCCCGCCAGACCCAGTGCCAGCAGCATCATGATTGACGTACGGCGTACCGTTGTCTTGACCAGGTTCATGTAGCCTTTTTCCGCCATGCGGAAGAAATTGTCGAAGCCGCGGAAGAATACGTTTTTGTTCTCCGCTGGCAGGCGCAATACCATGGCCGCCAGTGCCGGGCTCATGGTCAGTGCGTTGATGGAACTGAATACGGTGGCCACGGCGATGGTCAACGCGAACTGGCGGTACAGCTGACCGGTAATCCCCGGCAGGAAGGCCGCCGGTATGAAGACCGCCAGCAGTACGAGGGTAGTGGCCACGATGGGACCGGATACCTCGCTCATCGCCTTGATGGCCGCGGCCCTTCGATCCATTCCCCGCTCCATGTGGGCCACGGTGGCCTCGACCACTACGATGGCATCATCGACCACGATGCCGATGGCCAGTACCAGTCCGAACAGGGTGAGCATGTTCAGTGAAAAACCCATGGCCAGCATGACGGCAAGCGTGCCGATCAGGGATACCGGTATGGTGACGGCGGGAATCAGGGTTGCCCGCCAGTCCTGCAGGAAGAGGAACAGCACCAGAAAGACCAGCAGTGCCGCCTCGACGAGGGTGACATAGACCTGCTTGATCGAGGCATCCACGAACATCGTGGTGTCATAGGGGACGGAGTACTCGAGGCCCTCGGGGAAGTAGGCACTCATCTCCTCCATGGCGGCGCGTACCTGCCTCGACACATCGAGAGCGTTGGAGCCGGGTAGCTGGTACACGGCGATACTGGCCGATGGTGAGCCGCTGAGACGGGAGGTGATATTGTAGACCTTGCCACCCAGGTCGATTCGTGCGATGTCCCGGAGACGGGTGATACGTCCACCTTCCCCGGTCTTGATAATGATGTCCTCGAACTGCTCCACGTCAGTGAGCCTGCCCAGCACATTTACGGCGTACTCGAAGTTTTGTCCCGCAGGCGCCGGGGGCTGGCCGATCTGACCGGCCGCCACCTGTACGTTCTGCTCCCGGACTGCATTGATGACTTCCGTGGTGGTCAGATTCCGAGATTTCAGCTGGTTGGGGTCCAGCCAGATGCGCATGCTGTAATCGCTGGCCGGGTAGATCAGGACATCGCCAACTCCCTGGATACGGCTGAGCGTGTCACGAATCCGCAGCGTCGCGTAGTTGCTCATGTAGAGTTCGTCAAAGCGGCCATCGGGGGAGGACAGGGAGGCGATCAGGATGATATTGGGGGATTTTTTCTTGGTGTTGATACCGTCTCGTTTTACCTCTTCCGGGAGCTTCGGTTCCGCCAGCGTGACCCGGTTCTGTACCAGGATGTTCGCCATGTCCAGATCGGTACCCACCTTGAAGGTGACGGTCAGGGTGTAGGAACCGTCACTGGCGCTGATGGAGGACATGTAGATCATGTCCTCTACCCCGATCACCTCCTGTTCGATGGGGGCGGCAACGGTCTCGGCCACCACCTGGGCATTGGCGCCCGGGTAGTTGGTCTTGACCTCCACCGTGGGTGGCGTGATCTCGGGATACTGGGCAACCGGCAGGAGGCCGACGGACACCGTGCCCGCAATGACAATCACGATCGAGATGACACTGGCGAAGATCGGGTGTTCGATGAAAAATTTTGAGAGCATGATGGGTCTCGGGAGATTCCCCGTTATGCAGCAGGCTAGTCAGCTTTGGCCTTTTCCCCCTCGGCGCGCTGCGCCGAGGTGGCAAGCGAGGCCATGTCCACCGTTTCCGGGTTTACCTTGCCACCGGGCCGGGCTCGCTGCAGGCCATTGACGACGATCAGATCGTTCGGCGCCAGACCCTCTTCGATTACCATCAGGCCATCAATCACCTGCCCCGTTTCCACATTTCGCTTCTCGACGACGTTCCCTTCGCCAACGATGAGCAGGTATTGCCCGCTCTGATCGGCGCCAATAGCGCGTTCACTCACCAGGATGGCTGATTCGCGCTCCCGAAGCGGCATGCGCAGGCGGGCGAACAGTCCCGGGAGCAGTTCAGGCGGCGTTTTTTTGTTGGGAAATATACCGCGCAGCTGCAGCGTGCCGGTGTCGGGATCCACGGACGAATCCGCATAATCGAGTTCACCTTCATGGGGAAAGCCTTCCTCGTCGGCCAGGCCCAGGAAGAGGGGAATGTCCGCTTCCTCAACGGTGGTGCTTTCGGGATCGATGCCCTTTTTCCGGATCTTCTCCCGGTACAGGCTCATTGCCAGCAACAAATCGCGTTCGTTGAGGTTGAAATAGGCATACATGGGCGAGTATTCGGTCACCGTTGTCAGCAAGGTGGGCTCTCCCTCGCCGACCAGGTTGCCCGGATCGACCAGGTTGCGGCTTACCCGTCCCCTGATCGGCGAGATCACCCGGGTATAGTCCAGATTCAGCTGGGCCTGCTGGACCTTGGCCTCCGCACGCAGGATGGCGGCATTGGCGATATCGCGTTCGCCCGTCCAGTTCACCACATTGGCCTCGGAACCGGCTCTTTCCTTCAGCAGTTTCCTTGCCCTCTGCAGTTCGATTTCCGCCCGCTGCTTCTGTGCCTGGGCGCTGGCCAGTTCGGCCTCTGCCGCGCTCAGTTCCGCCTCGTATTCCTGTGGTTCGATCACGAACAGCAGGTCCCCTTCCTCTACCACGGTGCCGGGGGTGAAGTGCATGCTGTCCAGGAATCCGCGCACCCGGGCACGGACCTCGATCGATGCCACCGCATCCGTCGTTCCGGTGAATTCCAGGTAGTCGGTGACCGGCTGCTCCACCGGTTTCGCCACCTTTACCGGGGGAGGAGGCGGCTCGACATATTCATTCCCCTTGCTGCACCCGTTCAGGATGCCTGCGGCCAGGAAGGCGCCTGTAATCATTGCCAGTGGGGCGGCAAACCGTGGAGACAGCGTTTTGTGCATGAGATTGAATCTCCGTGTCCGGCCTCGATTCATACTCGACTGTCCGGTCACCGGCTTAGGCTATGTTAACAGGCACTGGTATAGAACCCTGACGTTGTCTGGGTTCGGCGGGGTGAATCCGGCAGTTCAGCGTTCCGACCAGGGCTGGAGGGGAAATTTCGCCTCGCTCTCCGCGATATTGGTCGGTAATATCAGCAGCCGGAAGCCATCCTTCCACTGCAAGACAAAGCTTTGCTTGCCGATCTGTTCGCCGGACTCCCCGATTCGATAATGGCCGATCAGGGACTGGAACTTGAGGCTGCCCAGCTGGTCCCGGACCTGGTCCTTGTCCAGAGAGCCCGCGAGTCGTACGGCTGCCTCCAGCACCTGGCCTGCCGCGTATCCGGACGCCGCATGCGGGCCGGCGTTAAAGCCATACTTGTCCTTGTAGCGGAAGGAAAAGTCGCGCGCCATGGGCAGGCGCCCGCTGCGCAGCCACTGCACAACCCCCATCACCCCGTCTGCATCGTCTCCCAGCGTATCGCCGAACTCACGCAGGGCGGGACCCACGGTAAAGACCAGGATCTTCGGTTCCAGGCCGCTGGCCTTGACCACGCGCACGATGTCGACCGAGTCCTCGAAATAGGTTCCGCAGATGAGCATATCCGGACTCGTCCCCTTTGCCTGGCGGATCAGGGGTGAAAAATCACTGATGTCTTCCGCGTAGTCTTCATCGAAGACGATATCGAGACCGTGTTCGGCGGCCTGCTCGCGTACCCCCTCGGCCACTTCACGGGGGAACTCGGTGTCCTCGTAGAGCAGTGCGATCCGTTTCAGTCCCTTGCCGGCTGCGAAATCGATCACATGATCCATGTACTGATCCGCGGGGGTCTCCAGCTGGAATATGTTCCGGTAGCCCTGCGACCAGATCTCGCTGGCCCCGGCGCCCGCGGCGAGCATCGGGAAGTTGTTCTTCTCGGCCACCCCGGCGGCCACCAGGGTCAGTTCCGAGGAGTAGGGGCCCAGCAACAGGTCGACCCGGTCCTGATTGATCAGTCGGTCATAGAGTTCGGCGGTCTTCTCCGGACTGGACTGGTCATCGTCTGTCTCTTATACACATCTG
>JARFQV010000254.1 GCA_029287615.1 Pseudomonadota bacterium | reverse complement strand
TATTTGTCTTTTATTTGTCGCGGCCCGGGATAAATCAATGATTCTTTCCTCGGCACAGGTACCACGGTCACTTATTACAAATCCAGCCGATTTACCGGTTTCCATACAGGTGGCCCTGAGCATTCGTCCCGAATGGTAATGAGCGATGCGCTGCTGTCAATGCGCCCTTGTCATACAATTCGCTACTGGCAATTCAGTTTCCATGCAGGCTGTCTGCATAATCGCTTGCTTCTCCTTCCAGTACATTTCCGGCTGAAGCTGCTTAAACAGAACCCCTCAATGTCGCCTCATCGGATTTCTCATAGTTGCCTAATTAACCAGATATCGACCCAGCACAACAGTCGTAACAACTCTCCTTTGAAGACCAGGATCTGCAATACAGATTTTGCATATCCCCTGCAATCCATAGCGGACATGATTCATTGAGCCGCCCGCGGACGACGATTTCCCGTAACAGGCTATAGCTGGATTCTATCCGGCAAATCTCGCGTCGGGAGCGACATCTTTTCAGAGCACAGCAAAAACAGGGTTTTCTTGTCTGTTCGTGACATTCTGTTATCCCGAAAGGACACTTACGGTACCCTCCGGGATATCACCTTGCATATGGCTATTCCGAAAACCAAGCGAGACCGGAGGAACGGGAACAATAGCCCGGCCACAGACTCCGTATCAGTGGTGCTTGTATAGATACGGCTGGCGGGTACAAGACTTCCTGGCTGCGGTGATTGCTACTGAAGTACGGCTTTTGTAATTAATATCAAGTCACCCGAATCGATAACGCCGTTATTATTCATGTCGGCATGAGCCAGATCAGGACTACCGGGCTGCAACTTGCCGATGACAAAACGCGTTGCTATCAGTATGTCAGCAGCATTTAACACCCCATTCTGCGAGTCGTGTGGCGCCAGCTCTCCATCTGGATCCGGGCAGGATGTAATGTCCAGGGGATCTGTACCATTACCGACGTTAATCCCATCATTGAAACCATCGCCGTCCGTATCTGCGATGAGAGGATCTGTGACTGTCTCGTCTGATGAGATAAAGATATCGGCATTCGTTTTGCTGGCATCAGGCAGTCCGTCATTGTCGTCTTCTCTATCGATGGTATTCATAATGCCATCGTTATCAGTATGCAGCGAATCCACCTTCAGTATGATGATATCGTTGTTGTCGATATCAGGACCACGACCGACCGAGAAGGGATAGTTGTTGTCGTTGGCTACAAGGATAGTGTTTTTGTCCAGTACCAGCACGTCCTCAACGGTGGCAAACGGGAATTCAAATCTCGTGTTACCGTCGATGTTCAGATCATCGGGATCAGCGAACTGAACGAAGCCCTCCAAATGACTGAGGCATCACCGCCGGCATCCGGACCTTCTGCAAAGGTATCGCAGGTAAAGAGGCAAATCCGCCAGCTCGGCATCAGCGGACACAACGCCCGACAAGGCAAACGTGATGCAGGCGCCCAGCGCACTTGTCTGTTGTATCCCCATGAACCCTATTCTGCTGATATCTGTCAAGTATCATGCGGCTATTGACAAGCATGTCGCAATCTGAATCCCTGTAAAACACCATTTAATCAACTACACGCACAATCCGTGCGGAATTCAGGACCCACACCGTTGCCATGTCGCTACTATTTGACTGTGATCGGGGATAGAAACATTATCTACCGAAACAGAACTGTCTGTACCCTGCTGAGCCGCGCCCTCATTAGTCAGTGTAGTTGCATCAGGGCACAGGCCTGTATTGACTAAGCATTCGTGTGGGTATCCGATGAGAAAAAGGGCTATGTCCGATAATTCACCAGGAATATTACCGCGGTGTTTTAAAGGTGCACTGATGCTGATGCTGTTTCTGCTTGCCTGCGGTCCGCTTCCTGCCGATGAAAAAGATGGACAATCATCGGCAAGCGATAAACCGCTATGGGAAGTCGGCATTGGCGGATTTGCAGGCTCTATACCCCATTATCCCGCAGCGGATCAAAACAGCATGCGCTATTTCGCCGCACCGGTACCGATCTACCGCGGCAAGATCCTGCGTGTTGGAGAGGAGAACCGCGGCGCCATTAGCGGCCGCTTGATTGACAGGAAACGCTATGAATTCGACATTACTTTCAGTGCCGCGTTTCCTGTCAAGTCAGGTAATAATGACGCACGTGAGGGTATGCCCGACCTCGATTCCCTGTTCGGCATAGGACCGCAACTGATCCTCAAGCTGATCGACGAGCCCGGCCACAGCAATCTGAACCTGAACCTGCAGGCACGAGCTGTCTATTCGACAGATTTTTCTTCGGTAAACAGCCAGGGCTATGTATTCAACCCGAAACTGCGTTACAGCCGGGAAAACCTTACCGGTCTGGACCTTAAGTTCTCCACCAGCGCGGGTCCTGTGTTCGCCAGCGAAGACCTGATGGATTATTTTTACGAGGTACAGCCGCAGTATGCCAGGCCCGGGCGTCAGGCCTACGATGCAGATGCCGGCTACCTCGGCTCGAACCTGACC
>JARFQV010000173.1 GCA_029287615.1 Pseudomonadota bacterium | reverse complement strand
TTAATATTCTATTCATTACCATGCTCATAATTGATTAACATTGCTGAAACGAATTGAATTGAATTAATTCACTCCGACCCCGTTTAATTCAGAATACATCCATGTATTACGAATTACGTCCTGTAATTCGCCTTACAGGCTGTCCTTCGGGACATCCCACAATTGCCAGATATCGAACCATCGAGAGCAACCGGGGTCACGCTGCAATCTGGATCGCGGTCTTACAACAAAAGGGGCCCGCCCTCTAGAAGCATTCCATTTAACGCAGACTTTCTACTTGGAACCAGTATACTGGTCCTGTCACACACGTTCATTTCGAATAACTATCACATAGCGGAGGATGCACGTGAATCATCTTATCAACACATCGACCAAATTATTGTTTGTACTTTTTATTACCGCTGTCATGGGCCGCGCCGGCTATGCCCACCTGCCCGCCTATGAAGGCGAGCGGGTCAGAAATGACAATCACTTTACCGAGGAGGGCTTCGCCTGGCCGGTGCGCGGTGAATGCGATATCAACGCCTTTGGCCCGACGGATATCGACGCAGGCTCGGCTAATTTGTACCTGGGCCCGGACAATGTCCCGCCCAACTTTTTCTGTGCCTTCACCGCACAGGATGACTGGAGCTTCGAGTTTCCGCTCGACATAATCGAATCCACGCGCACACCGGCACCTGATCCGACTACGCTGGGTCAGCCGCTCGAAGAAGGTTATATCCCGTGCTCGCCGTTCAACCCGAATCCATTCCAGTGCCCGCGCCAGATCGCCAACCCGATGCAGCCCGGTGAGGTCATTCAACTGCCCGGTCAGTGTGTCGACCTTGGCCAGCCGGATGATCCTGCAGCCTCGCCGTTACCGGACGGCAATTATCATTGCGCCCTGCTGCCGGGTTCGCCGCGACCGCGCACCAGCGGCGTCATGTTCAGCACACTCACCGGCAGCGACGATGTCGACTGGGCGGTCTATCGCTACGACCCCGTGTACGCGGAAGTACCGATCGTCGGCGCACCCCAGGTGCCGGCCTGCACCGAGACCATCAAGTCCTTCGTCAGCTTCGCCTACGCCGGCCCGCTGGGCTTGAAAGATGCGCGTACAGGCGAACCGATCTTCATGCCGATCGACGCAGCCGGCCGCCTGCCCGGCGAGATACGCGACAATCTGCCCGATGGTTATGGCATTCGGGTCAAACGGCCGTCGGGTGACAGACCCAGCCGCCGCGATCCGCGTGAAGGCTATGCCTCGGGTTTCGCGCAGAACGCCTGGCTGCTGGCACAGGATTCTGTCGTTGAATGCATCGACAACTTCGAAAAGTGCCTGGCGGATGAAACCGGTGAACTGTCGAAGCACTACAACTTCAACGACATCTTTTTTCTGGACGAAGACGAAGCGGTGACCCTGTACCTCGCATGGTGGGTCGATGACGGGGCGCGACGAAGCAGTCAATGGCACGATGATGACCATGATGACGGGGAAAAAGCCCGGTCCGGGCCCAGGCACCTGACGGACGTTTCCGTGACCACGGGCGTTATCGACCAGTTTATTGTCGGCGATTTCATCAACATCGGGCAGACCGGCCCTTTGACAGGCAACGGGCGTTACATCCACGGCCGCTGCCGTGATCCGCGTGAAACGGGCAAGGTGAATATTACGATTGAAACGAACCAGTGACGGTACTGACGAGCAGGGCATCCGAGCGATGCCCTGCTCTACAGGCAACTTGTTTACTGAAAAACACGGGGGGCCAAAAAGGTCTGACGCGTTCCAGTTTCAAATGACTCTGACCCCATGGTTTGTGTTCTGTCTTTATTTGCTACGCACCTTTCCCGCCTGATTAAAGCGGATGATGAACCCCCTGCGGTACTCCACCCCCTCGATTGTGACCGCCTTATCGAGTTTGCACTGCTGCAGGCTGCCATCGGGGTGTAGATAAATAGCCTCAAACAGACTGTCCTTGCAGCTCACGCCGTCCACGACTACCGGGTCCCTGGAATAAAACCAGTGCAGTTTACCGCTGGCATAGAAAGCGGTCATAAAGCCTTCCTTTCCCGACCCGCTGCCACGGCAGAGGTGGCCCTGAACCTCCACGTCGCGGGGGAAGATGCAAACTCCCGGATTCCCCTGCTTATCGGGAAAGACCCATGTCCCTGCAGGCATGAATACCCCGTTCCGTTCATAATCCCGGGACACCTGCAGTTCATCCAGCCGCCAGTCCGGATAGAACACAATGAAATCCTTCTTGACGGGCCAGCCGTCGATCACCATATCCCCTGCCAGGATGCCTATCTTTGTGCCATCATCGTTTTCACGAAAGGTATCGAACTTGATTCCGTTTTTTACCACGTCCTTTTCAGCACCCAGTTGCCAGGGCGAACAACCCATCGTGCAGCTCATGGTTACGACAAGAACAACAGCAAGCATCCACAACAGGCTGGCTTTATGGGTATCTCCGTGTCTCATCAGGTACATTTTATGCCTCCTGGAAATAAAACTAACAGGGGCAGGCTTTGTATTTCAATAACCATAAGGGTCAGGGCCGATCGCAATACAGTACGTATCAGCAATCAAACGACTCTGACCCTGCTGGTATGCCTTTCCCTTTTATCATTTGCATTCCGCAAGGTGTGGGCAATATGCGCCCGGAGTGTGATTACTTATTGCTATCAATGTAATAGTAATTAATGATTTTATCTATCGCCCATCAGGCCCCATAATCATACTCGTAGTCTGTTTAAACACTCCTGGAGAAACAACGATGCTGACAAAGACAATGAGTTTTGCCGCCGTGCATTTCACAGTCGCGTTTACAGTCGGCTACCTGTTGAGTGGCAGCGTTTTGATCGGCAGCGCCATCGCCATGGTTGAGCCCGCAGTCAACACGGTCGCCTATTACTTCCACGAGAAGTTTTGGAACCGACTGGGTAAAGGAGACGCTAGCCTTTATCCTCAGCTTGAAAAATATTAGATGGCAGATTGATTATTCATTAAATCACCAGGTCGCCCTTGTCAGAACTTTCAAGCAATGTCCGCCAGATGAGCCCCGGTTCAGTGTTGAACAGGATCTCCGTGTCTGCCTCCCGTAACAGCCAGCTACCTTTTTTGACTTCTGCTTCCAACTGGCCCGGTTTCCAGCCGGCGTAGCCGGAGAAGACCCGCAATCCGGCAAAGGGCCTGGGATGACGCAACACCTGCTCCAGAACTTTGCTGTCGGCACTCAGAAAAACATTCTCAAAAATTCTCAATGACGACTTGGGCTGATTCTTTGAGCGGATCAAAAACAGCAGGCTCTGCCCTGATAGCGGCCCTCCGAAATAGAGCTGCCTGGAATGCTCA
>JARFQV010000244.1 GCA_029287615.1 Pseudomonadota bacterium | reverse complement strand
GAACATGAGTTCAAAGTCCAGGCCTGTCAAGGTCAATATCCTTGACAAGGAATACCTGGTTGCCTGCCCGGAAGAAGAAATGGAAGCCCTAAATGCATCCGCGAGGTATCTGGATAAAAAGATGAAGGATATCCGGGACAGCGGCAAGGTCGTCGGTGCTGACCGGATTGCCGTCATGGCCGCTCTCAACATGGCGCACGAGATCATCGACGGGACAATCGGTGACGTGAATAATCCCAATTCCATCAATTCCAGAATCCGGGCATTGAACGAGCGAATCCAGATATCGCTGTCCGATGAATGACAACGGTAACGGTAGCAGGCTGGCGGACCAGAAAAACCGGGGTCCAGCGAACAGCCTGCACATTGTAGTATCATGAGGCGTTATACAGTTCAGGCCTCCTCTGCTGTGTTCGTCCGCGGCTGTAGACTTCCTTGAGCCTAAGCAGCAAACCTGGGGACACAAGCAGTTGATGTCGTGTGCATGTCTGCCTGTGGCGGAAAGCCTGACACATCACTGTCGTCCCCCCCTGAACCTCTGGTTCAAGGGCGAAGGCCGCAACGGCACGAGTGGAGGATGCCTTTCTATATCCAGGACGAGCGGGCTGCCCCCTTCGGGGCACCCGGTCGCCCAACAAATGCATCCCTTGTATGACTCTTCCCTGTCCTGAACGATGGATCTGACAAACCGGGCCGGGATCCGCCGGGAAATACGCAAGCGACGCCAGACCCTGGATGCAGGGAAACAACGACTGTTTTCCTGCCAGATGGCCGGGCGCGTCCGTCGCGACTCCCTCTTCAGAAACAGCAGAAGTATCGGCGCCTATCTGCCCGCTGATGGAGAAATCAGCCCTCTTCCCCTGCTGGAGTCTGCCTGGCTGACGGGCAAGAAAGTATACCTGCCCGTACTCGTCCCCTTCTCCGCGAACCGGCTCTGGTTTGCGGCATTTGATCCCGGTGACCGGCTCGTGTCCAACCGTTTCGGGATACTGGAACCCGCACGAGTCCACTGGAGGCGAATTCCAGCCTACGCCCTGGATCTCGTGCTTGCACCACTGGTCGCCTTCGATGCACAGGGTAATCGTCTGGGGATGGGCGGCGGATTCTATGATCAGAGTTTTGCATTTCTGCATCGTCGCCATAACTGGATAAAACCCAGACTGCTCGGACTTGCCTATGAACTGCAGCACATGGACAGGATTCCCTCGCAGAAATGGGATGTACCCTTACATGCAATCGCAACGGAGCAAAAAATCTACCACTGCTCCTGCAGTTGATCCGACCCGTGACAGTACGGTTGCCAGACTATTCTCTGATTCCGGATGTATCTCTGCTTTCCCTGAACACCCGAACTTTTTCGCGCAGGTAGCGCAAACAATTCCCGATCCTTTTGTATCATTCACACAACACACTGACAAGGAGGAATGATGAACTACTGGTTAATGAAGTCGGAACCCGATGTCTTCGGGATTGATGATCTTGCGTCAGCCCCTGGCAAAACCGATCACTGGGACGGTGTACGCAACTACCAGGCGCGCAACATGATGCGTGATGAAATGAAAAAGGGTGACCAGGTTTTCTTTTATCACTCCAACTGCAAGGAACCGGGCATCGTTGGGATCATGAAAATTGCAAGGGAAGGATATCCGGACTTCACGGCGTTCGATCCTGAAGAAAAGTATTACGATCCAAAAAGCGACGCGGACAATCCACGCTGGTACATGGTGGATGTACGCTTTGTACGGAAACTGAAACGCATCATCACACTGCGGGAATTGAAGCAGCACGAACAGCTCAAGGACCTGGCGCTGGTTCGCAGGGGAAATCGTTTATCCATCATGCCCGTCAACGATGCGCAATGGGAATTCATTCTGCAACTCGAATAGTTGCCATGCAGTAACAGCAAGTCACGAAGGCATTGCGCAGACAACAACCAATCCAGAACGGGAACAGTGCATATTCCGGCAAGTGCAACACCAGCCATTACAGCGAAGACTACACAGCCAGAAAAGCTTTTCCGAAATAACAAAACCTTTCTATCCAGCTGTTTTCATTATTTTTATTTCACATTTTTCCTGACGCACCAGTAAAGAAGCAGCCACCGTAAACGGGACGAATAATGCATGCACACACTACAACATGGAACACACTGGCAATCAGACAAAGCAAGATGTTTTTATCAAAAAACGATTCGCAAATGAATGCGACCTGGTTATGGATCTAACCATGAATTCGAATTGCATGTTCACATGCAATCATTCACAAAAACGATTTAACAAAAAATATTTTTTAAAAAAATTTTGCACATTGTCATGCACGAACACGAGAAGGTACAACGCATGTAAAACGAATCATGCTTTCAGCAAAGTGTATTTGTACTAATGACAATGAAAACATCTTGTGAATTGCACATCACCGCATAACATGAACACACGAATTAAACAATCAAAAAACTGGTAATTTCAAAATTGTTGTTTATACTCAAGCTGGTTATCACTAATTGGAGGGGTAAGTATGGCTACGACAACGACAGCCAGAAAGAAAAGCACTACGAAAAAAGCAGCAACGAAACGAAAGACCACAGCAACCAAAAAGAAAGCAGTCAAGCGCAAGGTCACTGCAAAGAAAACTGCAGTTAAACGCAAGGCAGCTAAAAAAACAGTCAAACGTAAAGTCACCGCAAAGAAAAAGGCCGTCAAGCGCAAGGTAGCCGCAAAGAAAAAAGCCGTTAAACGCAAAGTCGCCAAGAAGGCGGTCAAGCGTAAAGTCGCAGCAAAGAAAAAGGCCGTCAAGCGCAAGGTGACCGCAAAGAAGAAGGCTATCAAACGCAAGGTCGCCAAAAAGAAGATCAAGCGCAAGGTAGCCGCGAAGAAGAAGGCCGTTAAACGCAAGGTCGCCAAAAAGACGGTCAAGCGTAAAGTCGCCGCGAAGAAAAAGACCGTCAAGCGCAAAGTGGCCGCGAAGAAGAAGGCCGTTAAACGCAAGGTCGCCAAAACGCCAGCCAAGCGCAAAGTCGCCACGAAGAAAAAGGCCGTCAAGCGCAAGGTAACGAAAAAGGCGGGCTAGACCGGAGGATATTCCGACTCCAACAGCAGGAAAGGCCCGTACAGCTATGTACGGGCCTTTTTAGACGCACCGCATCTATCTCAGTCAGCTACCCAGAAACAGGGCATAGGCAGGACTGCTTGTTTCTTCCTGGTATACATAACCCAGTTTGTCGAGAAAACCCCGGAATTCCTTTCTGCTCTTTGCCGGGACCTGTATTCCAGCCAGGACACTCCCGTAGGCTGCACCATGATTCCGGTAGTGAAACAGGCTGATATTCCATCTCTTCCCCATGGCCGTCAGAAACTGCAGCAGTGCACCCGGACGTTCGGGAAACTGAAAACGATATAACAATTCGTCCTTCAATCCCGTAGAACGCCCCCCCACCATATAGCGAACATGAAGTTTGGCAATCTCGTCACCCGTCAGATCCGTGACCGGGTATCCCTGCATCGATAGTTTCTCTATCAGTTGCCGGCGCTCCTCGAATCCCTCATGCAGGCGAATCCCGGCAAACACATGCGCCTTTCCGGGACCTGAATAGCGATAGTTGAATTCAGTTATCCCGTGTTTCCCGAGACTGGCGCAGAATCTGAGAAAACTTCCGGGTTCCTCCGCAATGGTAACCGCCAGCAACGCCTCCCTGTGCTCCCCGATATCAGCACGCTCCGCCACATGACGGAGGCGGTCAAAATTGATATTGGCACCGCTGTTGATTGCCACCAGTTCAGCGCCACGTATACCGGTACGTTCGACATAACGCTTCAGCCCTGCAATCGCCAATGCGCCTGCCGGTTCGACGATGGAGCGGCAATCATCAAATATATCCTTGGTAGCAGCGCAAATTTCATCGGTGCTCACCATGATCACCTCATCCACAAACTTGCGCGCAATGCGGAAGGGTTCCTTGCCGACCTGCCGAACGGCAACCCCGTCCGCAAAGATCCCGACCTGTTTCAGGGTGACACGACGACCGGATTCCAGCGCACGAAGCATGCAGGGAGCTTCATCGGGCTCCACCCCGATTACCCTGATATCCGGCCTCAATTCCTTGACGCAGGCAGCGATACCCGAGATCAACCCACCGCCACCAACCGGGACAAAGATTGCGTGCAGATCATTCCGGTGCTCGCGCAATATCTCGAGACCGATTGTTCCCTGACCTGCGATCACATCCGGGTCATCGTAGGGATGAATAAAAACCATCCCGTTCTGCTCAGCGAGCATCACTGCATGCTGGCAGGCCTCATCATAGGTATCTCCATGCAGGGTAATGCGGGAACCGTATTCGCGCACCGACGCCACCTTGATGGGCGGCGTGGTCCTGGGCATTACAATCAGTGACTTGATACCAAGCCTGTTTGCGGCAAGGGCCACCCCCTGCGCATGGTTGCCGGCAGATGCGGCAATAATGCCTCGCTCACGCTGATCATCCGGAAGGCCGGCGATCTTGTTATAGGCGCCACGGAGTTTGAAGGAGAATACTGGCTGCAGGTCCTCGCGCTTCATCCAGACCTGGTTGCCCAGCCTTCCTGACAATCGCCTGGCGAGATCCAGCGGCGTCTCCTGCGCAACATCGTATACCCGCGCGTTCAGTATGTTCTTTAAATAGCGCTCTGTCATTTCGATACAGTATCAGTTCGTCATCGACATGCCCAGCACCATCCGCAATGACTTCGCGCGCTAGCGGCGGTATCATGCAGCGAATAATCCTATGGGAGAGAGAACATGACGCAAGACGACCTGAAAAAAATGGCGGCCGAGGCTGCACTTGATTATATTGAATCCGGCACAGTCATTGGCATCGGAACCGGTTCCACGGCCAATCATTTTATCGATGCCCTTGCCGGCATAAAGCACCGGATCGATGGAACGGTGGCCAGCTCCGATGCCAGCGCCGAAAGACTGGCAGGTCATGGTATTCCGGTCCTGGACCTGAACAGCGTCAACGAAATCTCCCTCTATGTTGACGGGGCCGATGAATCAACCAGGCATCTTCACCTGATCAAGGGGGGCGGCGGTGCGCTGACCAGGGAGAAGATCGTCGCCGCCAACAGCAGGCGCTTCGTGTGCATCGCGGACGATTCCAAACTGGTGGACGTGCTCGGTGCCTTCCCCCTGCCCATCGAGGTCATCCCCATGGCACGCAGTTATGTCGCCAGGGAACTCGTCAAGCATGGCGGCCGCCCGGTCTACCGGGATGGATTTGTCACGGACAACGGCAATGTCATCCTGGACGTACACGATCTGCAGATCATGGATCCCGTCAAAATGGAAGAAGAACTGAATAACATCACCGGAGTCGTTACGGTTGGTATTTTTGCGAAAAGGCCCGCAGACGTACTGGTACTGGGCAGCAAGAACGGGGTGCAGATATTGACCTGAACGCCCGCTGAAACCTCAGATCAGGCTTTGTCCCCATCTTCAGGACCACCCGTGCCATTGCTTATACCCGGCACGGGTTCCTCCCTCAGATAGCGAAATGTACTGATCACGATACTATCTCCATTACCCCCCGGCCTCTGTTCCCGCCCTCAGTCATCGCCACCCGGTTCCTTTCCCAGATCCCAGATCCGCACCGTTGCATCGTCGCTGGTTGTGGCCAGAAACCGGCCATCGGGTGATACGGCGACATAGGCCCCGCACAGGGCATGTTTTTGAAAACGGCTGATGACCTCCCCGGTTTCCGGATCCAGAAAGAGCACGGCACTGTCGGTCTGGCGGCTGATGCTGGCCAGATAATCAGCTGACGGAGAGAAATGAAGCGAGCGGATCAGACCATGGTGTTCGGTGGGCATACTGAGGAGTTCACCCCCGTCGAGATCCCACCGGTACAGGCGGAACCAGCCGCTACCGAACAATCTTTCACCGTCGGGTGAAAACAGCAGCGCCCAGGCGTCGGTGGGTGGCGACTCCAGTTCCCGCGCATCTTCGCCGTCCCTCAGCACGAACACGTTCCCATCATTCCCGCTGGAAGCAATAGTCCCGCTCCCGGGTTGTAACGCAACTGCCTTGACCGCGCCATCATGCAAGGGGTAAGAAGCAAGCAATTGCAGTCCTTCCTTGCTCCACGTGCGTACGACACCATCCTTGTGCCCGGTTACCACCATGCCGGCTGCGTCATCGGCGACCAGATGCATGACCGGGCTGGGCGTCTCGATGCGCTCCACCAGCCTTCCCTTCAGGTCCCAAATGGCAAGCGCGCCATCATACCCTGCGGACAACAGGCGGCTTCCCTGGTCGAGAAAGGCCAGACCATTAACGGTCCCGTCATGCGCATCCCATCTCCTGGTTGACCTACCCTCCGGCACCCCCCAGAGAATGACCCCGCCCTTCCAGTCCCCGGATGCCAGCAGGCTACCGGACTGATTGAATGCCACAATGCTGCCACCGGAATTGAGTTCCTGCAAAACATCCGGGGGGCGCGCATTCCAGAAACTGCTGCAGGCAGGCAGGAGGATCACTGCGACTAACAGAAACCAGGCTCTATTCTTCATTCAACACATTCCAGGGCAACGCAACAAGGAGGAGTCAGGTGTAAAAACAGCAGCGGGATAGACCCGCAAAAAGAAAACGGGGCCGAAGCCCCGTTTTCAGGTCTGAAACCGGTAACCGGATCAGAATTTGTGACGGACACCCAGCGTAAACACGTTGGTTTCCAGACTGCCTTCGTCAACCCGTCCGGTGTCCGGATCCCTGAACTTGACGTCGTTGTTGTAGTCAACCAGGACCCAGCCGCCATACATATCGGTCCGCTTGCTGAAACGATAGTGAGCGACGAGTTCGTAGGAGTCATACTCGGTGTCGAGGTCGAAGTCCCGCACGCCATTGACCTTGATGTTGTCACCATGGCCATAGGCACCATAGAACATCCAGTTACCCATGGAGTACGATGCGCCGAGGAAGTAGGTATCCAGGCTATCCACGTCACCATTCGCGATTGCTTCATCCACTTCATCGTTCAGGAAGGCTCGCTCGGCGCGGGAAAGACCCAGGACCTGCGCGATGTTGGTGGTGGAAAGCACACCGGCTACATTGCTGTCCAGTGAGCGGTTGGCGATCAGGCCATCGTCCTTCTCGTACTGGCCATAGAGACCGAAGTTACCGATCATCCACTTACCACCCACCTTCCAGGCAGAGTTGTCGCCGTCCTGGTCATTGGTGATGTAGTCAGCGAATACCAGCCCGCTGTCACCGAACTTGTAGTGGGCACCAACGCTGAACGGGTTATCGGTCTTGTTGTCCTTACCATTGTCCGTTTGCCGGGTAAAGGTACCGATGAAGCCGAGACCGCCGAAGAAACTCGGGGAATCATAGCGGATGGTGTTCGTGGCACGACCCTCGCCGTCCTCACCCTTGCCACGGTGCAGCGCGGACTGGAAACCCCAGGTACGGTTCTGGGCGGAGGTACGGTAGATCGGATCGATCATGGCGCCGTGGGACTTGTAGGAGGTGCTGATGGTACCTACCCGCAGCTTGCCCCAGCCACTGCCGAGGCCTACCCACTGGTCACGACCGGTCAGGCCGGAGCCTTCGGTGGGATCGAACTGGAACTCGGCCTGGAAGATGGCCTTCAGCCCGTTACCCAGATCTTCACTGCCCTTGACACCAATTGAGGAGGTGTTGCTGTTCAGGTTATCACGGTTACCGGCATCGTCGACATCCACGACGTCGTAACTGATATGAACGTTACCATATAGTGTTGTATCGGCCATGGCCGCAACGGACATCGTGCCCGCGAGGATGGCCCCGATTGATGTTGAAAGAATCTTCTTGTTCATGACAATTCCTCTCAGAAGCTTTAAAGACATACTACAAATTGTAGACTGCGGTTAATTGAAAACCTGTTGTCATTGCACGTCGCCTACTTTACCCATGTTCAGATAAAAATGCAACAATTATTTTCAAAAAAACTACAAAATCATATTTCCGTTGTTATTTTAATACAAATTGCCGCTTCATCCTGTTCAGATGGAACGGGATCCATCGCAAATAGTAAAATATTTTTTATATAAATCAAGTAACTGGATATCCATCATGTAATCAGGCCGACGGCAGCCCCATCCAGCCAGGCATCTCCCGCCCGCCACGACCGCGGCACCGCATCCGGGATGCCGGCCTGCCTGTTTGTATCAGAAAACACACAAATCATGCCGATGACCTCTTGCCGAAGATGAAAACGGGGCCTCACGGCCCCGATCTCCCTGTTTTGACCCAATTCCTCCCCCTCAGAACTTGTGCCGCATCCCGATACTCCAGAACTTGGTTTCGCCCGCCTTTTCTGTTTGATAGGTACAGTACGGTCTGCCCGGGTTATCGCAATCCACGTTGGAATAGCCTCCGTAGACATCCGTGCGCTTGCTGAACCGGTAATCCGTAACCACTTGCCAGGTACGGTACTCGCCATCCCCATCGCTGTTATCCGAGCCCTGTGCATAGGAACCATAAAAGAGAAAGTTACCGAGATTGTAGGATGCACCCAGCATCCAGACATCCGCGCCTTCCAGATCATTCTTTTCTTCATTATCCTTTTCGCTGGAGATCAGGCCGTTGTCCTTTTCAAACTGGCCATAGATACCAAAGTTGCCGATCAGCCACTTGCCGCCCACCTTCCAGGCATCATTGTCGCCGTCCTGATCGTTCGTAATGTAATCGGCAAAGATCAGGGCACTGCTGCCAAACTTGTAGTGGGCGCCCACACTGAAGGGGTTGTCGGTCTTGTTGTCCTTGCCATTGTCCGTTTGTCGAGTAAAGGTACCGATGAAACCGAGACCACCAAAAAAGCTCGGCGAGTCATAGCGGACGGTATTGGTGGCGCGACCCTCACCCGCATCCCCCTTTCCCTTGTGCAGGTTCGACTGCACCCCGAAATTACGGTTTTGCAGAGACGTGCGGTAGATCGGATCGATCATGGCGCCATGGGACTTGTAGGAAGTGCTGATGGTGCCTACCCGCATCTTGCCCCAGCCACCAGCCATGCCCACCCACTGATCTCGACCGGAAAAGCCGGTCCCTTCGGTGGGGTCAAACTGAAACTCGGCCTGATAGATTACCTTGAGGCCATTGCCCAGGTCCTCACTGCCCTTGATGCCGATCGAGGAGGTGTTGCTGTTCAACCGCGTATCGTCACCGACGGCAGGATGCCCGTCCACAAATCTCCTGTCGTTATCAGCATGCTCGATATCAAATGTATCCAGGCTGATATTGATATTGCCGTACAGGACCGTTTCCGCCTGCGCCATCGTCCAGGCACTGGCGGTAAACAAGACAACAAAAATGGTTTGCAATGCCCTTGAAAACATCGGTCTCCCCCAATCACCCAAGCCTGTCGCAACGGGTGGTTTCATATCATTCTTCCTGATCAGGTGCGTACTTTAATACAACTTTAGACAAAAATGCAGCACTTTTTTAAAAAAAAAACACAAATTTGCCAGAATTGTCGTTTTATTGATACAAAATAGTAAAAAACAGCCCCGGATTCCAGCAAGAGGGTCGCCAGCCAACCCCGAGTTCCCTATACTGCCAGCCACTCAGGGCCGATTTGCCAGAGATGTGCACAAGCGGATTCAAGCCCGATAACAGATGCAACTGTCAGATGGGAAGGAAAAGCACCCTGTTGACCCGGATAACAAGACCACCATTACTCCTGCTGTGGCTGCTGTCAGTGAACCTGCTGCTTGCAGTCACCCCCTCTTCCGGAGACGAGCGATACCCCCTCGAGCCCGTCGATACCTCCAGCCCGCGCGCCACACTGACCAGTCTACTGTCTGACGTCGACCGCGTATGGCAGGTATACCGCGACCAGTACTGGCACGACCCCAGCAAGGAACTGGACGATCAGATACGCGTTATCGCAGCGCGCGCCCTCCGCACCATGGATCTCAGCAAGGTTGCGCCTTCGGCAAGAACGGAGACGGGTTACGATGCGGGCACCTTCCTGTACGAGACCCTGTCCCGCATCGAACTGCCGCCCGCTGAAGAAATACCGGATGCCGATTACTACCAGGAGACCGAAGGGCCTGCAGAATGGACGATCCCGCACACGGGCATCACCATCGCGAGGATAACGGAAGGGCCACGAAAGGGTGAATTCCTGTTCAGCGCAGCAACGGTAGATCGCGCAGAGGAGTTCTACCTGAAGACCAGGGCAATGCCGTATCAGCGCGATGTTCCGATCAAGTACAGTGACCAGCTCCGCCAGGTCGGTCCGGGCTGGTGGATTCCCATGTCCGCGATCGATCGTCTGCCTGTCTGGCTCAAGAAGGTAGTCCTCGAACACGCCCTGTGGAAATGGCTTGCCCTTATCGCCCTGCTAACCGTTGCCAGCGCCCTGCTCTGGTTTCTGCACCACCTCACACGGCACGGGTCTTCGGAAAACACCATCAGCAACTATCTGCGCCGGCTGATCGTACCGGTCTTCGTGCTCCTGCTGATGCCGCTCATCGCCTATCTGGCCACCGAACAGATCAATCTGATCGGCAGGACCGCCAAGGCCGTATTATTTACCACCCAGACCATCAAGTACCTGATCGGCACCTGGGTGGCCTGGCTCGGCTCCCTGCTCGTCGCAGAGATCCTCATCAGATCTCCCAGGATTGACAATGAGAGCCTGGATGCCCAGCTGCTTCGCCTGAGCGCCCGGATCACGGGAATCATCCTCGGTCTCGTGATCATCTTTTACGGTGCGAACCAGCTCGGTATTCCGCTGGTCGGTGTGCTCGCCGGTGTTGGTGTTGGTGGCCTGGCCATTGCCCTGGCCGCCCAGGACTCGCTGAAGAACCTGCTCGGCAGCCTGATGATTTTCATGGATCAGCCGTACAAGCCGGGGCAGCGCATCGTTGTGCAGGGGCATGATGGCTTTGTTGAACAAATTGGCCTGCGTTCAACCAAGATACGTCTTCTGACCGGTGCCCAGACATCGATCCCCAACGAAAAAATGGCAAGTCTCGATGTGGAAAATATAGGGCGACGCAATTTTATTCGCCGCCAGACCAACATTCGAATGGCCTACGATACACCACCGGCGAAGATCGAGGAGGCGCTGACCATCATAAAGGATATTCTGCGCGACCACGATGGCATGCGCCCGGAACTTCCACCACGCGTCTTCTTCAATGAGTTCAACGCCGACTCGTTCAATATCTTTGTCAGTTACTGGTACCACCCTCCCCGGCGCTGGCGTTCCATGCAGTTTGACGAGCAGGTCAACCTGGAAATCGTGCGTAGATTTGCTGCCGCAGGAATCAAATTCGCATTCCCGACCTCGACCACCTACCTCAGCCAGAATGAGGACCAATCGCTTCAGCTCAGCATCATGAGAGACGACTAGCGCGGGACGAGATGATCGGGCAGGATCTGGATTTAGAGTGAATTTTCAGAAGGCGCGGAATACCGCTTGAATCTTGGGATGTAGAAAATACGCTGTGTGTTTATAGTATGCGCGAGGGTCCGTCACCTTGATGAAAGCAGGCCAGCCCTGTGGAGTGAGCCGGGAACGGGCCTGAACGGCGTCTCGCCGGGGGGCTGCGCCCGCCGTGCAGAATCAATTCCCGGCAGGATCATCAATC
Organism: Pseudomonadota bacterium; assembly: GCA_029287615.1. Taxonomy (GTDB): domain Bacteria; phylum Pseudomonadota; class Gammaproteobacteria; order UBA9214; family UBA9214; genus JARFQV01. The sequence goes on along the minus strand of JARFQV010000244.1, from coordinate 11 downwards.
AGTACGGATCG
>JARFQV010000067.1 GCA_029287615.1 Pseudomonadota bacterium | reverse complement strand
CTTGTTTCACGGTTTTTGCCTGGAAAATTTCGTCCCCCGGGACTTGCTTCGAAAGATCGACCCCTATCTTGATTCGAGCGAGCTTCGCGAGACCCTTTCCCGGTTCTACAACCATACCGGCCGCCCCTCGATTGATCCCGAGGTGGTGCTGCGCCTGCTGATCGTCGGTTCCAGCAACCATCCGCAGCGTGTCAACAGGCCCCAAGCCAGGAAATCAGTATCTGCTCACCGTTCCCTTCTGTAACCTGAGCGATATCTATAGAATCCTGTTCTTTCACCACCTGAGTCCTGCAGCCATGAAACACAGACATCCCAGGCCAGGAAATAATTACCTGTTCATTAAGATGTTAATCCTCCTCATGTCTTTACTGATCGCGGGCCAGGCTGGCGCTCGACATCCCCTGGAACCACTGGATACGTCGAGTCCGCGGGCGACATTCGAGAGCTTTCTCACTGTCATCGAAGAATCGACCGAACGCTATTACGCCTACCGCGATTTGCCGAGTCCCGCGACGATGGCTGCACTTCTTCAGATGCATGACAGATTCAATCGTCTCCTTGACCTGAGTGAGGTCCCACCGGCCGCCCGGGAAGAGGTCGGTGTCGAGACCTTCAGGCTGCTTTGGGGAATTTTCGCCCGCCTGGATTTACCCGCGCTTGATGAGATTCCGGATGAGATAGCCGACGAGGAGAGTGAGCCCCTCGCACTTTGGCGTATTCCGGGCACGGAGATCACAATTACCCGTGTTGAGGAGGGATCCCGTACCGGTGAGTACCTGTTCAGCCCGGACACCGTTGAACGGGCATGGAGCTTTCATGAATTGATCAAGGGGCTGCCCTATCAGCGTCCGGTGCCGTTAGGGGACCTGGCCCGTATACAGCAGCAAATTACCGGATGGATGATTCCAATGGTATGGGTTGAGACGTTTCCTGATTGGGCCAATACGCTGATCCTCGGCCAGGTTATCTGGAAATGGTTTGCTGTGCTACTGCTGTTCGGGTTCGCTATCGGGGCTGTGATTGCGGTTTTTCGCTGGAGTCGGCGCCGGCCGAGGAATAGCTCGCTGCGATCTTTTTTGCGCCATATCAGCACACCTCTCCTCATACTCGCCCTTGCACCGCTTGTCGACTACTTCACCGCCATCCAGATCAATACGTCGGGGACAGCGGCCGAGGTACCCTTTTACCTTATCGAGGTCTCCCAAAGTGTAGCGCTGATCTGGCTTATATGGCTCACTGCGAGCTGGGCTGCCGAGACCATGATCGCCTCGCCCAGGGTAAGGCCCGGGAGCGTGGATGCAAACCTCATACGCTTAGCCGCACGCACGGTCGGGATCCTGGCGATAATCATCCTGTTGTTCCACGCTGCGGCAGCCGTCGGCATTCCGGTCTATGGCCTGGTCGCCGGTGCCGGTGTGAGCGGCGTGGCCATCGCGCTGGCGGCCAGAAGCACCCTGCAAAACTTCATCGGCACCCTCAACCTCTTTGTCGACCGTCCGGTCCGTGTCGGTGATTTCTGTCGCTATGGCGAGGACCCGTCACCGGGTTGGCAGCGCACGGGAACCGTCGAGGAGATTGGTCTGAGATCCACCCGCATCCGAGGCTTGGATCGTACCGTAACCACCATCCCAAACGCCGATTTCGCCGATATGCATATCGTCAACCTGACGTCTCGCGACCGAATGGTCTTCAGACCCACCCTGGCGTTGCGTTACGAAACCTCGTTCGATCAGCTGCGCCTGGTGCTTGCCAGACTGCGCGAACTGCTCATCGCCCATCCCCGTGTCACCGATGACCCGGCGCGGGTTCGCTTCGCGGGCTTCGGCGAGAACTCGTTGAATGTGGAGATTCTCGCCTATGTCAATACGTCGGATTGGAACGAATATCTAGCCATCCAGGAAGATCTTGATTTGCGTATCCTGCAAATCGTCGAGGAAGTTGGAACCGGTTTCGCGACACCGTCTCGCCTCTATATCGCCCGGGACAGTGGCATCGATGATGAACGGCGACAGGCAGCGGCGAACCAGGTACGGGACTGGATTTCCGACCAGAGCTTGCCATTCCCGGATTTTCCCGACGAGCAACGCAAGCAGATCAAGGACACACTCGATTTTCCACCAGAGGGTTCTCCTGATGCGGCCAGGTAGTGGTTAATCGGACTTGGCAAGTGTGATCTGCCACCATGCGTCGGATGTTTGATAGAAAACTGCCATTTTGTTATGATTTTTGTGCTTGTAACATATTGAATAAACTGCAAAAATACGCGGCAAGTATTTTGTGGAAATATCATGGAACGGAGGTGGAGCAAGGGTATGGGCAATGTTATGAAGACGATACTGATCTCCGGGGTACTGCTCATCGGTGCCGGCGCGGTTTTCCTGTTCTGGTCGGCGGGAAATGCACAGAATTCCTATGAGCAATCCGTTGCCGAGGTCAACAACATGGGTGTTTTCATCCTGGAGACCACTGCCTATGACCGGGAGTTGCTCAGTTCGGCCGCCACAACGGTTGTGAGCCTGAATACCGGAAATCCTCAATTGCAGACAATGGTGCAGTCTGATCCGGATTTTCCCTGGGACGAATTCCAGCTGGTACTGGAGAGCGACATCCAGCACCTGCCTGATCTGTTTGTTGCAGATGCACCGGTTTTCAATATTGCGACCAGACTTGATGAGCAGGATTCCCGCCAGGCCGAGTGGGTCAGGGAGATCGCAGAGCTCGATGCACTGCGACTCAATACCCTGGTCCGGATGGATGGGACCGCGACCGTTATCCTGGAAGTTGATCCGATATCCTACCAGTCGGAACAGGATGACAGTTCGATCGAATGGGGTGGTTTGAGTGGTACATTCGATATCAGTGATGAGCTGGAGTACATCAAGGGTGATATGCGGGGCTCGGGCCTGTCTGCACAAGCAGACTCGCTGCTACTGGAAATAGGCGATCTGCATTACCGTCTCGATGGTCGGTTTGGATCCCATGATTTTTATACCGGCAACCAGTCCCTGGTGATAGAGGGTATACGGTTTTCCGGACCTGCAGGGGATGCCGCCGAGATCCAGGACATGGTGGTCGGACGTGTGGCCATGCGGGGAGAGGCAAGGGAGCAGGACGCATTATTGTCGGTATCCAGTAACGTGGAACTCATTGATATCGAGGTGGCCGATCAGCGTGTTCCCCGCTTCCAGATCGGTATGGCAGTCGATAATCTGCCGATGGAGCCACTCGCCGAGCTGCGTGACATGATGCAGAAAATCAATTCCGACCCTGTTGACCCGATACAGAACTCCGGGGCCATGCAGCCACAAATCATCCCGGCAGTGAGGAAGGTTCTCACCGGGCAGCCCCGGATCAGGATTGAAGAGCTGGCGCTGGACACCGGTGCGGGCGAACTGCACGGCGAGCTGGATCTGCAGTTGCTGGAGTTGCCACCCGATATGGATGTTCCTCCCCAGTTCTGGCTGACCGCGCTGCAGGGGAAGGCCCGGGTGAGGGTGTCCGAGCCGCTCCTGATACAGCTTGCGACCACGGGGGCACGCGCGGGTCTGTCTTCCCAGTACGAGGCAATGGGACAGGAACTTCCACCGGATGAAGAAATGAATGCGGCTGTTGATGAAATGGTGCGCAGTCAGCTCGAATCTCTGGAGATCCAGGGGATGCTGTTACGGGTCGGGAACAGCTTCAGGGCCGACCTGAGCCTGGAGGAGGGGGAGTTGCAGGTTAACGGGAAATCACTGCAGACCCTCTTGAGTGGTGGCACGGGGCAGTAGCCGGATCGCTGCCCCTGGCCGGCATTCGTCTGGTGATCAGGCGAAACGTTTTTCGAGGTACTGGATAATATCGGCGGATTCATACATCCAGATTTCCTTTCCGTCTTCCTCTGCGATCCTCAGGCAGGGTACCTTGACTGCGCCTCCACCCTTGAGCAGCTGTTCACGGCTCGATTCGTCCCTCAAGGCATCACGAGTCTCGATATTGAGAGACAGCCGCTTGATTTGACGTCTGACCCTGACGCAAAAAGGGCACATCCTGAATTGATACAGGATCATGTTTTGCGTTGTTTTGTTGATGACTTGTTGATCAACCGGTTGGCGCTGCAGGCCCTCGGGTGTCGTAAGCCGGTCCCACAACAGGATGACCGGGCCGATAATGGCATGCGCGAATCTGAAAAAATAACGAAAGAACAGTTTCATGGTTATCTCCCCCTTCAATAACCGGTAACCCCGGTACGATTCTAAATCCGGACACTGACATTTGTCACGTGATGGTATCAATCCGCGGAGAAATGTGGGCCAGGCGGTTGAACCCCGGGTCGATTGCGAGCCCTCGCTGGACGAGGCAGTATGGGATTTACTCCGGGGTGTAGCCTGCCGATATATCTGGTTACAGGCAGAACAAGATTTGTACTGCATAGGTGACTATAGGCAGAGCAAAGACTGTGGGAACAGCCGGATTCAAGGTGACAGCGGCTCCATCAGATGAGAATGGTTCTGCGCTAACAGGCTGTATTTATTTCCCTATTTGGCAAGATTTCAGGAGAAAAGCAATGAAGAACGCACACTTGATGCTGATCTGCCTGCTGGCAGTCAGCGGAAGCCTGACGGCACAGCAGGTCTACCGGTCGGTAGATGAACAGGGCAACGTGAGCTATTCCGGCGAGCCTCCCGCGAATGCACAGGCGGTAGAGACGATCAGCGTCGATCCGGGGCCATCCGCAGACCAGCGCCGGGAGGCAGAGAAACGCGCGAGCGAGATGGAACAGGCGGCGCAGGGTGCCGTGGAAAGCGCCTCGGAATCGGAGGCGAGGCGTCAGATGGTACGGGAGGCGCAGGAAAACCTGATGTCAGCCGAAAAGGCGCTGGAACAAGCGAAGGTGGTGGGTCCCGGTGACCGGAAAGGTACCGCCAGCGGGGGGAGCCGCCTCACAGAGGCCTATCAAGAGCGTGTAGAGGCAGCAGAGGCAGATGTAGCGGCTGCGAGAAAAAACCTGCAGGAAGTACAATAAATTCCTCAGGTACAGTAACGGTACTCCGGTCAGGACGAAACCAGGCTTTGTAACCGCAGGGCCGGTGTCGAGGCATGATCTGAATCACGTTCGCAGGTCCATTCCGAATGGATCAGTGGCCTTGCTCCTGCAATCGTTTCAAAATAGTGATCGACTCAGGTAATCTGTCCTTTCGAGTATCAGTTTTTTGCTTGCTCTCTTTCCATTTCGACCGCAGATAAGGAATCAGCCATGTCTAGAATAAGCATTGTGCCGTCCCTTGTAGTTGGCAGTCTGTTTGTACTTTCTTCCACTTCTGCACATGCCTTTCAAATCATGAAGGGCAAGTGGGAAGTGACGGTAGAGATGCAGAATCCGATGTCTACGCAACCCCTGGTGGAAACAACGATCGAATGTATTGAAGAAGCTGACTTCGATCCGGTAAAGGAAATGACGGACGAGGGTGAGTGCACCATCCTGGACAAGAAGGAAACCGACAACTCGCTGAGCTGGACGATGGAATGTAGTGGCGAGGATATGCTGGCGATGCAGGGAGAAGGATCGTTTACGACGGATGGAAAGACGGCCAGTGGCGAAATGAAAATGACAATGTCATTCAATGGGCAAACCATGGAAATGGGCAATCGCTGGGAAGGCAGGTTTATCAGCAAGGAATGTGACTGAATTCCGGTCGTGAAGTACAGCTGATGCGGGACGGGCGGGGGAGGTGGTACGTACGGGTCGGGTACCTGTTCCTGATCATTGGCCTGTCCTGGGGAGGGATACATTATATGACTGGCATGCCGGGTACTTCCTGGTCCGGCCCACTGCCCCCCCTTGATGAGGAAGAGCAAGAAGTCGGTAATCAGCTCAGGGCCCATATCCTCGCGCTTGCAGGCGAGATCGGGGAGCGCAATGTCTGGCGCAAGAGTGCAATGCAGAAGGCTGCCGCATACATTGAGAATGCCTTCGGTGAAGCGGGCTATGCGGTCCGGTCACAGCCATTTCAGTCACAGGGGGTAATGGTGCGAAATCTGGCGGCAGAGCTTCCCGCCTCCTCCGGAGGGGAAGAAATTGTTCTGCTTGGCGCCCATTACGATACGGTTGTCGACTCACCCGGCGCCAATGACAATGCCAGTGGCAGCGCCGCAGTGCTGGAGATCGCGCGGTTGCTCCGGGACAGGAAGCCATCCCGCAGTATTCGTTTCGTGGCCTTTGCCAATGAGGAGGCCCCGTTCTTTTATTCAATGGAGATGGGTAGTCATCTCTACGCCCGCCGGGCGCGGGAGCAGGGCGAAAAGCTCATTGCCATGATCTCGCTGGAAACCGTTGGTTACTACTCCGACGCCCCGGGCAGCCAGCGGTTTCCCAATCCCCTCTATTCCTGGTTTTATCCCGACACCGGCAATTTCATCGCCTTCGTGGGTAACCTGAGGTCCAGAAAACTGGTGCGCAGGAGTATCGGATCGTTTCGCCGCCATACTGCCTTCCCTTCCGAGGGCGTTGCGGCTCCCGGTGGTCTGGAAGGCATACACTGGTCAGATCACTGGTCCTTCTGGGAAGAAGGCTACCCGGCACTGATGGTGACCGATACGGCGCCATTCCGTTACCCGCATTACCACCGGGAGAGCGATACACCGGAGAAAATCGACTATGAACGGCTGGCCAGGGTGGTGCGGGGCCTGTCGAGGGTAGCGCTGGATCTTGCCGAAGACGGTTCATGAGAAGGCGGTTTATGGCGAGAAGCGCATCGAGAGATCCACGGCGTGCAGATGCTTGGTCAGACTGCCGGTCGATATGGAGTCCACCCCGGTGGCGGCAATGGCCCGCAGATTATCGAGGTCAATCCCTCCCGAGGCCTCCAGATTTGCTTTTCCCTGGTTGAGGGCAACGGCCGCTTCGAGATCCGCGAGGTCGAAATTATCCAGGAGCAGGGTATTGGCACCGGCTTCCAGGGCTTCCCGTACCCCACCCAGGTCTTCCACCTCGATCTCGACGGGCAGGGCAGGATTCAGCTTTCTGGCCTCCTGCACGGCACGGTGTATCGAGCCGGCCGCCATGATGTGATTCTCCTTGATCAGGATGCCATCGTACAGGCCCATCCGATGGTTATGGCAGCCACCGGTCCGGACGGCATATTTTTGTGCTGCCCGCAGTCCGGGCAGTGTCTTTCTGGTATCCAGTACACGAACAGGCAGTCCTGATACGGCATCTGCATAGCTGCGGGCCAGTGTTGCCGTACCGGAGAGTGTCTGCAGGAAGTTCAATGCAGTCCGTTCCCCGCTTAGCATGGCGCGCGCCGGGCCCTGGAGGGTGCACAGGGTCTGCCCGGGATCCGCCTGTTGACCGTCCTTCACCATCCATCGAATTTCAATCCTGTCATCGAGTTCCATGAATACGGCATTGAACCATGCCATCCCGCAGACAACAGCCGTTTCCCGGCAGATGACAGAAGCAGCCGCCTCGCTGTCTGCCGGAATGAGTGCGGCAGTGATATCACCGCTGCCGATGTCCTCGGTTAATGCCGTTCGCACCGTTTCCAGCAGGGCTTCTTCCAGAATCTCCAGCAACATGTCATTCGCTCATTGTGGTTTGGTTACAGTGTATCGGCCTATACAGATTTTGAATGATCACCGACCGGAGTCTGGGGGCTTGAGAAATACTCGTTCTTGAGCTTCCTGACCAGTCCGGCGAGCAGTAACAGGGCGATCAGGTTGGGCAGTGCCATCAGAATGTTGGTGATATCCGCGAGATTCCAGACAAGCTGCAGGGGTACGGCCGCGCCGACCACTACCAGCAGGGTATACAGGACACGGTAGGGCATGACGGCCCGCTCACCGAACAGGTAAAATATCGAGCGGTCCCCGTAGTAGGACCAGGCAATCATGGTGGAATAGGCGAACAGCGTGAGACCCACCCCTACCACCCAGGCACCGGCCTCGCCCAGTTCGCTCCGGAAGGCATGGGCGGTCAGTGCCGCGCCCATCAGCGAATCAGTGCTTTCCGTCCAGGCCCCGGTAACCACGATCACCAGCCCGGTCATGGTGCAGATGACCAGGGTGTCGATGAAGGGCTCCATCATGGCCACCAGGCCCTCACGCACCGGCTCGTTGGTTCGTGCAGCCGCGTGAGCCATGGGAGATGAGCCGAGCCCGGCCTCATTGGAGAACAGGCCGCGTGCCACCCCCCAGCGAATCGCCTCCCCGACGGCCGCACCGCCAACAGCCCAGGGATTCAGGGCATGATTGACGATCAGCAAGAGGGCGCCTGGTATCTCCTCGATATGGTTGGCAAGCACAATCAGGGCGGCAGCAATGTACAAAATGGCCATGAAGGGCACCAGGGTGCTGGCCACCCGTGCAATTCGTTTTACTCCGCCGAGGATCACCAGGCCGACCAGCACGGCGAGCAGTATGCCGACGAACCACGAGGAATGGTGCAAGTCTGGTAACACATAACCCAGGCCGTCCATGACGGAATTGGCCTGCACCATATTACCGATGCCGAAGGAAGCGATCAGGGCGAAGATGGCGAAAGTTGCGGCCAGTCGGCGCATCTTGAGACCATGCAGCAGGGTGTACATGGGGCCGCCTGCTACCTGACCGTCCGGGAGAACTTCGCGGAATTTCAGGGACAATGTGCACTCGGTGAATTTGGTCGCCATTCCCAGGATTGCCGTGATCCACATCCAGAACAGGGCGCCGGGACCACCCAGCGAGATTGCGGTTGCCACTCCCGCGATATTGCCGGTCCCGACGGTGGCGGACAGAGCGGTTGATAGCGCCTGGAAATGTGATACCTCACCGGTATCCGTACGCCTGCTGTACTTGCCGGATATCAGCGCTGTTGCATGGCGAAAGCCGCGGACCTGTATGCCTCCCATCCTGATAGTCAGATAAAAACCGGTGCCAAGCAGGACCAGCAGGGTAACCGGGTTTCCCCAGAGCAGGCCGGCCACCTCCCCGGTCCAGGTAGTCAGGTATTCGATGAAGGCAGGCATGGATTTCCTATCCGGTATCAGTTGCGCAGCAGCAGAACTGCCCGCGAACAAGGGTTTGTGTCAAACGCGCGGAGGTCATTTATTCCCGCGTCTTGAGGGTCAGGGTATCGCCCTGCTGGTTGAAATCCAGGTGTTTCAGGAAACTCATGCCCAGCAGTACGGCATGATCGCGCGAGCCGGGATTGATGCTGGCGGAAACCGGACCGATGACGATGTCGCCGAGCTGAACGCTGCCGAGTGTGGTCTGATGGGCCGTGATGGTTCCGTTGGCGGTCCGGTATTGAACCGACCGGCCTTTCCTGAGCCCCAGTTTCCGTGCCAGGGGCTCTGGTATGGAGACATCGCTGGCGCCGGTGTCGAGCATGAATTCCACCGGTTTCCCGTTGATCAAACCGTTAGCAACATAGTGACCATAGCGATTGCGTTTCAGTATCACCGCCGGTGAGTGATCTCCCAGCACAACAGACTGCACAACGCGGTTTGGATTGCGTTGCCGCTCCAGCAGGTTATTGAAGAGCAGGGTCAACATCACCAGCAGCAGCACCCAGGCGGCAATCACCATGCCCTTGCCGATACGCAGCGAATAGCCACCCTGTGGGGTATCTTTATCCATGTCCGATATTATACCCGTCAGAAGGCCGGCCGCAGCCCGGCGAAGATGTGCCGCTTCTCCGGTTCATAGAAGTTGCGGAAACTGGGTCGACGAACCGGGGGACGGGTGTGGAGGCTGCCGCCACGCAGGCTGAAGTGATTGTCGTCGAACCAGGTTGTGGAGTATTCCGGGTACGGAAATGCCCTGAATCCGGCATAGGGATAAAAGGCATTGCCGCACCACTCCCAGACCCGCCCGGTGGATTCCAGTTGATGCAGGCGGCAGGCAACTTCCCATTGGTGTTCATGTGGCAGTCTGCCACGTACCCATTTCGCATAGGCCTGAGCCTCATGCCAGGAAATGCCGAAGACCGGTTCTTCCGGCGCCAGGTCACAGGGGCCACGCAGCGCGACGCCATACCAGTCACCTTTTGTATTCTGCCGCCAGTGTCCAGGCTGTCTGATTTCCCTGTCACATCGATACTGCCAGCCTGCCTCACTCCACAGATCCCGCTGCCGGTAGCCGCCCTCTTCCATGAAACAGAGAAATTCGGCGTTGCTGGTTGGTCGGATAGCGATATCGAAGGGTCCCAGTTCGGCTTGCTGGGGAGGCATCTCGTTATCGAAGGCACAGGGCGCCTCTCCACCAACCCGGTAGTGTCCCGCGGCAATGGATCTGGTTTCATGATCGGGTGCTGCGGGTTGTAACGTGTGCCTGACCTCGTAACCGGAGTGGTCCCCGGATAGCTCGCGTTCGGTCAATACCATTAGCATGGTTTCATAGTGCTGGCTGTGGTGCTGGATCAGGAATAACGGAAGGTAGTTCTCCCTGAATAGTGCATGCTCTGTATACGGCGGGGCCAGGTTGGCAAGAAATTCCAGGTTATCCGTATACTGTTGCTGGGCCCACCGCAGGAGGTGATCGAGATCTGGCAGCAGGCCGCCACGTTCCGGCCTGGGTGTGCGGGCAGGGGTGTAGAGAGCTTCCAGTGCGGCGGTAACGCGGTTGTCGCCACGGACCACTTCCTGCAGCCAGTAACATTCTGTATAGACGCAATGCCCGAGGTGCCATCCCGGCGGGCTCAGGTCCGGGTGATACTGACTGCGAAAGCTCTTTTCATCGAGGTCCTCAACCAGGGCAATGATCAGTTCCTGGATCTGGTGGAGTTCACCCAGAATATTCGCCTGTATCATAGTGCAATCAACTCCTGCTGTTGCCCTGCATCAAGCACCAGAATATGGTGATCCGGTACCGGCTGCCAGTTTTCGTTCCCGTTGAATCGTTCCGAGGCGATGACTCCAGCCTCGGGGAACGCTTCATCCCCGACGGTGTAATACAGAGATGGACTGGCATGGTTGAGGGCATGCCTCGCTGCATAGAGCTGACGGCCGTCGCTCACGATCATGTTGAGCAGGGCCGGCATCTCCCCAACCCAGTCCCCGATCAGATCGAACATCCTTTTGATCGCGATCTCCAGGGGTAACTCCGGGTTGTGTGCGATCACCTGCCTCAATAATGCAAACAGGTATTCCGAATCGGTATTTCCGTTGATATCCGCGCTGATTGCGGCAGACAGGTAATCCTGAATCCTGGGTCTGACTGTCATGTGGAATTCGCCGATAAATCCGTTGTGCACATAGATCAGACTGTTATCGAAGAAGGGCGGGGTGTTGCACTGATGCACCGGATTGCCAGCCGTGGCGCTGCGGATCTCGGCCAGCCAGAGCGGACTCGTCAGGGTATTGGCCAGATGCGGCAGATTGCAGTCGGACCAGATGGGCATGGTGCTGGCATAGACCGCTGGATGTTGTTCCGGGTCGAACCAGCCGAAACCGTAGCCATCGGCATTCAGCCTGGCATACACCAGTTCCCGTGGCTGCCAGGACTGCACATACAGACTGTGTGGCGGTTCAAGCAGAAAATGCTTTAACCGCAGTGGCTTACCGAGGTAGGCAGCGAGTCGACACATTGGATACCGGCCGTTGCATGGTACAGGGATCAAGGAAACCAGATGCGATGTTAGCGTAAGCTTCTTTTTCAGCCAACTATGGGCACGGGGTCGGGCGGGCCTTGATTCGGCCACTTATCCATGCTGCTGGATACAGGCAATACCCTTGGCAGGGATAAATGCCGGCTTAGCCTGCGTCCACTGCCGGGTGATTTTCACGGTGGATTGAGTGATCTGCCGCGACCACCGGGAGTCCGGCTGTTTCACCCATGTTGAGGCAGTTGCGTTTTTCAGGTGAGGTACCTGTCTGCATGCACAGCCGGAAGAGGCGGGCAGGACACTAGCCAGGATGCAGTGACCCGGGAGATTCAGACCAGCAGGAATTCCAGCAGCGCCTTCTGGGCGTGCAGCCTGTTCTCGGCCTCGTCCCAGGTCACGCTCTGTGGCCCGTCGATTACCTCGGCAGTAACCTCCTCGCCCCGGTGTGCCGGCAGGCAGTGCATGAAGAGGGCGTCGGTTGCCGCTTCAGACATGAGTGTGGCATTTACCTGGTAGTCCGCGAAGGCCTTTTCCCGATTGGCCTGTTCTTCTTCCTGCCCCATGCTTGCCCATACATCGGTCACGATCAGGTCGGCGCCACTGGCGGCCTCCCGCGGGTTGCGGATGATTTCTGCGTAATCGCTGGCCCCGGCAAGCAGATCTGCATTGGGATCGTAGCCCTCCGGGCAGGCGATTCGCAGATGAAACCCGAACTGTCTGGCGGCGTTGATATAGGAATGACACATGTTGTTTCCGTCACCGATCCAGGCAACCGACTTGCCCCGGATGCTGCCCCGGTGTTCGACGAAGGTCTGTATGTCGGCCAGCAGCTGGCAGGGATGGTACATGTCGGTAAGCGCGTTGATGACCGGAACCCTCGAATACTCCGCAAAGAGCTCGATCTTTTCGTGGCTGAAGGTGCGGATCATGATGATATCGGCCATACGCGACAGCACCCTTGCGGTGTCCTCCACCGGTTCGCCGCGGCCCAGCTGGGTGTCGCGCGGGGAGAGGAACATGGCGTAGCCACCAAGCTGGACCATACCGGTCTCGAACGAAACCCGGGTGCGGGTCGATGATTTTTCGAACACCATGGCCAGTACCCGGTTCTTGAGTGGTTCGTATAAATCCCGTTTCTTCTGTATCGCCTTGAGTTCGATGGCGCGCACGATCAGGGCGCCCAGTTCATCAGGGCTCAGGTCCAGCAGGGTCAGGAAGTGACGTGTGTTCATGAGGCTTGCAGAAACTCCAGTATCAGATCACTGACTGTCAGGGCGATCTCGCCAGCCTGTTCATCGCTGATGACCAGTGGCGGCAGGAGCCTGACTACCTTTCCTGCGGTGACATTGATGAGGATGTTTTTCTCCAGCGCCATGCTGACCAGTTCCGGGCAGGGCCGGTCCAGTTCTATCCCCAGCATCAGTCCCTGCCCGCGGATATCGACGATGCCCCTGGCGCCGGACAGTCGGGAACGGAAATCATCAAGCAGCGATGTCCCCAGTTCAGCCGCACGCTGGAGGTAGTTGCCCTGTTCTATCGTCTCGATCACCGCCAGTGCCGTGTGACTGGCCAGCGGATTGCCGCCGAAGGTGGAGCCGTGGCTGCCCGGCTGCAGGACCCCGGCTGCCGCTCCGTGGGCCAGGCATGCGCCGATCGGTATGCCGTTGCCCAGGGACTTGGCGACGGTAATGACATCCGGGATCAGCGCCTCGTGCTGGCAGGCGAACCAGCGACCGGTTCGGCCCATTCCGGTCTGCACCTCATCCAGCATCATCAGCCATTGCTGTTCATCGCATAGTCTGCGGATACCGGTCAGATAATCCCGGTCCGGTATCTGGATTCCGCCTTCTCCCTGGATCGGTTCGACCAGCACCGCCACGATCCCGGGCGTGGTTTCGGCCACCTTCCGCATGGCTGCCAGATCGTTGTAGGGTACCCGGACAAAACCCGGCAGAAGTGGTTCGAAGCCGGCCTGCACACGGCGGTTACCCGTGGCTGTCAGGGTGGCCATGGTTCGTCCATGGAAGCTGTTTTCGGTGACGATGATGGAGGGTGCGTCGATATCCCGGTCGTGTCCGTAGCGCCGCGCGAGCTTGATGGCGGCCTCGTTTGCCTCGGCGCCGGAGTTGCAAAAGAAGCTGCGTTCCATACCGCTCAGCCTGGTCAGCGCCGCCGCCAGTTTCTCCTGCAGCGGTATGCCGTACAGGTTGGAGCAATGGACGAGCTTGCCGGCCTGTTCGCAAATGGCCCTGGTGACCGCGGGGTGCGCATGACCAAGACCGCATACTGCGATGCCGCTGAGCGCATCCAGGTATCTCTCACCCAGGCTGCTCCAGAGGTATGCCCCTTCACCCCGTTCGAACTCGATCGGGAGGCGGGAATAGGTAGACATAAGATGCTCGGTCATTAGTCAGCAGTGTTCCAAAATGAATACGGCAGTCCTTGCGAGACTGCCGAGCGAAACAGGGAATTATAATTATTTTGAAAGTCAGGGGCAAATTTCGGCCATTGTCGGGAAACCAGCGTCGGTAAGCCGGTGCCGGGTCTTCCTGGCTGTAGTCCTTTCGCGGATCCTGATGAAAAAAACCGGCAGTCGCCGGGTTTTTTCAGTGCCTGTCACACAGCAGTTTCAGAACGGCAGGCCATGTCCCTGCGCGGTCATGCACATGAGCATGGGTATGGATAGCAGGGTATTGGTGCGCGAGGCCATGAAGGCAACATTTTTTGCGCTGGCCTTTTCCTCGTCTGTCGCCGGGACCATGCCCAGCAGTTTTTTCTGGTTGGGCCAGATGAGAACCCAGACATTGAACAGCATGATGGTTCCCAGCCAGGCACCGATACCGATGATCCGCATCGGTTCAGCGAGGGTAAAGGCGGCAACAAAGCCGGAGCCTTCACCGCCGTACATAGTCTCCAGGGCAGCGGCGCCCGTCAACCAGGTGACCAGCGCGGCCCAGCGGAACCATAACAGGGCGCGTGGTGCGATATATTTGCTGATAGCCGCAGGCCCCGGTCCGTCGCTGTCGGCAGTGGCGGCGGCGACTGCCGGTACCTGGATGAAATTGAAATAATACAGCAGACCGATCCAGGTGATGCCCGCCAGAACGTGCAACCATACTTCGATTTCCCAAAGATTGAATTCCATGGTGACTCCCAAATTAAATTGTCAGTTGACTACCGAATGCTGGTCTGAATCCGGTAACTACAGGATCAGTGCAATAATGATGGACAACACAAAACCGGCGATGATGGTGCCGGAGATGCTTTTCAGTGGATTCATGAATCTTCTCCCTGTGTCTGCCTTGATGGGGGGTTATGGAAATACATGACTAAAACAGTCAGGATAGCGGCGTAGAATAGGGTACTCCATTGTAGAATACAATACTGTCTGGAAGGCCCGGATGGTATGCTCCTCTTCCATGGATCCAGTCAGTCTCAGCGTATTCAGCAGTCGTATCGAAGCAGTCTGTGATGAAATGGGCGCCGTCCTCAGACGGGCTGCTTTTTCGCCCAACATAAAGGATCGCCTGGATTTTTCCTGCGCAGTATTTGATCCACACGGTGGTCTTTGCGCGCAGGCTGCCCACATTCCGGTGCACCTGGGCAGCATGGCCTATGCCATGGCAGGCCTGGTGGAAGGTGTGGACTGGGCACGGGGTGATATGTTGATTGTCAATGATCCCTTCCTGGGTGGTACGCACCTGCCCGATGTCACCCTGATCGCTCCGGTATTTCTGGGAGACACCTGTATCGGCTTCGTGGTCAACCGTGCGCATCATGCGGATATCGGCGCCCACAGCCCCGGTTCGATGCCACTCTCGCATCGTCTGGATGAAGAAGGGCTGGTGATACCGCCGTCCTTGCTGATGCGCCGCGGTACTCTCGATATGGATTTCCTGCGCTCCATTACCGGCGTAACTTCCGATTCGGAGCACGCGGCGGGTGACTTTGCGGCACAGATCAGTGCCAATCAGACCGGTGTGACGCGACTGTTGTCAATGGCTGCCGACATGGGCGCGGCGGAGTACCTGGCTGGACTTGCGGCCCTCAATGACTATGCAGGACGGCTGGCGGGCAATGCCCTGTCCTCCATACCGGACGGCGTATACCGGTTTCGGGATGTCCTGGATGATGATGGGATGGGTCATGAGGATATTCCGATCGAGGTGTGCATTACCGCCCGGAAGGGTATGATCTCGGTCGATTTCGATGGGACCGCCGCGCAAGTCAGGGGTAATGTCAATTGTCCCATCCCGGTTGCCGCAGCCGCTGTCTATTATGTGTTTCGTTGCCTGATGCCATCCCACACCCCGGCCTGTGCCGGCAGCTTCCGTCCGATTTCGATATCCGCCCCGGCGGGATGCCTGCTGAATGCCAGGCGCCCCGCTGCCGTGGCCGCCGGCAATGTAGAGACCAGCAGTCGGGTTGTGGACGTGGTCCTGGGCGCGCTTGCCGGGGCCTTGCCGGATCGAATCCCTGCAGCCAGCCAGGGCACGATGAACAACCTGGCCATGGGTGCCCGTCAGGCTGGACACAGCTGGGATTATTACGAAACCCTGGCCGGGGGGATGGGTGGCGGGCCGAAGGGAGCCGGGCTGAGTGCCGTACAGTCCCACATGACCAATACCCTCAATACCCCGATCGAGGTCCTGGAGATGGAATTTCCGCTGCGCATCCATCGTTATCAGGTCCGCAATGCTTCGGGCGGGGAAGGGCGAAATGCCGGTGGAAACGGACTGGTGCGCGATTTCGAGTTTCTGGAACCGGCCATGGTGACGCTTTTATCGGAGAGGCGTCGTCACGCACCCTGGGGTCTGGCGGGGGGGCAGCCCGGCAGACCGGGAAGAAATCTGCTGGACGGTGAGCCATTGCCGGGGAAGATCAGCCTGCGGGTGCAACCGGGGCAACGACTGGTTCTGGAGACGCCAGGTGGCGGGGGCTGGGGTACCAGGGAAGGGGCAGGCAGGGATGACGGCAACACAGTCCGGGGAATATCCGGAAACGGAGATACACTTCGCTAGGGTTCTGATATGTGTGGCATCTGCGGTGAACTGCGATTCGATGGTTTGAGGCCCGATCAGGAAAGGATCGGGCGTATGGTGGATTCGCTGGCGCGTCGTGGACCGGATCACGAGGGGAGTTATCATTCGGGCCCGTTGGCGTTCGGGCATCGGCGGCTGGCCATCATCGATTTGTCGCCACACTCGGACCAGCCGCTGGTAGACGAGGAACTCGGTCTGGTCCTGGTCTTCAACGGAACCATCTACAACTACCCGGAATTGAAGCAGGAACTGATCGACAAGGGTTATCACTTTTTCTCGAAAGGCGACAGTGAAGTCATCCTCAAGGCCTATGCCGAGTGGGGCGAGGACTGTCCGCGATACCTGCATGGTATGTTTGCCTTCGCCATCTGGGACCTTCGTCGCAGACGTCTGTTCCTGGCGCGTGACCGCTTCGGTATCAAACCCCTGTACTTTCACTGGACCCGTTATTGCATGCGCTTCGCATCGACCAGCCAGGCGCTGCTGGCCGGCGGCGAGGTCGATACTCGTGTTGACCCGGTAGCACTGCATCATCACTTCACGCTGCATGCGGTGGTGCCGGCACCCCGCACCATTCTGCGGGGAATACGCAAACTGGCTCCCGGGCATTCACTGGTCGTGGACGTGGAAGGGCGCAGGACCAGCAGGCAGTACTGGCGTCTGGATACCCGTGAACCTGCCGAAAAGATCAGCGAGTGGGAGTGGATCGAACTCATTCGGGAGGAATTACAAAATGCGGTGGATCGCCGTGAAGTGATTGCGGATGTACCGGTCGGCGTACTGTTGTCGGGCGGGCTCGATTCCAGCCTGGTTGTCGCCCTGCTGGCACAATCGGGCGGGAGCGAGTTGCACACCTTCTCCGTGGGTTTCGAGGATGCGCCGCAAGAGCGCGGTAGTGAATTCGAGTTTTCGGACCTGGTTGCGGCGCGGTATGGCACTCGGCATCACAAGTTCGTGATCGGGAATGATGAAATCCTGCGCCGCCTGCCGGAGGCAGTCGACAATATGGCGGAGCCAATGGTGGGCCAGGATGCGGTCGCCTTTTACCTGCTTGGTGAGAGGGTATCCCGCGAGGTGAAGGTTGTTCAGAGCGGGCAGGGGGCGGACGAGGTCTTCGGGGGCTATTTCTGGTATCCGAAGATGGATGCCGAAACGGGTGAGGATATCGACCGCTTTTACCCATGGTACTTCGACCGAGATCATGCGGAATATCTGGATACCGTGACCGATCGCTGTCAGGGTCCCGATTACACGACCCCCAGGGTTGCCCGCGGTCTTGCCCGGACCGGTGCGAATCGCTTTCTCAACCGGGTGCTGGCCTTCGATGCGACGACCCTGATTGTCGATGACCCGGTGAAAAGGGTGGACAATATGACCATGGCATGGGGGCTGGAGGCCAGGGTCCCGTTTCTGGACCACAAGCTGGTCGAAATGGTGGTGAAGATGCCGCCTGAGTACAAGATCAAGTCCGGTGGCAAGCATCCCCTCAAGATGATCGCCCGCGGCCTGGTGCCCGATGCGGTCATCGATCGTCCCAAGGGATATTTTCCGGTACCCGCCCTGAAATACGTCCGCGGGCCGGTGCTCGATTTCATGCGGGATGTGCTGGACTCCAGCGCGTGCCGGGATCGGAACCTGTACCGGCGCGAATACGTGGATCGGTTGCTGGCCGATCCCGAAAAATACCTGACCCGCATCCTCGGCAGCAAGTTGTGGCACCTGGCCTTGCTGGAATTCTGGCTGCAACGGAATGTGGACCGGGTATCCGGTCAGTCCCACACTGAGTCAGGCGGCCCTTGGGTGTAAAGCCGGACGGGAATCTACGCGGCTGCCAGGTTGCTTGAACGTGGGGCACAGCCATCAGCCGGTTTGTCGCCCGCGCAACCGCGGATATATCCCGGGTACAAGGCAACGATTGTTCCCTTATAATAATCGTAAGCAATTTCATCCGGTTGTGTATTTACACGGTTGTTACTTCCGCATGAAACAGGATAGCAAGCGCCGGCTACCGGCTTGATCCGGGATGAGAATACAACCACCTGAATCTTGCGCTTTTTGTTGTCATCTGATGCGGATAAACTGTATATAGCTTATATGAATGAAATCCAGCTATCTGAAACTTGTCGAGGCATGAAATGATGGACGTTATGGACCGTATCCGGAATGAAGTCGAGGGACATCCGATCGTGATCTTTATGAAAGGCACACCACAGTTACCCCAATGCGGCTATTCCAGTCGCACGGCACAGGTCCTGCAGGCCTGTGGTGTCGAGTTTTCCCATGTTAACGTGCTTGCTGATCCGGAGATCTTCGAAAATCTTCCGCGCTATGCCAACTGGCCGACCTTTCCACAGGTGTATGTGAATGGTGAATTGATAGGCGGACATGACATCACCATGGAGCTGTACCAGAAGGGCGAACTGCAGAAGATGTTGCAGGATGCCGAAGCTGCGGGCGAGGCGAGCTAGCCCCCGACCTGGTGTTCCCTGTCGGGGCCGGGTAGCAGCCCGTGAGGTATTTTTCAGGACTGTGCGCGGACAGAGGGGGCGTGTTGTTCACGATTGCTGTTGACCGGTTGTGACTTCGCGTCCTGTCTGAGACAAAATCACCTCGATCACTGCTTGCGGAAATTGGTGCTAGTGTGTAATCAGGGCTTCCAGGCTTTTGGCCTGCTCGATCCAGCCCGATACGGTTTTTTCCGAGGGCACCTGTCGGGTCAGCTTTTTCTCCTTGTTCACTTCCGTCATCTTTGCGGCAAGATTTTCCGGGTTCCGGTTTTTCAACTCTTTGACCGTATCTACGCCTGCTGCCTCCAGCAGCTCCGAGTATTCCTCACCGACACCCGAAATTCGCATCAGGTCGGCCATATTGGCCCATTTCAGTAGTTGCGATTCCGTCAGTCCGGTTTTTTCCGCGACGGCCTTTCTCCCCTTCCTGTCGCAGCACAGTTTGAGGAGGGCATCGGTTGTATCGATATCCGCGACCGCCAGTTTTTTCGCATAAGCCGGGCCGATGCCTTCGATTTCCTGAATCTTATAGGACATAAGTGATCTCCTGTTGGCGTGTGGTCTGTATCTGTCGGTGATGGGCCAGGGCCTGTTAGCACTACGCATATTGTCGCGACGGTGGCCATTTTTTTCGCAAGTCAAGACAGCGCGAGTGTGGTGTAGTTGTGCTACACAAATGAGCGCTAACGCAGGATTGCGGAAAAATGGCCCCGTCCCTTCGGGTTGCGTCTGAAATCAGGCCATGCGGCGTTGCTCGTCGTTCTTTTAGCATGGCTAAACTTCTCTCCTCGCGCCTCGCCTAAAGCGCCTACTGTTGGTGCCTGGCCTGATTTCAGGCAGCAACGCGGCAATATGCGTAGTGTTAACAGGCCCTAAAGCGGTTTGCTATCGCCCGACGGCGTCAGCTTGATCTCTCCCGCGTACTCGAATGGCAAACTGACCGGATGGTTGGACAGACTGAGCTTGCCGGACAGCCGGTAGCGCAGGCTGTCGCCCTGCACGTTGCCCAGTTTGCTGGCCTGCCTGATGATGTTCAGTGTGTTGCTGACGACGTCTACATCAACCAGCGCCTCACCGAAAGCGGGTACAGTAACTTTCCGGTTGCTGACGCCATAGGCAAATTCACGGTCGTTCAGTTCCAGTGAGTAACTCATACCCTTGATGGGGATCTCCCTGTCATTGGGGTTTTGTATTCTGAGCTGCAGGTTGAAACGCTGTTCGAGCAGCGTCATCTCTCCAGGGTTCAGCCTGGCCAGTGAAACCCGCGGTGACTCCGGATACGGCCCCATGCTGGCGCAGGCAGTTAGCAACAGACCGGCACAGGCCAGTATAATGGAGCGAATCATTCGCATGCATGTCATGCGTCACAGTATTGCCCCGGGAGCCTGGTTCTGCAACCAGGCAGTGAAAACCGTCAATCGGAAGAGAGGAAGATCATGACAGAGGATCTGCGGATCATACGTGAAATACGCATCAATCCTGTTGTGCCAACCGAATCGGTTCTGGTCGCAACCGAGCGCAGTGTCAGGCCGCGTATGAACGAGGAGCGCATTCCGCATGATGAGCGGGAATGGATAGAGACCTGCCCCTTTTGCCGGGGTAACGAAGACAAGACACCCCCCACCATCAGGTCCTATCCGGACGAACAGAACTGGGAGATACGTATTGTCCCGAACCTGTATCCCGTTCTCGGTGATGACACGGATGAAAAGAGCCTGAGTCTTGGCCTGCAGCAGGTAATCGACGGGTATGGGCGGCACGAGGTGCTGATTGATCATCCGAACCATGGCATGACCATTGACAGGATGTCGGTGCCTCACCTGCAGATGCTGTTTCAGGCCTATCGTAATCGCATGGATGAGTTGTATTCAGCGGATGATCGCTTGAAGTATGTGCTTGTCTTCAAGAACTTCGGTTCGGCAGCCGGCGCGAGCATTGCACACACTCACAGTCAGATTGTGGCAACCCCGGTGGTACCCGAGAACGTGTACAACGAGGTTTTCCACAGCCGAGCCTATTACGGGAAACATCACCATTGTGTATTCTGTACCCTGATCGACGAGGCATTGACCTACGAGGCGACCATCTATGACCGCCAGTCCGGAGAGGTACGTCGCAAGAT
This sequence comes from Pseudomonadota bacterium, assembly GCA_029287615.1. Lineage (GTDB taxonomy): Bacteria > Pseudomonadota > Gammaproteobacteria > UBA9214 > UBA9214 > JARFQV01. Next base: position 16,322 of record JARFQV010000067.1, on the reverse strand, counting down.
CAATGTCGGCCAGTACGTCATCGAGCGCGGCAAGCATTTTGTCGCTATCAAGCCCTTTGCCAGTCGCTTCGAGTGGGAGGTACATATTCTGCCACTGGTGCACAAGAGTGACTTCATGCAAGTGACCGGGGCAGAACTGGAGGACTTCGCTCTGGTACTGAAACGGACCATGCAACGGCTGGAACAGGTTATCGGTGGTGTGCAGTACAATTATTTCCTGCATACAAGACCCCGGTGCGAGGAATATATGGATTGTGAGTCGAGTTATCACTGGCACCTGGAAATCTGTCCGCGCACCAGCATCCCCACCGGCTTCGAACTCGGTTCCGGACTATTTGTGAGTACCATCAGCCCCGAGGATGCCGCATCCCGGTTGAGTGAGGTGCAGTTATGATCGATCAGGACGATGCTGATACCATTCTGGTCGAGCGACTTGAGCAGGTACTGGACCGGATCCGGAAAATCCAGCGGGCGATCAAGGGAGTCGGTGGCAGACCCTCCCAGCTGGAAATCGCCGAACTGAAGGAGTTGGGGCAGGAATACGCGGAAATAGTGGGGTTGCTGGAGCCCCGGCAAGGTTGATGGCACGGAAGTTAGGACCAATCCGGATGGCAATGGCGCAGCACAGGGTTCAACCAATATACTGCGAACCAACCCGGCGGATCGCAACCTACCTGAAATCATTTACGGAAACCAGGCATCGATGAACTCCCCATCCCCGGTACAAGATCCAGGCATCCTTATTGGCAAGGGTGAAAAACCCGTGTACCTCGCCCCGGCCTTTGCCAACCGGCACGGACTCATCGCGGGTGCGACAGGAACTGGCAAGACGGTATCCCTGCAGGTGCTCGCCGAGGATTTTTCACGCCGCGGGGTGCCGGTCTTCCTGGCTGACGTCAAGGGAGACCTGTCCGGTATCAGCCAGCCGGGGGTCACCAAACCGAAATTGCTCGAAAGAGCCGTTGCCATCGGGCTGGAGGACTACAGGAGCGAGGCTTTCCCGGTCATCTACTGGGACCTGTATGGAAAAAAGGGCCATCGGTTGAGAACGACGGTATCGGAGATGGGACCGCTCCTGCTGTCGCGCATGCTTGGCCTGAATGATACCCAGGAGGGAGTCCTGTATGCGACGTTCCGAATCGCCGATGACGAGGGGTTGCTGCTACTGGACCTCAAGGACCTGCGCGCGCTGCTGATCTTTGTCGGAAAAAATGCAAAGAAGCTGAGCCTGGAGTACGGCTACCTACCCCATGCATCGGTAGGCGCCATTCAGCGCAGGTTGCTGGTACTCGAGCAGCAGGGTGGCCGGCATTTTCTGGGCGAACCTGCGCTCGATCTGCGTGATTTCATGCGGCTTGCGCCCAATGGATACGGTTATATCAATATTCTGGCCGCAGACAAACTGATGCAGCAACCAAGCCTGTATTCCACCTTTCTGCTCTGGTTGCTGGCCGAGCTTTTCGAGGAACTGCCCGAGGTGGGTGATCCGGAAAAACCCGGCCTGGTCTTTTTCTTTGACGAGGCGCACCTGCTATTCGATGACGCCCCGGATGTCCTGCTGGACAAGATTGAACAGGTCGTTCGCCTCATCCGGTCGAAGGGCGTCGGTGTGTATTTTATTACGCAGAGTCCGCTGGATATCCCGGAGACGGTGCTCGGCCAGCTGGGCAACCGAATACAGCATGCCCTTCGCGCCTTCACACCACGCGACCAGAAGGCGGTCCGCGCAGCTGCGGAGACATTCCGTGCGAATCCGCGTTTCAGTGCCGCCAGTGTAATCGGGGAACTCGGTGTCGGTGAGGCACTGGTATCGACCCTGCAGAAAAAGGGAATACCGGGTATCGTGGAGCGGACACTGATCCGGCCACCATCCTCGCGCATGGGACCCGCCAGGCGGGCCGAGCGACTGGCTGTGATGGAACAGAGTCCGGTGCGTGGCCGTTACGATGAAGTCATCGACAGGCAATCTGCCTACGAAATGCTGAAGGCAAGGGCTGAACAGGTTGCTGCAAGGGAGACAACCGGGCAGGGGAAGAAGTCGCGATCCTCCGGCACCCGCAGCACGAAGCGGAGTCGTGGCAGTCTGCAGGCGGATATCGAATCGCTCGTCAATCGAATGGCCGGTAATTTCGGTAGCTCGCTGGGTCGGCAGATCGCACGCGGTGTCCTCGGCGCCATCTTCCGCGGCAGGTAGCCGGTTTCTTCCGTTGCCCCTTGATCTTGTAGCTTTTCTGTCGGCCGGTATGAAGGCCCTGGTTCCGGGTTGCCCCCATCCGCCGGTTAAACGGGACGAATGTGGTTGACCGTATGCAAGGCCCGCGCGTAAACAGGATCTGGCGCAGGGTTGTCTTGCCACTCGTCGCAGTGGCCATCATTGCCCTCTACCAGTATAGTCTGGAACGAGGCGGAACAACGCCACCAGGCGACCGTCCCTATACGGGTGCAGTCGAGGAAGCATATGCCGAGCGGCGCTCCGGCATTTGGGTCGAGGTGAACGGGAGTATTCGCAGAAGACTGCCCGATGACAACACCGGATCAAGGCATCAGCGATTCATCCTGCAGACGGAGAGTGGCCACACGGTACTGGTTGCCCACAACCTGGACCTTGCCGACAAGGTGCCGCTGGAGACTGGTGATACCGTACGGGTACGTGGTCGTTATGAATGGAATGAGCGGGGGGGAGTGATACACTGGACCCACCATGATCCCGACGGGAACCTTTCGGGGGGCTGGGTGGAATTCCGGGACCGGCGTTACCGCTGACCGGTTGTAGCATTGAAATAGAATGGAAGAGGAAGACTTGAGAAGACGTAACGCTCCGGCCCCGCGACGGGCTGAAGGTAATGCGCGAAAAAGTCCTGCAAGGCTGATCGTTCCCCTGTTCATCCTGGTCATCGCGACGCTGATCGCACGGGAAGAAGTCCCCGCATTTCGTGACTGGACCGATCGCATGGTTGCACCGCAGGCCTGGAAGGCGACCCAGGCTTGCCGGAAGGCAGCTGTTGCCGCTACAACACAACCGGATTATGCCTGGATCATAGAGCCGGGTATTGCCCGCAAGACCCAGGCCGGTTATTTTGTAGACGATGTGATGGTTGGTGAACTGGACAAGGACGGCATCAACCACCACTATGTCTTTTCCTGTAACGTTTCGGCTACGGGTGAGGTAGTCAATCTTTCGCGCCCGGACCGGGCTGGCTAGCACCCGGTGTAATCATACGGTAATCATCGGATCTTATAATCGGAGGTCTGGAAACATCTCCAGGTTCGCAACCGGTATGCCGGGCTTTCGTCCCCGGGTTGTTTTCTTGACCTGCAGCATTTGCATACATTCCGGTTTGTGAGATCCTCTGCGCTACAGGACGTAACGAGAAACCATCCATGAATCCCGCTTCTGACGCCGGTATATTTACCGAAAGACTGTTGAACGAAGGTGGTGCGCAAGCTACTGATCTCTTGCAGTACCTCTGCAGTATTCAGCAGCATTATTCCTGTATTCCACCGCAGGCAGTGGAAACGCTGGCACGTGTACTCGCACTGACGCCCTCGGTGGTTCTGGGTGTTATCGAATTCTACTCTTTCCTCCACAGGACGCCCCGGGGACAGTTCGATATCCTTGTCAGTGACAGTATCACCGACCAGATGCTCGGCAGCCGTGATCTGCTGCAACGCCTGTGCGACAGGCTGGGAGTGTGTGTCTCGCAACCCGGGTCCGATGGTCGGGCAACGGTTGCGACCACGTCCTGCACTGGGATGTGTGATCAGGGGCCCGCATTACTGATAAACGGTCAGGTAGTGACCAGGGTCGATAACGAGCGCCTGGACAGGATTGTAGCCCTGGTACAGGCCGGGTCACCCCTGGAGGACTGGCCGCAAGACTGGTTCAGTGTAAGCGATAATGTTTATCGCAGGGACCAGTTGCTCGATGAGCATTCCGCAAACGGAGATTCCCTGCGTGTGTTGCTGGATCGTGGTGCCGCGGATCTGCTGCAGGAACTCGATGATTCCGGGCTGCGTGGTCGCGGCGGGGCCGGTTTCAGTACCGCCCTGAAATGGAAGCTGTGCCGTGATGCCAGCGCCGACGAGCGTTATGTGGTTTGTAATGCCGACGAGGGTGAACCCGGCACCTTCAAGGACCGGGTCCTGTTGCAGTCCTGGGCAGACACCGTATTCGAGGGGATGACTCTGTGCGCGGGTATCATCGGGGCGCGCAGGGGGTTTCTGTATCTGCGGGGAGAATACCGTTATCTGCTGGACTCCCTGCATACGGCACTTGAAAACCGGCGGGCCTCCGGTCTGCTGGGATCTGCAATCCTGGGAGAGCCGGGCTTCGATTTCGATATCGATATCCATCTGGGTGCGGGCGCCTACATCTGTGGAGAAGAATCTGCGCTGATCGAGTCGCTGGAAGGGAAGAGGGGAATACCACGTATCCGGCCACCTTTTCCGGTTACCAGCGGTTACCGGAACCGGCCTACCGTAGTGAACAATGTGGAGACCTTCATGGCGGCCGTCAGGATTGCGGAGCATGGCAGTGCCTGGTTTCGCAGCAAGGGAACCGCGCAGTCTCCCGGCACCAAGTTGCTGAGCATCAGCGGTGACTGCCGGGACCGGGGCGTCTACGAGTATCCCCTGGGAGTATCGATTGAAGAGGTACTCTCCGATTGTGGCGCCGATGATGTGCAGGCCGTGCAGGTTGCGGGTGCGGCGGGCCGTACGCTTCCACCCGCTGAATTCGGAAGAACCCTTGCGTTCGAGGATGTGGCCACGGGTGGTTCCTTTATGGTCTTCGATCATACTCGCGACGTGCTGGATGTGGTACAGAATTTCACCCGCTTCTTTGCCCACGAGAGCTGTGGTTTCTGTACACCATGCCGGGTGGGGGGATCCCTCCTGAGAGACCTGGTCGACAAGCTTCATGACGGGCACGGTTCCGAATACGATATCCGGGAGATGCGTGATATAGCCGGCCTGATGCAGGCCGCCAGCCACTGCGGACTCGGGCATACTGCGCCTGCCCCCGTTCTCGACCTGCTGGATCATTTTCCGGATGTCTGGCGGCAAAGGCTTGCAGCCGGCGGATTTGAGCCGTCCTTTGATATCGACGCCGCGTTGTCCGAGGCGAAGCAACTAACGGGCCGGGATCATTCGGGTGGCCGCATGGGAGGTGATGTATGAATACACGGAAGACCTTCCGGATGGACGGCCGGACAATACCCTTTGAGGATGGTCAGAGCATTATCGATGCTGCGCTGGCAGCCGGTGAATATATCCCGCATCTCTGTCATAACCCGGAGTTCACGCCACATGGCAGCTGCCGCGTCTGCACGGTGGATGTGGACGGGCGCATGGTATCGGCCTGTACCCAGCCTGCTGCAGAAGGACAGCAGGTCGTGAACAATAGCGATCCAGTCAATCACTACCGGCGCAGGCTGCTGCAGATGCTGTTTGTGGAGGGAAACCATGTCTGTCCGGGGTGCGAGAAGAGCGGAGCCTGTCAGTTGCAGGCGGTTGCCTACTACACCGGTATGCTGGCCCCGCACTTCACCCATTTTTTCCCGCGCAGGGAAGTGGATGCCAGTCACCCGGATACGGTCATTGATTTCAACCGCTGTATACTTTGTGAATTGTGCGTGCGTGCGAGCCGGGATGTCGACGGCAAGAATGTGTTTTCGATCAGCGGGCGTGGTATCCAGTCCCGGCTGATCATCAATTCAAACACCGGCAGGCTCGGTGACAGTGATTATGACAGGGCCGACAAGGCGGCCAGCGTATGTCCGGTAGGCGCTATCCTGCCCAAGCACCAGGGGTACGAGGTACCAATCGGAGAGCGGCTGTACGATCAGCGGCCGATCAGCGTGGTCGGTGATGTGGCCCAGGCGAAACAGGGAGACAATGGTGATGGCTGATAAGATCCGGATCGCGACTGCGCCACTTGCCGGGTGCTTCGGCTGTCACATGTCCCTGCTCGATATCGATGAGCGCTTGCTGGACCTCATAGAAGTGGCGGAGTTCGACTGCAGCCCGCTGAATGATTTCAAGAGGGTCGGTTCGGCAGACATCGGCCTCATTGAGGGCGGTGTGGCCAACACCGAAAATGTCGAGACCCTTCGTGATTTTCGCAGGCATTGCCGGATTCTGGTTGCCGTCGGTGCCTGCGCCGTCAATGGCGGTATCCCGGCCATGCGCAACCAGTTCGACCTGCGGGACTGTCTGGAGGAATCCTATGTCAACGGGATCGGCGTGGAAAACCCGATGATCCCGAACGATCCTGAAATTCCCCTGTTACTGGATAAAGTGCACCCGATTCACGAAGTCGTCAAGATCGATTATTTTCTTCCCGGTTGTCCGCCTTCTGCGGATTCCATCTGGACCTTTCTAACCGAACTGATCGAGGGAAGGCCGGTCAGTTTCCCCTATACACAGATCCATTATGACTGATCGACTGGAAACCGCTGCAAACCCCGAAGGGCTGAACCGGGTCGTAATTGAACCCCTGACCCGTGTCGAGGGGCATGGAAAGGTAACCCTGCTGCAGGATGATGATCATCATATCCATCAGGTACGCCTGCATATCGCGGAATTCCGCGGTTTTGAAAAATTCATCCAGGGCCGTCCCTATTGGGAGCTGCCCGTGCTGGTACAGCGCCTGTGTGGCATCTGTCCCGTCAGCCACCACCTCGCAGCAGCCAAGGCCACCGATGCGCTGGTCGGTTGCGAAGCGCTGACTCCGACTGCGGAAAAGATCCGCCGCCTGATGCATTACGGCCAGGTTCTGCAGTCGCATGCACTGCATTTCTTTCATCTGTCGTCACCAGACCTCCTGTTCGGTTTCGATGATGATATCGCACACCGGAATATTTTCGGCGTGATCGAGGATTATCCCGAAATCGCAAGGCAGGGAGTGCTGCTCCGGAAATTCGGTCAGGAGGTCATCCGGGTTACGGCCGGCAAGCGAATTCATGGCACGGGTGCAATCCCCGGTGGTGTCAACAAACCGGTCTCGGGAGAGGAGCGGGACTACCTGCTGGCCGATGTCCGCCAGATGATCGAGTGGGGACAACAGGCGGTTGAACTGACCCGGCGCATCTTTATGGAGAGCCCGGATTACCATCGGGAATTCGCCGGATTCGACAGCAATATGCTAAGCCTGGTGGCGCAAGACGGTGCCTTCGAACTCTATCACGGAGGTCTTCGTGCACTGGATGAGAATGGCGCTACCCTCTTTGACCACGCAGATTGCCAGGACTATGACCGGTTGCTGCACGAGGAAGTCCGTTCCTGGAGCTATATGAAGTTTCCGTTTATCGTCAAGGCTGGCCAGCGGGATGGCTGGTACCGCGTCGGGCCACTGGCGCGGGTCAACAATGCCGATTATTTCCCCACCCCGCTTGCCGAGCAGGAGGCACAAAGCTTCAGGGAACTGGACGCCGGTCGGCCGGTACAGGCCTCGCTCGCCTATCACTGGGCCCGAATGATCGAGTTGCTGTACTGCGCCGAGGCGATCGGCATCCTGCTGGAGGACGATGACATATCGGGTACCGAGCTGGTACGCAGGGGTGAGATGCAGCATCGGGGTGTTGGTGTGATCGAGGCGCCTCGCGGCACCCTGTTTCATCATTACGAGATCAATGACGACGGGCTGGTCGAGAAGGCCAACCTCATCGTTTCGACAACGCACAATAACCAGGCCATGAACGAGGCAATCCGACAGGTCGCCAACCGATACCTGGACGGAAAAGAGTTGAATGAAGGACTGCTGAATCACATCGAGGTCGCGATCCGTGCGTATGACCCCTGTCTGTCCTGTGCAACCCATGCACTCGGCAAGATGCCTCTGGAAGTGCGGCTGGTCAGTAGCGGGGGAGAGCTGGTCGATCGTCTGGTCAAGAGTCCGGCTGGAGAGGTAGCGCACGGCTCATGATCATGCATGCGTGATTCTGTCGCACCGGTCCTGCTGTTTGCCTGCGGAAACCCCTCGCGGGGTGACGATGCGCTCGGACCAGCCCTCATACAGGGGATCCGGGAATCCGGTGATCGAGGACTGGATGGAATCGAGTTCCAGACCGACTACCAGTTCCAGATCGAGCATGCGCTGGATCTGCAGGGCAGGGAGCAGGTATTGTTCGTCGATGCCAGCGTATCGGCGAGCGAACCTTTCGAGTATACCCGTCTGGTTGCGATACAGGACTGTAGCTATACCACGCATTCCGTTAGTCCGGCCACGGTTTTGCATATCTATAAAGAGGTTACTCGCGACCACCCGCCACCGGCCTATCTGCTCTCGATCCGTGGATACGAATTCGGTCTCGGGCAGCCGATCTCGGCCCGGGCACGGGATAACCTCGCGGCCAGTATCCTCTTCGTGGATAAACTCCTTGCGAACAGAGAGGACTGCTACTGGCTGGATGCGACCTTGTCGGCGCAGGTGATAAACAGCCGCTAAGGGATAACGGACTCTGCCGGTTTCACCACAGCCGTGGAGTCTGCGTTGACAGGGAACCGGGCGCTTCGGCCGGTGTGCGGGATTGCGCAGGACCTGTGCGAAGCGGTGTGGGACTCTTGATGCCGGACGTCATCTGCCGGGTGATCAGCAGTCGAAATCCGAGTCTTTGCGCAGCCGGCAGTGCCTCGGCATCGATGCTGTAGATGTTCAGATTGCCAGTCGATGCACCGCATACGGCAATATGTGCCATGCCATCCGTTCCTTTCCGGCTGCCCCTGACCTCGATGTCTTTTGCCAGCAGTTCCCTTGCCATCTGCTTCAGTGTGACTTCTTTTCCCATATTGCATTGCAGGGTTCCATCGTATTTGTAAACCTCGACAATCGGCTGGTCGAACAGCCAGACGCCAAAGCCATGTGCATCCGGGCGGTTCATGACCAGGCGTTTCCAGTCGGCCGCATTTACGACCAGGACATTGGCCATGCCGGTCGGGGTGCCACACTCTCCAGGCAGTTCGAAGGGGGCGGCCATCGTAGTGGCCGATACAACCGTTACATCCGCGTTCTCCAGCAAATCCGTGGCTTCCTGAAGCGTGGTCACCACAGCCGTATCGCAGTGTATGGAGCCATCAAGCTGAAAGACGGTGATGGTTTCGTCTGCAGCCGCGCTGGTGAACCATACTGCCAGTAAACAAACAGCTTTCCTGTTGATCATTTAGAACCTTCTGGATTGGTATGGGTGTGTACCGTTAAACCTGTTGGCAAACGGTTATGTATGTCTGGTGTCGCCTGCCATTGACCGCCGGCTGGTACGATACCGCAATCATCATGATCCTATTGTAACGTTATCCGGGTACCTGCGAACAGACCATTACTCTTCCAGCCGCTCGAGTTCCGCAAGGATATTCAGCATCAGCTTTTCGCCCTTGGGAGACATCTTCTCGCAAAGCAGGTCGGCGTTGCGTTCACCCAGTACCAGCGGGCGTATTCTGGCGGCGAGCAATGCCATATCGCCTCCTGCCTGCATGAACTGTGTTGCCATATTGGCGATGAGTTGCAGTGCGTCGGTATTTCCGCTTCTTGCCGCATGGATCATTCCGGCAATACCCGGGGCGGCAAGCCCCGGATCGGGTCTTGTTTCCGGATTCGGCAGGGTCTCCGGATTTTGCAGGCCAAGCAGGATTGTGTCGATGATGATCCTGTCTTCCTCGTCCAGTCCGGAGAGCAGTGATTCACCGCGTTGCCCCGCCAGTATACGGCGTATAACAGCTACCAGTTCAGTCCACTGGTTTTGTACCGCCTGTTCCAGAATCGGTTCCAGATCCGGAACCTTCTCACCGCGACTGCAACTGATGACGACGCGGTAGATCAGGCCAGCGTGAGACTGGCGGATCTGTTCCGTCCGGTCAGGGATTTCAGGCATCTGGCTGAGTATCGGCAGACAGGACCGCCACATTTCCCTGGTCTGCCAGCTCATGCCAGCGGTTGACAATGTTGCAAAAGAGATCAGCGGTCCTCTCCGTGTCATAGACGGCAGAGTGTGCCTGTGCACTGTCCCAATCCATCCCGGCTGCCTGCACGGCTCGGGCCAGTACGGTCTGCCCGTAGGCCAGGCCCGCGAGGGTGGCGGTGTCAAAGGTAGTAAAGGAGTGAAACGGGTTGCGCTTGATATTGGCCCGGTTGACGGCTGCCATGACAAAGGCGAGGTCAAATGAGGGATTGTGCCCCACCAGTATGGCACGATTGCAGCCACATTCCCTGACCATCTTGCGGATGGGTTTGAATATGGTTTCCAGTGCCACCCCTTCCGGCTTGGCAAGACGAAAGGGGTGATAGGGATCGATGCCAGTAAACGCCAGCGAATCCGGGTCAAGATTTGCCCCCGGAAAAGGTTCCACATGACAGGAGACTGTTTCTCGACGATATATCCGTCCATCCTGGTCCAGGTCCAGTGTGACTGCGGCAATTTCGAGCAGTGCATCCCGTTTGGCATTGAAGCCGGCTGTTTCCACGTCGACCACGACGGGTAAAAACCCTCGAAAACGTCTGGCCATGGGGTGTTGTGATTGCGGTTCCGACATGGTGACAGGATACCGAAACACAGTGTATTTGGCGATCAGTTGGTTCATTCGGTTTCCACGTGTCCGGTATGTGGATCATTTCACACTGTACGTGCCGCAGGATCCGGTATGATGAAAATACAGGACGGCTGAAAAGGCAGTTTTGCATGGAAATGGCAAGAGTTGAGTCCCCGCGCTACGGACCACGAGCAAGGCGGGGAGGAGTGCTTCTGATACTTGCCCTGATCCTGTTGACCGGCTCCCGGGTTTCCGCCCTGGGTGTTGTCAACGGGCAGGGTCTGTTATGGAAGATCGATAATGGTGACGGAGGTGTCAGCTACCTGTTCGGAACCATCCACTCCGAGGATCCTTCCGTTTCAACCTTGCCCGCAGTCGTAGAGAAGGCCTTCATGGATTCGGACCAGCTTGTGCTCGAAGTGGTTCTCGACACCAGCATGATGATATACACGAGCAAGGCGATGCTGTTCACGGATGGAAACCGGCTGTCGTCGGTTCTTGGGCAGCAGCTGTTCCGCAAAGCCGCTTCGGCCATGGAGGAGCGCGGCATACCCGAACGGTTGCTCGACAGGATGAAGCCGTGGGCAGTGGCAACCGCGCTGGCCATGCCGGAGATGCGAACCGGAATGTTCCTGGACTATGTCCTCTACACGAGGGCGCAGGAAGAGGGCATGCCGATCCATGGCCTGGAAACCGTCCAGGAACAGATAGGCATCTTCGAGGATATGTCAGTCGAAGATCAGGTCGCCATGCTGGAGGAAACCCTGCAACAGCGGGACCTGATGGAGGGGATCTTTACTGAGCTGTTACAGGCCTACCGTGCGCGTGATCTTGCGCGGCTGGTCAGGATTAACGAGGAATTGATGGCCAGCGGAAATCGGAAACTGGCAGAAGATTTACGGGCTCGTTTGATCAACGAGCGGAACTATCGCATGGCGGACCGCCTTTCGGCCTATCTCGGTGCAGGGAATGTCTTTGTCGCGGTGGGAGCCTTGCACTTGCCCGGAGAGGAGGGGATCTTACGGCTGCTGGATAAGCGCGGATATACGGTAACCGCGGTTTACTGATATCGCGCACCGTGGTGAAAGAGCCGGGTGAGCCCCGGCCGGTGGAGCATGTGAAGCAGTACTGGAAAAACGGTGGAAAAGCAAAGCGGCACACACGGTCCACCGTGTGTGCCGCCAGGAATGAACGGTAATACTCAGCTGCTTCGGTAACTGGAAATACCGGGATTGCCCTCCACATTCTTCAGTTTGGGTGTATTCAGCCGGTCGATCTTGACTGTTTTCTGCAGGCGCAGGTAGTCTGCTACCTGATCCCAAACGGGAGGACCGGGGGATTTGGATCCCACGGTCGCCCATCCGGCAACGACATATTTTTTGCTGGCATCGATCGGGGTGCCGTCATTCAGCGTCATGTCGCTTATTCTCTTGCCGAATCCCTGGGTCGGGTCCAGCACATAGTCCAGACCGCCGACACGCACCATATCTCCACCCTGCTGGTAGTAGGGATCCGCATTGAAGAGATTGTCGCACACATCCTCCAGGATCAGCTTGATGTCTTCCCCGCTCATCTCCCGGCGATAGGTCTCCGGATACGTCATGCCGGTCTGGTCCATTACGTGTTCCATGGTAATCGTCTGGCCGGCAGGTACCGTTGTGCCCCATCGAAATCCCGGGGAAAGAGAGATTTGTGCATCATTTGCGGTGGTCAGGGCATCGCATATCACCTGGTCAAAGGTGCCGTTGAAGTTGCCAAGACGATAGAGGGTCTCATCGGCAACGGCGAGTTCCTCATTCAACTGGTCCAGGTAGGGCTCCCGGACCTTGCTGATGAAGGCCGCCATCTTCTGATCGGGCTCGAGCAGATTGGAAAATACTGGCAGCAGTCGGTAGCGGAAGTCCCGTACCTTGCCTCCCTTCACATCCAGGTCCATTACACCGATAAACTTGCCGTTCGATCCGGCATTGGTCACCAGCGTTGTGCCGCCGGCATTCTTGACCCGGGACGGGGCCGGCATGCCATCATGGGTATGTCCACCGAAGATCGCATCGATTCCGGTTACCACGGAGGCCATCTTCAAATCCACGTCCATTCCATTATGCGAGATGACGATTACAGCATCGGGTTTCTCATTTTCGCGCACCTGATCGACGATGGCCTGCATGTCGCCATCATTGATGCCGAAAGTCCAGTCCGGGATAAAGCGTCCGGGGTTGGCAATGGGCGTGTAGGGAAAGGCCTGTCCGATTACTGCGATGCGTGCACCACCGACTTCCTTGATAGTATAGGGAGGAAACACATGTCCTGTGTCCTCGTCATGGACCGGTATGCCCTCGAACAGGGCGTCTTCCTTGGCCTTGACGTTCTGGGCTACAAAATCTCCCTTGAAACTCTTGATGTTTTCCAGTACCTCGTCCGCGAGGTAAGTGAATTCCCAATGCCCGGTCATGACATCGACCCCCAGCAGGTTGCAGGCATCGACCATGTCCTTGCCCCGGGTCCAGAAGGCGGTGCCCGAGCCCTGCCACGTGTCACCTCCATCCAGCAAAAGGCTGTTGCCCGGTCCATGCGCCGCACGAAGCTGCTGGACCAGGGTTGCCAGGTGCGAGAAGCCGCCCACCTTGCCGTAGGTTTTGACGCCTTCGTCGAAGTCGATGTAGGTGAAGGCATGGGCCTCGATTGTTCCGGGTTCGATATTGAAGTGATTCAGCAGCGCCTTGCCAACGATGTGGGGGGCCCTGCCATAAGCATCTGCTAAACCGATGTTAACGTTGGGTTCACGGAAGTAGACAGGCATCAGTTGTGCGTGGCAGTCTGTGAAATGCAGGATACGGGCATTGCCGAATTTAGGGATTTCGTACAGGTCTCCGGGTGTGCGCTTCGCAGCAAAGATGGAGGATGGAAACATGCCTGCCGCGCCGGCAAGTCCCATCAGTTTTACAAATTCTCGTCGTGATATGCGCATGGATCTTCTCCTGAATCAGTTGCGCTCAACCGTGTAGCAACGGCTGGAGAAAAAAAAGCCCGACTTGTTAACCAAGCCGGGCGTCGTACAGGCAGGCCATGAATCTTATTTGCGAGCCCCGGGCCCGTTCATTTCCAGGCCGTTGCTCATATAGCTGTGGAAATACTGGAGGTTCCGGTATTCCTCGCTCTGTGGCTTGAATGGTTTGGAGCGTACCTGCTTGTTGCAGCCACCGTAGCGGCGGTGCAGGGTGCCGAGACCTCCCCACTTGGAGCGGTAGACCGGGAAGTGCGATACGTGACCAAGTGCGGGACTCAGTATGTCGGCACGAACCTTGTTGCCGGGATTGTAGACATGACAGTCTGCACACGACATGTTGAGCTGGCCGCGCTTGGCGAAGAAATGCCTCTTGCCGCTTTCATAGGCGGCCTGCGCGCCCGGGTCATTCGGGATCTCGACATCGATCACATTGCCCCGCGATGTGTAATGCATGTACGCGGAGATATCCGCGAGGGCGCCCTTTGCGTATTTCAGGGGCTCCTCGCCATTGGCTGTCCGGCATTCGTTGATCTCGAGTTCCAGGGTCTTTACCTGGCCTGACTTTGTATCGTAGTAGGGATAGTTCTGTGCGATACCAATACCATCATTCTCGAAACAGCTGGCGTAGGTCTTGCCATTCTTGAACGGGGTATTGAACAGGGACTTGCCCTTTTCGATATTCAGCTCATAAGGCGGGAACTCCTCGATCTCTTCCCACTGCTCGCGAGAGGCTGAATCGATGGAATACACGCCGTTGACGAAATCGTCCTTGCTGGTATCGGGAAACCGCTTGTAGAAATGTTCCCTGAAGGTTTTCTGGTCAGACTCAGGTGAAGCCTGCACTGAGTAGGGTACCGCGCCCAGCAGGGCCAGTGCGGTGGTGATCGTCAGGAGTTTCTTCATGTTGATACTTCTCCTCCAGTATCTGGATGGTTACCGGCTTGCGGACAGGCAAGGCCTTATTTTATCTGGCCTTCGGAAGAATCACTCTTGCCCTGGTTGTCGACCCAGCTCAATTTCAGGGTGTCGCCAGCGCTGCCGCCCTTGAAGCGGAAGGACAAATAGGGATTTTTCGAAACCGCGCCGCCCCACTCTGCTGTCATCACGGTTGTGCCTTTGTGGGTCACGGTGACTTCCTGGATAAAATGGGCTGGTATCAGCTTGTCTGTCTTCTTGTCCTTGACAAGGCCTGTGTCCATAGGGTGACTGATGAGCGCCTTGACGGTTGTTACACCACCATCCAGCTTTGCTCGCATCTTGATGCTTGACATGGTTTATCCTCTTTACGTTGTCTTTAACAGGGTACGTGTATCGTATCAGCCGCCACAGCCGCCAATGGTAACCTTGACCTCTTTACCGTGGCTGTATAGCTTGCCGTCCGCCTTTACAACGGCGATGACGCTGGAGGTCTTGCCCATCTTGATCCGGGTCGAGACGTACCCTTCCGTTCCCTTGCCAAGTTTGAAATTGGAGGTCAGCGGAGCAGCGTTCTTTTCCACCAGCAGACTGATTGATTCAACTCCGGATATATCTGTGGTGACCGACACGGGTACGACAGCACCGTTTTCCGCTATATCCGGCGCCTTGATCTGTATCTGATCACTACCGGTCAGACTGGAGGATCCCAGCAACGCACTTACAGCAGCATCCACTGTTTTCGCGTCAAAGGCGGCCTTTGGCCAGGCAGCGAGCACCATGCGGGGTGTTAGCAACCCCGTGCCGGCCGCGACACCGACTGCACCTGCTGCGACGGTGCCTCTTAAAAATGTCCTGCGTTTCATATTCATCACGTTAGCTTCTCCCGATAATGCAGTGTTCTTCATAGTGTGTAGATGTACTCGACGATCTTGTCAATGTCATCTTCACTGACGATTTTGTATTTGCCGAATGGGGGCATGATACTGTTGGGGTTGCTCGCCGTTGAGTCCCAGATCTGGGCACGCAGCTTGGCCCTGTCCGGGAATCGAGCCTTCATTGCCACCAGCGGTGGTCCAATATTCCCGGGTAGTGAACCCTCTCCAACCTGATGACAGGCAAGACAGTTGCCAAGTTTGCGGTCATAGGCAAGTTCCTTGCCCTGTTCAATGACGGTCATCTCTTCAGCAGCCGAAGTAGTTGCGGGCATGATGGCCAGAGTGCCCATCAAGACTGCGGCTGAGGCGACCGTGGAAATCATGCTTGCTGATTGCCGCATGGATGTATCTCCTCGTTAGTGTCGTAGATTTTGAGCTGAACGCAGTGTGCCTGGTTCAGCGCAGATTTTGTTTACCCGTTCCGATACGGGTGGTGTCAATACCGGTTGCAGGACGTGTTTGGCGCAGCTTTATGGATATTGACCATCGTTGTTTACCAACGTTCACACAATTTAGTGTTATTTATTATAGTTGACTATGCAGCCAGCGCGATCCAGTATGAGACCGGCTTGTGTACTTTTGCCTCAGAAGAAAAGCTTGTACCTGAGGTTGGTCGTTTCCTCCTTGTGTTGGCTGGCCGCCATTTCCGCCTGGAACTTCGCCTTGTCGGCCAGTTGTGTGGCCTTGGCGTAGTCTCCACTGGCAGCGGCCTCTTTGGCCTGATCCAGGAATTTTTCCGTATCGCGCCAGATCCAGTCATTCGCCTTGGCTTTGGCAATGGCATCATCCGCGGCTTCAATTGCCTTGGTGGCATCCGTACTGCTGCCTGAGGACTTGCTGTCCGTTGCGGCACAGCCCGAGGCCAGCCCGAAGGTGATCAGCAGTACTGAAATCAGCTTTACGGGGTAGGGTTTTTTCATAGGGTTCAACTCCGATTTTTA
>JARFQV010000058.1 GCA_029287615.1 Pseudomonadota bacterium | reverse complement strand
CCTTCAGCCGCTAGCCTGATCAGCCTCGCATGGCTTTTCCGGATCGTCTGAGCAACGAGGCGCACGAGCGTGAGCCAGAGTAGGACGATATGCATCTGGTGGTGGAGATGCGCTATGGGGAGGCGGAGGCCAGTCGAAAGGCCGAGGAGATTCGCAAGGAAGACGCGGAGGCCAGGAGAAAGGCCGAGCAGAATCGCAAGGCAGAGGCGGAGGCCAGGCGAAAGGCCGAGCAGAAGCGCAAGGCAGAGGCGGAGGCCAAGCGAAAGGCCGAAGAGAAGCGCAAGGCAGAGGCCGAGGCGAAGAGAAAGGCCGAGCAGAAGCGCAAGGCAGAGGCGGAGTTACAGGCGAAACTGGATGCAGAGATTGGCGCCGAGCGGGAGCGTGCGGCACAGGGACTGGTTGCCGAGTACACGGCCTACATCCGGGAGAAGGTGCAACGCAGCTGGTTGCGTCCCGGCGGGAGTCGCAAGGGGCTCTCCTGTATCGTGCTGGTGCGGCTGATACCGAGTGGTGATGTGGTTGGTGTCACCATCGTGCAGGGTAGCGGTGATGCTGCATTCGACCGCTCGGTTGAAGCGGCTGTCCGGAAGGCGCAGCCACTGCCATTGCCTCCGGACTCGGCCATCGTGAGCAGGTATTTTCGGGAATTGCGACTGGTATTCAAACCGGACTAGAGGGTAGCTGGTGAAAGTTCTACGACATTTCGTTTTTCTGTTGTTCCTGTCGGGTGCCGCCAATACATGGGCTGCACTGACCATAGAGATCACCCAGGGCATGGAAGGGGCATTGCCGATTGCGATCGTGCCTTTCGCCTGGCAGGGTGCGGGCACAGAGCCACTGCAGATATCGGAGATCGTCTCGGCGGACCTGCGCCGCAGCGGGAAGTTCAATCCGCTCGACGAGGCCGACATGATTTCACGGCCGGTGACACCCGATCAGATCCGTTTCCAGAACTGGCGCCTGCTGAACACCGATTACCTGGTAATCGGGCAATTGCAGCAATCGGGTCCCGACCAGTTTACGGCGCAGTTCCAGCTGTTCGATGTATTCAAGGGCGAGCAACTCGCCGGGTTCACCATCCCCTCGCAGCGCGTGGACCTGCGCAGACTGGCACACCATATCAGTGATCTGATCTATGAAAAACTGACCGGGGAGCCCGGTGCCTTCAATTCACGGGTGGCCTATGTAACCAAATCGGGTTCCAGGGGCAGCGAAGGCTACCAGCTGCAGATCGCGGACTCGGACGGATACAATCCCCGGACGATCCTGCGGTCCAGCGAGCCATTGATGTCTCCGGCCTGGTCCGCGGACGGCATGCAGCTGGCCTATGTGTCCTTTGAGAACCGGATCGCGGAGATCTATGTGCAGGAGCTGGAGACCGGTAATCGCCGGCAGGTCGCGGCTTATCCGGGAATCAACGGCGCCCCTGCCTGGTCGCCGAATGGCCGCGAACTTGCGCTCACACTGTCCCGGGACGGCAATCCCGAGATCTACGTGCTGGATCTGGCCACCAGCCGGCTGCGACGCCTGACCAACAATGCCGCCATCGATACCGAGCCGGCCTGGATGCCCGATGGCAGGAGCCTGGTGTTCACCTCGGACCGCGGCGGTGCGCCGCAGATCTACCGGATAGCCGCCGGGGGCGGGCGTGCGGAACGGCTGAGCTTCGAGGGGAGGTACAATGCAGGCGCGGATGTCTCGCCGGACGGACGCACACTGGCGATGGTGCATGGCGAGAACGGGCGGTACCGGATCGCCACGCTCGACCTGGAGACCGGGCTGTTCCGCGTACTCACCGACGGGAGCCTGGATGAGTCGCCGAGTTTTGCGCCCAATGGCGCCGTGATTATCTACGCGACCCGTGAAGGCAACCGGGAGGTGCTCTCGGCCGTTTCCGTCGACGGCAGTTTTCGCCAGCGGTTGTCCCTGCAGGCCGGAAATGTTCGTGAACCTGCCTGGTCGCCCTTGATCCGGTAAATGCATGGGCCAGAAGGGTGTGAAGTATTCCGTGGTGAGAGGTCTTGCCGGACATCCGGCTGGCGGGAGTATCGGGACCAGTGCCGTAACAGGTATCGCTTCATCAGGGAGTTTCGTCTCCCTGTCCTGGCGCGACTGGTATGCGGGAAGCTGAAAACATTGGATTACTGGAGAAGCGGGAGAGACAACATGCTGAGTAGTAACAGGTGGATCATGATGCTGGGTTTGGCGGTAGTAATGTCCGGCTGCAGTTCAACCGGTGACAAGAAGGGTGACGCGGAGGTTGACGAGTACGGCACGGCCGGGGCAGGAACCGGCGCCGAGGCCAGTGGTATGGCCGGATCAGGCGGGTTTTCCAGTTATTCGCTCAATGATCCTTCCAGTCCGCTGTCCCGGCGGATCATCTATTTTGAATATGACAGCAGCGAGGTGGATGCCGAAGGCCAGGATCTGGTCAGCAATCACGCTGCCTTCCTGGCTGCCAATCCCGAGCAGATGGTCACCCTGGAAGGGCATGCGGATGAGCGAGGCTCGCGCGAATACAATATCGCCCTGGGTGAGGGGCGTGCGGAAGCGGTTCGTCGCATGATGGAGTTCCAGGGCGTATCACCGGGCCAGATCAGCATCGTCAGTTATGGGGAGGAAAAACCCTCCGCCGAGGAGCACAGCGAGGCGGCCTGGCAGCTGAATCGGCGTGTTGAACTGATCTACCCCGGTTACTGAGATGAAGATACGACATACGCAGCTTGCCAGCGCCTTGCTGGCGGTTACCCTCACTACGTTATCGTCGACGGTACCGGCAAAGGATACACTCGAACAGCGCGTGCAGCGTATGGAACGTATGCTTGATAGCAAGGGGCTGATGGACCTGTTCAACCGGGTCGAACAACTCCAGCGGGAAGTCCAGCAACTGCGGGGAGAAATCGAGGTGCAGGATCACCTGCTGAAAGACCTGCAGCGCCGGCAGCGTGATCTGTATGTGGATATCGACCAGCGTGTCCACGCGATGGAATCCGGTTCCCGGCCTGCTGCCGCCAGTCCGCCAGCGACAGACAGGCAGCCGGCCCCACCGCCGGTTCCAACTACCGCTCCGCCGCCGGCACCGGAACCCGGCGCGGCGCCGGTTGTCGATCTGGCCGCCGAACGCGATACCTACCAGCGGGCACTCGATATTCTCAGGGAAGGGCGCTATGGAGAGGCGGCCAGCGCCTTTCAGGCATTTTTGCAGGATTATCCCTCCAGCAGCTACGCAGACAATGCACAGTACTGGCTCGGTGAGGCGCACTATGTAACCCGGCAGTTCGATATGGCCCTGGCCGATTTCAGTGCCGTGATTACCCGGTTCCCGGACAGTCCCAAGGTGCCGGATTCCCTGCTGAAAAAAGGCTTCATCTATTACGAATTGCAGGACTGGGCCGGTGCGCGCAAGTCATTGCAGGAGGTCACCAGTCGTTACCCGGACTCCACCGCGGCACGGCTTGCCGGTGATCGGCTGAAGCGGATGAAGAGTGAGGGACACTAGCGCTTTTACACTGGAAAAGCGGCACCTCGCCGGTACATTGCCATGCCCGGAACGATCGGGGCCGGTCAGGTGTACACCCATGGTGAATCCCGGAAACCATTCGAAACCGGCATTACATCCCGCAGTTCACTGGATGGCGACAGCAGCTTTCAGACCGAAATAGAACCAACCCCGGCTTAACGTGCAGTCATGTCCAGCAGCGCTACAGACACAAGCTCCCGTCTGCGGATCACCGAAATCTTCTACTCCCTGCAGGGAGAGTCGGGTAGTGCCGGCATGCCGACCGTATTCATACGACTCACGGGATGTCCGCTGCGCTGCGGGTATTGTGATACCGCGTACGCCTTCCAGGGCGGGGAATGGATGGATGTGAAGGACATCGTTTCCAGCGTATCCGCTTACCGGACGCGTTATGTCACGGTTACCGGAGGCGAGCCGCTCGCGCAAAGGAATTGCCATGAACTGCTGCGGCAGTTATGTGATGCGGGCTACGAGGTCTCGCTGGAGACGAGTGGCGCGCTGGATCTGTCCGGCGTGGATTCCCGTGTGGTCAGGGTCATGGATCTCAAGACCCCGTCATCCGGGGAATGTGAACGGAATCTCTACGCCAATATCGGGTGTCTCTCCCGGCGAGACCAGGTCAAGTTTGTCATCGCTGACCGGGAGGATTATGAGTGGTCCGCCCGGCAAGTCGAGAACTACCATCTTGCCGATCGATGCGAGGTCCTGTTTTCCCCCTCGTATGGCCAGCAGGATGCGGCAATGCTCGCCGGGTGGATACTGGAGGATCATCTTACGGTACGTTTCCAGGTCCAGCTTCACAAGATTCTCTGGGGGGACGAGCCCGGGCGGTAGCGGCAATCCCGACGGGAGAGAACAAGGATGATGTCAAAGGCGGTCATTCTCCTGTCGGGCGGACTTGATTCCGCGACCACGCTGGCAATCACCGCCGAGCGTGGATACGACTGTTATGCCCTGAGTCTGGACTACCGGCAAAGGCACGTGGCTGAACTGTCCGCGGCGCGCCGGGTTGCCCGCGCATTCCAGGTACTGGAACACAAGGTAATTCCGATCGATCTATCCACCATTGGTGGTTCCGCTCTCACGGACAGCAGTATTGCCGTACCCGAGCAGCCATCCGAGGGTATCCCGGTTACCTACGTACCGGCCCGGAACACCGTCTTTCTCTCTCTTGCCCTGGCATGGGCAGAGGTACTTGGTGCGGACGACATCTTTCTCGGGGTGAATGCCGTTGATTACTCGGGTTACCCGGATTGCCGGCCGGAGTACATCGAGGCCTTTCAGGCAATGGCGAATCTGGCGACCCGCCGCGGGGTGGAAGGGCAAACCCTCCGCATCCATGCACCGCTGATCTCGCTCAGCAAGGCCGAAATCATCCGGGAGGGGGTGCGGCTCGGGGTGGACTACTCCCTGACGGTCTCCTGCTACCAGGCCAATGAGTCGGGCGCCGCCTGCGGTCTTTGCGATTCCTGCCGTCTGCGGGCAAGCGGGTTCAGGGAGGCCGGTGTACCGGACCCGACCCGCTACCAGTCCTCCGCCAGCCCATGATTTCTTTTATATCACAGTGCCTTACCGGCAGGCTTGCGATTTCACGAGGTACAGGTATGATGTGCGGCCGCACACCGCATTATTGCGTGCCGGCTGGTATAATCCCGGCAGCCAGCCCACCCGGGCACATCCGCCGATACATGGGTCGTTAGCTCAGTTGGTAGAGCACCGGACTTTTAATCCGATGGTCGCAGGTTCGATCCCTGCACGACCCACCATAAAAACAAAGACTTACAGATATTTTTCTGTAGGGTTTGCCCTAAATAACGGCCTTCGGTACACTTGCGGTACACTCCCGGTACGGAAGGCGCTGTGGCAAGCATCACCAAAACCCCCTCAAACACGTGGAAGGCAATCATTCGCAGACGTGGTTGGCCTACCACGATCAAGACCTTTCGGACCAAACGCGATGCAGTGGACTGGGCGCGTAATACTGAAGATGAAATCGTTCGTGGTGTCTATATAAATCGTGCCCCCTCGGAACACATGCCGATTAAGGATGCTCTGGATCGATACATGCGGGAGGTTTCTATTACCAAGGGAGCCAGTACACAAGATCGTGAACGTAGCCGCTCCAAAGTCCTGTCCGAGATACTCGGGATATATGCGCTGGCTACGCTCACTTCAGATCATATCGCACGTTACCGTGACAACCGCCTCGCCGCGGGTAAATCGAACAATACCGTGCGTCTGGAGCTCGCGCTGCTGAGTCATTTGTACAAGACCGTTATTCAGGAATGGGGTGTGGGGCTGACGCATAACCCGGTGGCAAATGTTCGCAAGCCCTCACCGGGCAGCGGCCGCAACCGACGGTTGATGCAAGAAGAGGAGGCGCGCCTGTTAGAGGCGGTGGATCAACACAGTAACCCGATTTTGGGCTGGGCTGTGCGCATTGCACTGTATACCGCGATGCGTCAGTGAGAAATACTCAGCCTGTATCGAAGTCAGGTAGATCTAAACCGCCAAATAGTACGTCTGGATAAGAACAAGAACGGTATTGCGCGTACGGTGCCATTGTCACCGCAGGCTGTGGCGGTTTTCTCTGAGGCAATGGCGCACCCGTTTCACGAGACTACAGATTCACCATTGTTATTTCCTGGTGACCCCTGTCGCGATAAAAAGCGCAGGCCATACGTAATCAAACGTGTCTGGGCGATGGCCGTTACGCGCGCGGGCTTGCAGGATCTCCGATTCCATGACTTGCGCCACGAGGCGGTCTCG
>JARFQV010000004.1 GCA_029287615.1 Pseudomonadota bacterium | reverse complement strand
TACATACCCCCTGCGGGGCCACAGCCTGCAGGTTTCGAAAAACGCTTCCGGGGATTGTGCCACGGCGGGTTTTCTGGAGAAGCAGAATACAGACGATTTCCGGGGTCGGACAGGGAACTACCGGTTTCGCGGGCGGTAGCCTGTATGCAGGGTACGACCTGAAGAAAATGTGCTGTGAATTCAGAGAGCAAGCAAGGACTCGTCATATTGGTTTGAGGTCCGTAATTATGTACCGCGCGTCCATAATGCGCCCAATACTCCTTCTCATGCAAGCATCCGCCTGAAATCTTTCCGTCACGACGT
This sequence comes from Pseudomonadota bacterium, assembly GCA_029287615.1. Lineage (GTDB taxonomy): Bacteria > Pseudomonadota > Gammaproteobacteria > UBA9214 > UBA9214 > JARFQV01. The sequence goes on along the minus strand of JARFQV010000004.1, from coordinate 5,144 downwards.
TGCGCATCTGCTCTGCAATCAAGGGGATGGGATCAGATTTTTCAATCAGAATGACCCTTGCTTGTTACGCAACTATCCTGAATACTCCGTCGGAACCGGGCCAGCAACTCAGCAGGTGTGTATTCCAGAATCAATTGAAAAATTTCTTTTCCGCCTGCTTGATCATGCGGTGAAACCAGTATTCAGACCGTGATTGATACAACTACCGATTTTCGTTTCCAGCCCTCTTCCGTAGATTCGTTGGCTATTGTCGGTCCGGTTTTTTCCTGTAGCCCCACAAGCTTTCCTGGCGTCGGGGCACTACCCTTCAGCCTTCAGCCTTCAGCCTTCAGCCTTCAGCTCGATAAAGTTCTCACGATAGTATTGCAACTCGCGTATCGAATCCCGGATATCATCCAGCGCGAGGTGTGTACCTTCCTTGCTGAGACCCCTGGCCACCTCGGGCGCCCAGCGCCTCACCAGTTCCTTCAGGGTACTGACATCCAGATTGCGGTAATGGAAAAACCGCTCCAGATCCGGCATACACCGGGCCATGAAACGCCGGTCCTGGCAGATGCTGTTTCCACACATGGGTGAACTGTTGGCGGGGACATACTGCTCCAGAAATTCGATGGTCGCCTTTTCGGCATCTGCCTCGCTGATCCTGCTTTTACGTACCCGGTCCACCAGACCGGACTTGCCGTGCTGTCTGGTATTCCATTCATCCATTCCATCGAGCACCTGATCCGGCTGGTATATGGCTAACACCGGTCCCTCCGCCAGGATATTCAGTTCACCGTCGGTAACCACGGTGGCGATCTCGATAATAGAGTCCGAGGTTGTATCCAACCCGGTCATTTCCAGATCAACCCAAATCAGGTTTGCTGCATCCTGTATCATAGACTTTCCCTTTAATTGGCGGGGTTGTACTGCATTGTAGCAGAGGATAACCTGCTGACCGACTGGAATTCCGGATCCGGAATAGGTCCCGGGCCGTGTTTTGCCCGGTGACGAAAATCAATCAGAGGACTGTATGTTGAATATGTTTAGCGCTCTGTTCCTGGCCGCACTGGTTGCCTCAACCATCACCAGGATCTGGCTGGCAAACCGGCAACTCAGGCACGTCGGGATCCGCCGCGATGTGGTTCCCGCGGCATTCCGCGACCAGATAACACCGGAGGATCACCGCAAGGCGGCGGATTATACCATCGCCAAAACAAGACTGGGGATACTCGACTTGTTATATGGCGGCCTGCTGCTGCTGGGCTGGACGCTTGGAGGCGGACTGGAGTTCCTGGACAGCGTCTGGACTGCAGCGAACCACACCTCGCTGATAACCGGTGCCGGTGTAATGGTCAGCGCCATGCTGATCATGTCTCTGCTCGACCTGCCGTTCGGTATCTACCATACCTTCGTCCTGGAAGAACGTTTCGGCTTCAATCGAACGACCATCGCGGTCTTTATCGGTGACCTGATCAAGCAGGCCATCCTGTTCCTGGTGCTGGGCGTCCCGCTGGCATTGCTGGCCCTCTGGATCATGCAGACATCCGGTGACCTGTGGTGGTTCTATGTCTGGGCGGTCTGGATGGGCTTCAGCCTGATCATGATGTGGGCCTACCCCGCATTCATTGCCCCCCTGTTCAACCGCTTCACACCACTGGATGACCAGCAACTCAGGGAACGCATCCAGACGCTGCTCAATAAATGCGGATTCAGGAGCCAGGGTATCTTTGTCATGGATGGATCCCGTCGATCCGGTCACGGTAATGCCTACTTCACGGGTTTTGGCAACAACAAACGCATCGTGTTCTTCGATACCCTGCTCAATAGCCTCGAAGGTGCCGAAATCGAGGCCGTGCTCGCCCATGAACTGGGACATTTCAAGCTGAAGCATGTACAGAAACGCATGCTGACCCTGTTCCTGATGAGTCTGGCCGGGTTTGCCCTGCTCGGCTGGCTGGCCGGACAATCCTGGTTTTATACAGGGCTCGGGGTGTCGCGACCTTCCGACTATATGGCGCTGCTTCTGTTCATGCTGACAGTACCGGTCTTTACCTTCTTCCTGCAGCCGGTGCTGGCACACCTTTCACGCAAGCATGAATTCGAGGCCGATGATTATGCCGTCGCCAATGCCAGTGGCGAAGATCTGGTCCATGCCCTGGTAAAGATGTACCGGGAAAATGCCAGCACATTGACACCCGATCCCCTGTATTCCGCATTTCACGACTCACACCCCCCGGCACCGGTGCGGGTTGCGCATATTTCGGCTAACATTAACCAAAGTCCACTGGAGGCCATCACATGAGATCAGTTATCCCCGCCTTTTGTATCTGCTGCACCCTGTTACTGCCCGCCACGAGCATGGCCGCGGACACACAAAAGGGTAAGGCATTGCATGACGCAAATTGTCAAAGCTGTCACGACAGCTCCGTATATACCCGCAAGGAACGGCGGGTAACAACAACAGAAGGGATCAAAAAGCAGGTTCGGCGCTGCGAACAAAGCCTTGGCCTGAAATGGTTCGACGAACAGATCGACGACGTAACGGCCTACCTGAATGATACCTACTATCAGTACAAATGAGATCGGGATATGAGCCCATCCTCGCTGCTCGACAAACACTGCATACCCTGTGAAAGCGGCACACCGCCGCTGACACGGGAACAGGCTCGCGAGTTGCAGACCAGACTTCATTCCGACTGGATACTGAATGACTCGTTTACGGAAATCAGCCGTACCTGCAAGCACAGAAATTACTATCAAACGATAGCCTTCGTGAATGCCCTCGCCTGGGTAGCCCATCGTGAGGACCATCATCCCGATCTGGAGGTCGGTTATAATCGCTGTCGTATCCGCTTCAGCACCCATTCCATAGGCGGCTTGTCAGAAAACGATTTTATCTGCGCGGCAAAGATCGACGCCCTGCTGAATGAAGGCTCCTGATTCAATCTCCCGGCATCCTGACTCTCGCGACGGTTCTGTTTGCCTTTTTGTCGCCGGGAAGCAGCGTATGCCTTTCAGGAGTCGCGTCACCTGGATGGACAAGGGTCCCGGGCCTGCACGCTCTCACCACACCCTGCGGTGAACGGTACGGACTCGCGTTATCCGGAAATCGAGACCGGTACGACTTGTGAACATACACCGGAATGAAAACCCGAAAGCCCCTCATCCTGCCGGCATCCGGCCGGAACTCATGGATGGACTCGTTGTTGCCAACTATGGCAGCACCTCACTGGTAGAGGACGGGCAAGGTCAGCTCTCTCTCTGTACTTCCCGTAAAAGTACCGGTCGCATAGTCTGTGGAGACAGGGTCACCTGGCGATCAACCGGAAATGCGGAAGGCGTTATCGAAAAGAGGCTGGATCGCCGCACGGTACTACAACGCCATGACAGTAATGGCAAGAGCCGCCCTCTGGCGGCCAATATTGACCAGGTCATCGTGGTATCCGCACCCGAGCCCCCCCTGGATAGATACCTGATTGATCGTTACCTGGCTGCAGCAGAGATCATCTCGGCTACACCCTCACTGGTTATCAATAAGATGGACCTGCTGGATCCGACGGGTATTCGCCTGATGCAGGATCGGATCAGGGAATACCGTGAAATCGGCTACCAGGTATCCTTCACCTGTGCACTGAGCGGCAAGGGCGTTGAAGAACTGTCCGGGCGTCTGAAAGTGGGGATACTGGTCGGCCAGTCCGGTGTTGGCAAGTCCTCGCTCATCAAGCGCTTGTTACCCGACCGCGATATCGCCGTCGGAACCCTGTCCGATGCCTCTGGTCTGGGGCGTCACACTACCACCACAACGACACTCTACCATCTGCCAGGGGGTGGTGACCTCATCGACTCCCCGGGTGTGCGTGACTTCCGGTTGCGCGATGTGGACCCGGTTGCACTTGCTCACGCCTTTCGCGACTTCCGCCCTTTCCTGGGACAGTGCCGGTTCCACAATTGCCGTCATGACCGGGAACCCGGTTGCGCCTTATCCATCGCTGCAAGAAATTGTGAAATTAATTCAAGAAGATTAAAAAGTTACCGTAATATTTTACACTCATAAGAAAACATGCGATGATATTTTGACGCTTCGCTCGACACCACTACCAACCATTCAGGGGAAACAAACCGGGTCGACCATGAATACTTATATAAAACATTCAGTTGCGATGATTATTTTCGGCGCCTGGTCATGTCTGGTAATGGCCATCCCGGCGGAACTTCCCATCAACGTGCCCGGCATCGGCAACACGACATGGTTCCTCACCAATGCTGCCGGCACTGATACCGGCGAGGCCTTCACCGGCAATTGCGATTTCAGCGCAGGCATGGGTATCCTGGATGCAACCAGCGCAAATGGCGACACCAATGCCTATGACAATGCCTATTCCGTGTTTGTAGAAGGGAAAATCTTTGTCGCACCGGGCACCATTGACCTGGAAGATACGACGCTCACGGCGGGTCCGGTATTGATCGACGGGATCGATGTCAGCCTGGAATATTTCTTCCCCGGCAGCCTGCAGGCGGGGCGCTTACGCGCAATCCTGCGCAACCCGGATCTCGTACTCGAAAGAGTGGTCACTGTGGAAATGCCGGTTAATCTGGGTTCCGGTGTACTCACAAAGATCGAGGCCACTTCTTCCGGCAACGAGGTCATCGATCGGGACGACCGCTGGGTTGTAACCTCGAACGGTTTTGAGGATAACGCGCTGATCACTCCCGAGCCCGTAGTCACCAGCGTGTTGTTCGGTACCGGTGAACCCGAGTCCAGACCCACCACGGTAACCTCATCGGTTTTCAATTGCTTTGGGAACGAGGGAATCGGGGCCAGATTTGTGGTTACCATCCCGCCAAACACCAGCCGATCCCTGATGTTCTTCACCGGTCTCGGTGATATCGAAGGACTCGAGAATACGGTCGATGGTGCCATCCAGAATGCGAACCAGTTCAACGACAACGACACCATTGACGAGGCGCTGCTGGATGGATTGACCAGTACCGAGCTGGTCGATACGCTGAACTGGGACTTCTCTGCGGATACCGGCGGTTCATCAATCGGTAACACCGGAAGCAGCAGCAGTGGCTGGGGGCTGGGCTGCAGCATTGGCGACAGCAAGGGTGTAATGGACCCGTTCCTGCTGTTTATGGCCGGCGTTGCGGGTCTTTACCTC
>JARFQV010000331.1 GCA_029287615.1 Pseudomonadota bacterium | reverse complement strand
CTGGCCGCAAGCTGGGCCTGGGTGGGCTGGGCGTTCCTCCATCTTCGCCTCGCACCCATCCACTGGATTGCGGACTGGTACGCGGTTGCCTTTGTGCTCCAGGCGCTGCTGTTTTTTGTCTCCGGAATATCGCCTCGTGGATTGGAGTTGGAAACCGGAAACTCGATGCGTGTCTACATCGGTGTTTTCGTCCTGCTGGGCGCGCTGCTGGCAATGCCGGTGACCGCGCTCCTCACCGGGCGCGATTGGATGCAGGCGGAGTTGTTCGCGATGACCCCCGACACCACCGTGCTGGCCACACTCGGCCTGTTGTTGTTGACGAAAGGCCACGTTGCCATCTGGCTGGCGATGATTCCGGTGGCCTGGAGCTTCGTAACCGGTGCCACGTTGTGGGTGCTGGAGGCACCCGGGGCACTGATACTGCCTGCGAGTGCCATCCTGACCTTTGCTTTGATGCTCATGCCCGTAAACCGACGAGGATAATCCGCAAATCAACACCACAGGGTTATCACGAAGACACAAAAACCTGCCGGATGAGATTATCACACGGCGGGTATTCTCCGTTCACAGATCACACCATCATGCCATCTTACGGAACTGGTTCTCCCCCGCCCGGGATGTTGGGCGGGATACCCGGATCTCCCGACTCGAAGATCCTCGTCTCACCCGAGTGCGGGATACCGTCTGCATAGGCGGCACCGATACCCACGTTCTCGTTGAAGATGACGGTTACCCGGAAGCCGATCGTCGGCAGTCCCAGGTAGACCTCCCCTTTTGCTGTGCATTCAGATGCACCGCGCTTGCTGTCCCGACGGCACCCAACGTAGCCAGGATGGTTGCACCCAAGGCGGCCAGGGCAGTTGCCAGTGAATTACCCGACTCTTTCTTTTTCCTGTTCATCGTATCATCGCTCCCTGTTGATGCTGTCAGGTTAATGGTCTACCGATCGCACTACCGATCCGCGGGTATATCCTTTTGTTACTCGACCACAATCCGGGCGGATGTCATCTCCTGCCATTCATAAAATGCCTTAGAGCGAAACGCCAGATAGTGACGAGATGAAACCGTGGGTGGTTTGTCCGGTTTGGATATCGTTACGTCGACAATACCTGCACAAGGCACCCTGCATTCGGGCGATACAGAAGAGATACCATGAAAGACATGCCCACATGGACACGCAATTTTCTATTATTTTCGCATAATCCGCCTTACCTCCGATTGGTTCCAGGCGATCTTCAGGACGACCACACCGATAAGCGCTGCAACGATGACAATATAAAACGGTGCCCGGATATCGATACTCATCAGGTCCCCCCCCAGCAACGACATGATACCGGCAACCAGCGTGAACACGGCGATGGTGATGCCCATGACCCAGCCCTGTTCCTCGTTGCTGACACTGGTGGAATAGAGACCCAGAAAGGTGGGATAGGAGACACCGAAGACGAAATAGAAGAGAAACACCGGAAGGAAGCAGAGGATCGCAACGGGCGAGGCGATGAACGCGGCTGCACAGACAGCCCAGGTGATGAAATTGACCGCTACGATGGTCTGCTTGTTGAACCTCTTCTGCGCTGGCACAACCAGGAAGGTGCTGGAAAACGCCAGTGCGACGCCAATGGTCAGCATGATCATGCTACCCCCCAGGGTTCCGTAGCCGAAACGGCTGGTCAGGTAATTGTCTACAAAGATATAGAACGTGACATTGGCGATGTGAAAGAACAGGAATACCGTAGTCAGCCTGAGTACCAGCGGGTACCGGGTCACGCGCCACAGCAGATCGAAGATTTCCAGGGGCCGGAAGGCAAAGGGTTTGCGCTCCCTTTCGATGTCCCTGAAGAAGGTGATGACCAGGACTATTGCAATGAGAACCAGGAACAGCGCGGCATAGAACGGCAGCTTGAGGCTGGCGTCCGATCCTATGATTTCGGGATCGGACAGTACCCCGCCCATTATGGGACCGCCAACGAGGCCGAAGCTGACACCCGTGATGATATAGCCCATATTACGTGCACGGTCGGCGTCATCGACGCTGCCATCGATCATCGCCGCCTGCGCAATGGGTTGATTGCCAGCTGTCAAACCGGTAATCCCCCGACCCAGAATGAGCAGCCAGAGACTGCTGGTGTAGAGTGCCACAATGGTGATCACGTAGCCGGCCAGGGCTCCGGACAGGCAGATCAGAATGGCATTCTTGCGCCCGATGACATCCGAGAGCCTGGAAATGTAGGGAGCGCCCAGGAACCAGCAGAGGAAAAAGGCGCCGATGACCAGGCCGTAGTACAGATGGCGGGTTGCATCGGAAGTGCCGCTCGGCAGAAAGCTAGAGTCGGACTCCATGATCAGGGCATTGATGATCGGAAATACCAGGCCCTGCCCAAGCAGATCGACGAATACCACGAAGAGCAGGGTGAATTTTGCAGACCATGTCATGGCCGGATCCTCCTCGGGGACACAGTCAAGTTCAGTCCGGCCGGTAATATCGATTTAACGACATCCTGACCGCACAACCCATCTACGATTCCTTCCCATTACTATCGTGTGATGATTCGGGCGCAGGCCCTGCCATTCAGTAAATGCTTTCGAGCGAAGTTCGCGATAGTGAATCGCTCGTGTCCAATGCAAACCCAGCCTGAACAGATCCCCTGCTCTGCCAGAAAATGATGTTAGCCTTACTGCTGCCCATCATCCCCGGTTCCGCATGATTGGGCAAGATCAAATTCTGCAAAAATCCTGACCTTGAGGTTGCCGTTTTTTTGTTTTACCTCACCCTTGACCGTACCCTGCATGCGACGCTTGTCTCGCGTTGCGAGATGACGTGTCAGATGTACAGCACCACTTCCCTCAAATCTTCTTGAAACTTTTATTTGAGTATCCGGGGGCATGCCCGGCGGTGGTTCCACACCATTGAGCCACATCATATCGAATCTATGCCAAGGGTACCGGCCGTAATGGCATACTCTTTGTATTGACCGTTGCTTTCCGGGTTATCGGGACCCACGGCAAAACCACCCACCACCATACCGGGCACCTTTCTTGCCGGTATGTACTCGGTATCGCTGGCAAGATCGATACGATTGGCAAATTCGTACTCTCCCGGAATGATAGCCCCGGGATGAAACATGTCGAAGCTGATCGTGTCCCGGGTTTTTGAATTAACCAGGTGGAAACTCAGGTAACAGGGCTCGACTATGCCCTCTGCGACGCCATGACCGACATAATTATCTTCAACTTTCCGGTATTGACTTCGGTTGACGTAAGCCCGGTCCAATGAGTCCAGTTCTATGCGCAGGGTAGCAGCAATATCCGGTAAATCCGGCATCTCGCCGGGCGTTTGCGGCCTGATATTCCATACGCGCGCATCGAATTTTGCATCGGACAGACTGACCTTTCCCTTTTCAGGCTGCATGATACATTGATCTATACCGTGCTTGCCTGGCAGCGTAAGCGCCTTCGCGCTCAAATGGATGCAACCACTTCGTTGACAAATGCTGCTCCGAGCCATTGCAAGACGACAGCTCCCCAGTGCTTTGCGGCCTACACGGTGAATACCGATTTGTGACTCAAACTGCATCAATTTCTGCGGATCACACCATATAACCGGTCCACTTCGGTTATGTTGATACTCGGTTTCCCCTGACCTGCCGGGTGCTTCGCATTCGCTGCTGCATCCGGGTGAATTTCCACGACATCACGTCTGATACCCGGATAGCTCAGCGGGTCGCCCCATTCGAAGGTGATTTCGAAACCCGGTTTACCGTTACAGGAATCCCGCGCCCGGGCCTGCAACGATTAGCACTGGCGTACCGCAGATAAAACGGGTGATCATGCCTTGCTCATGCCCCGTATCCGGGCATTGTCATGGTTAGGG
>JARFQV010000295.1 GCA_029287615.1 Pseudomonadota bacterium | reverse complement strand
GTGTATAAGAGACAGGTTCTGCACGGCCGTGTCAATGGCTGCCTGCCCGGAGGTCGCCTCCAGTATCTCCACGTCCATGAATTTCTCGATCAGGGTCCGCAGGGTAAACAGATTGTTCTCGTTGTCACCGACAATCAACACCGTGAATCCTGCATAACGATTCATTGCTCCCTCCCCTGATAACCGTCGGAGACGGCATCGTATGTAGTATCGATCGCAAGGTAGCGATCAAGCATCTCCTTCAGCGCCACCGGTGAAACCGGCTTGACCAGGAAACCGGCGGCCCCCTGTGACAGGGAACGATCGCGGTCGGCCTCACCCGCCCTGGCCGAGAGAACCACGATTGGAAGGTCCCTGAACTGCGGTTGCCCCCTGATCTGCTCAATGATATCGAAACCATCCATCTCCGGCATCATCAGATCCAGCAAAACGAGGTCAAAGCCATCATCCTCAGCGAGTGTATCCATGGCCTCTATCCCGCCTCCGGCAGCGGTTACCTCGATTCCCCAGCCCTCCAGCAGGGGCGTCAGTGCAAGCAGGTTACGCATATCATCGTCCACCACGAGCACCCTCCTGCCGTGATAATCGGCGACGGGTATCGGCTGATCCGGGGACACCTCCTCCACGGTCCGCATCGTGACCAGTTGCTCCGAATCAATAGCGCTGCCCTCGAATTCGAGCGGCAACAGCAGGGAGAATACAGAACCCTTTCCTTCCTCACTTTCGATTGTGATCTGCCCGCCAATCAGCCCGGCGATTTCCCGACTGATGGTCAACCCCAGCCCGGTGCCTCCAAATCGGCGGCTGGTAGAACCATCCGCCTGCTTGAATGCCTCGAACACCACATCCTGCTTGTCACCGGGAATACCAATGCCCGTATCGCGAACACTGATCCGCAGTGGATATCGATCCGACTGCGAGTTCCGGTTGGCCTGTAACTGCACCGTGACACCACCGGTCTCGGTAAACTTGACTGCATTGGACAGAAAATTGATCAGGATCTGTCGCAGCTTGTCAGCATCGGTGACAAGCTCACGCGGCGCCTCTTCACCCAATTCCAGCTTGAGCTCCAGACCTTTCTCGTCAAACTGCGGTCGCATCAATTCCAGCAGATCGTTCAGCAACGGCTCAAGACCGGTCTTCTCCAGTTCCAGATCCACCTTCCTCGCCTCGATCCGCGAAAGATCCAGGATATTGTCGATCAGTGCCCGCAACTCGGAGCCTGCGCCATAGATCACCCTCGCCTGTCTCGCCTCTACCTCCCGCAGCTTGCGTTTCTCATTGTCCGAGAGGATCTTCGACAGAAGCAGTATCGAATTCAGTGGCGTTCGCAGTTCATGGCTGACATTGGCAAGAAACTGGGACTTGTATCGATTCGACTCCTCCAGCGCTTGTGCATGGGAGCGCAGGGAGGCGGTGTGCCGGGCATGGGTATCTGCCAGGCGGGTGAGCTTCTCCCCCAGCACGCGCAGTTCTTCGGGACGCTTCCATGAAAACTCTACCGGCTCATTATCTTCCAGAACTCTTGCGATACCCCCTGTCAACTCCTTGCTGAAACGTTCCGCACGCACCGCGATCAGGCGGGCAATAATCAGGACCAGGACCAGTAACCCGATCACGATACTTGCCACCCTGAGCTGCAGGCTGCGAAGAAAGGCGGTGATCGGTGAGGGGTCGACGCTACGCCCCACCCATAGTTTGCCGGATCCTTCTGTACGGAACAGCGGAACCCAGAAAACCTGTTGTCCGGCATCTTCCCACAGACCCAGTTCACCCTGCTTGAAGACCGACTCCAGTCCCGGGAAATCACGAAAGGCGCTGGAACTGGCTGGTTCCTGGTCGGTATAACTCAAGTATTCTCCATTGTCCCGTACCCAGTAGTTTCCCCGATAGGCGTTTGCCAGCCCACCCACGTCGATGGTCACCACCACCATTCCGAGTATCCTGGGTTCCTTGTCCCGCCCTTCTTCATCCGGGCTGCCGATAATCGGGCTGATGAAATCCAGTGTCATATCCAGCCATGGCTTTTCACCGGCAATCTGCGTATTGAAACTGATTGGTCCCGTAAAGACCTCGCCCGGGCGCAGCTTCCTGCTGATTTCATCCAGTGCTGCCGATGGCGCGACCATCAGGTCCCTGCCCCTCACCAGCATACCGCCCTTGCTGTCCCGCTCCAGCCAGAACCTCAAGCGCATCTGTTGATCGATAAACAGGATCTGGACGACATCAAGCTGGTCGAACAAAACCTGGTTGGTCCACTGGGTATACCCACTGCGCGCCTTTTCGATGGCAGACGCCATCTCGCTGTCTGTCGGGCTGATCAGCATGCCGGGCTCCGGAAGCTTGGCGAGCAGTCGCACCATCTCGTGACGCCGGGCAATATGCTGATCGAGGTCCCGAAAGTCGGCACGCAGGTTCTGCAGGTAGGCCTTGTGGTAGAAGAGTTCGAGCTTGTCGATTACCAGGGGCACATTTGCCACCAGCACGGCCAGCAGCGGTGTCAGGCCAAACAGGAAAAGAAACAGCAGTATCAGGGTGCGGAGCTTCACGGGGTACGGATGTCTCCTGTAGCACCTGCAGAGACGGGCCGCTTAATCGAGGTACCTTGCCTGCCACTGCAGATAGAGATCATGAACATGGTAATTAAAGGATTCCCTGTCGGAAAACCGCTCCGGGTAGATGGCGTCATAAAGGTAATAGTTTGCCCTGTTATTGCGAGTCGTCATCATGTGCCGGATCTTGTGCAGGAGCGTATAGGGTGGCTGCCACTCAAAATCTTCCTGTGACTCATAATGCAGAAAAACGGGCAGGATCGGAATCCCGGTGCGCAGGGAAATATCGAAGGCGCCGTGACGGAATGACTCAAAGATCCGCCGTCCCTTGCACCCGCCTTCGGGATACAGCGCAATATTCTTTCCCCTGCCAAGTTCCTCGACGATCCTGGAAGATACTTCCTGGCGCGAATCCCTGGATTCCCGTTCCACATACAGGCTATCGGCGGCTGCGCTGATACGGCCAACCAGCCACCAGTCCCTCACCTCGATCTTCGCCAGGGAGTGAACCGGGAACAAGGCGGGTATCCCGACATCCTCCAAGGCAGAGGGATGATTGGCGATCAGGATGTACTGATCGGGTACGGGATGTATATTTTTCTGATGCAGCCGCAGATCCACCCCCAGGGCCCGCACAAAGGACCGGCACCAGAACCGGAATGCCTGGAAATAGTACGGCCGCAACAGGGCAGCAGGAAGCCAGGACAACAGATACAGCAGGCCCGTAAACAGGGCCAGCTCAATCCAGCAGATGATCCGCAGAACCAGTCGAGCGATAAATTGAAGCACCCCAGTCCCTCCGCCATGGCCGATGATTAGCTTCTTTCAGCAACAAGCATACTACGATGCAAGGCATGGATCACAGAATAAGACTCAATAATTCAGTCGATTAAGACTGAGGACTGACGGCTGGAGGGAAAACCGGATAACCCGATACCGGAATTGGGCTCATCAATGCAGAATGATCCCCGGTTCGATTCTGATATCCCTCAGCCCGATACTCATCTCTGTCACCAGCAATCCGGTATGTCAATAAGCAGGGTTGACTTTACCGACCGGTCTACTATAATACCGGTCATGAACACCAGCGTCGACACGAAACAGCGCATCATCGACAGTGCCCAGGAACTCATCTACGCACGCAGCTATACCGATGTGGGCGTACAGGAGATCTGCAATCGCGCAGGGGTCAAAAAAGGCAGTTTTTATCATTTCTTCCCTTCCAAAAGAGACCTTACTCTGGCTGTACTGGACCAGTTGGAGCAGTTTTTCCGCGATTCGGTACAAGACAATGCCTTTTCCAGTGACCGGTCTCCACTGGAGCGAATCGACCGTCTGATTGAACTGATCTATGAATTCCAGCGCCAGACCAGGGAAGACTCCGGACAGATTCTGGGATGTCCATTCGGCAACCTGGCCGGTGAGATGAGTACCCAGGATGAGCAGATCCGGCAACGGGTTATGCATATTTTCAGGGGCATCGAGGCACGTATTGCCGAAAGCCTGGAGGACGCCATCGCCACGGGAGAACTTGCGGATATCAATGTTCAGGCATCTGCGGAGGCTATTTTTGCCTACATAGAGGGCATAGTCCTGATCGCCAAGGCGCGCAATGACCCTGAAGTCATACGCAAGCTGGGCAAGGCCGTGCGTGGATTGATGGTCCCTGCGACCATGGTGAAGGAATAGTTTTTTTACCCCAAATTTAACTGACCGGTCTACTACCCGAGGTGAACAGCATGATTCATCTACACAGAAACATCGGCCCCACCCTCGTCCTCACCCTGTTATTCTGCCTGCCTGGTACCGCACGTCCAGAGCCTGCAGAATCCGGTCCGCAATCACTGGATCTCGCCAGCGCCGTGGTTCGCTTCAGTGTCCAGGTGCTGGGCTTCATCCAGGTAGAAGGACAGTTCGAGGAGGTACAGGGTCAGCTGGTTTTCGGGAACGACTGCACCGACTCTCAGCTCTCCATAGAGATCGCATCGGATAGTGTAACTACCCACAACGAAACACGGGATGAGTTACTCCGCAGCTCCGTATTTTTCAATACAAGGGAATACCCGGCCATACACTTCACCAGTTCACGCCTGATCGGCAACGAAAACGGACTACAGCAGTTGACCGGAAAACTGAGTCTGCGCGGCATGACACGCGAGGTCACCTTTACTATCAAACCACTGACTGACCACGCCGGCAGAAGTGATCCACAACGACTGGCTTACAAGGCCACAACGACCATCCGGCGCACCGATTTCGGGATCGAAGGATTTCCGGTCGGCGTCAGTGACGAGGTCAGCATTGTGGTGGCCTTTGCAGACCAGCCGGTATAAAGCCTGCCTGCCGGATTTCCAAACGGGGATCAATCACCCGGTCATGCCATAGCGGAAGGAATGGAGATCGGTCAGGGTACTGCGCGACCACGAGTCATGCCCGTTTATGGAGAGGCCCTGAACAGCCAGTTTTTTCAACGCAATCAGGAGAAGAGAAATGAACCAGCACCGCGAAGAGACCCGTCCCGTAACGACCCTGGCTGAACAGACAAGAGAGGTACTTGAATCCTTTCTGTCTTCCTTGCCGGAAGATGAACAGAAGACCGTCACCAGCAGTTTTGCAAAACTGCTCGAATCGGATGTTGCCGATCAGGCCATCCAGACCGGCGACCAGGCACCCGATTTCTCATTGCCGGCGGCAGATGGTGGTCTGCGGCAACTCTCCTCACTGCTCGAGAACGGACCGGTCGTGTTGAGTTTCTACCGGGGTGGCTGGTGTCCGTTCTGCAACCTGGAATTCAGGGCCTTGATGGAGCACCTGCCACAGATCAGGGCGGCCGGCGGCTCTCTCATTGGCATTTCCCCGGAAACGCCCGACACTTCCAGGGCAACCGTGGAAAAACACCAACTCGAATTCGAGGTTCTCAGCGACTCCGGTAATCACACGGCACGTGATTACGGACTGGTCATGACCGTTTACGAGGAGATGCGACCGTTATACCTGGAATGGGGTCTTGATATCCCGGCCGCAAACGGTGATCAATCCTGGGATCTGCCCGTGCCGGCAACCTATGTTATCGACACAAACCGGATCGTTCGAGCCGCCTTCGTTGAGCGGGACTACACCCGGCGGATGGAACCCGTTGACATTGTTAGCGCACTGCGGGAACTCGCGCCGGGCCAGGAACTGTTAACACCAGGAAAATCGCCGCGATGACGGCCATTTTAGTGTTAACAGGCCCTAACCAGCCAGCCTTTCCAGAATGCGAAAGCCGGCGAGATAGGTCCCCACACCGGAACCCAGGGTGCTCAAAATAAAGACCAGCAGGATGCGTGCGACACTGTTCTTGCGCCACCCCCGGAAATGGGCGGTATCCTCCCGCAGGCGGCTGAAATCCCCCACCCTGGGCCTGCGCACCCAGCTTTCAATGGCGGCGGTTACCATTCCGGCACCAACCATGGGATTCAGTGAAGTCAGGGGGGCGGCAATAAACGCACCGACCACGGTCAATGGATGCGCGGTGGCAAGGACCGCGCCCAGCGAGGAAAGACCTCCGTTAATGAGTACCCAGTCCATCACCAGCCGCCAGCCCAGATCCGTACTGCGGGAGAAACCCACTGCAAAACCACTAAGGACCAGCAGGACAACCAGCCAGGGAATGACTTTCGGCCAGCGGCTGGGCGCCGGCATCTGATCGAGTTCCTCGATCACGTCAGCAGGAGGAGTATGATCCTCGCGCAGGTAGCGCTGGATTCCCTGCAAGTGACCGGCTCCGATCACCACCAGCAGGGTATCGTATGACTGCTCATCCAGCTCCATGCGAATCCGCGCCGCCATGTAACGGTCCCGCTCATCGATCAGCGGCTCGTACAGGTCATGTGCCTGCTCGGAAAACTCGGCGAAGATCGTCTCCAGCATATCCCCTTCCTTGAGACGTTCGACCTGTTCTTCACTCACCTTCTCCCTGGTGACCAGGCCTGCGAATAATCCCGACAGAAGATACAGACGCCTCCACCAGCGGACACTCCGGTAGATTCTTTTCAGGGTCACACCGATTTCCCGATCAATCAAGAGAACGGGCAGGCCCGCGCTGTCAGCAGATTCGATGGCCGCGCGCATCTCGGCCCCGGGCTTGATCCCGAACTGTTCCGCCAGCCGCTGCTGGTACGCTCCCAGCGCCAGACTCGCGGTCACCATGGGGACCTTGCCCTCCCTGATAACCCGGAAAATATCCATCTTCTCCAGGTTGTCTGGATTGACAATGGCATGGTGACGGCTTGGACACAGTTCCACCGCTACGGCGTTGTAGCGCCCGCTTGCCAGCAGTTGCTCTACTTTCTCGGCACTGGAGCGCGAGACATGGGCTGTGCCCAGCAATGTAATGATACAGCCATCCAGCTCCACCTCAGCCAGTGGCTCACGAACCTCTTTGTTCATGAAAATTCCGGTTCGCCGGTTACCCGGCACTCTCAGGGCGTATTGAAGGTAGCGATGTCACCAAAGGTGCCGCGAATGTCAGCCAGAGTGGGATCACGAACCCTGATCGGATCATCGAATGCCCCACCGCAAATCAGGAACAGCACATCGGGCTGCCTGTCCGAATGCAACCACATCCGGAATACATTGCTGATGGGGCTGGAATCCATGATACCGCCACCGATACCCACACCGGCCAGCCTTAACAGGCCCGCATCGACCACTGTTTCGGCATTCCAGGACACCTTGGTGACCGTAAACGTATCGGCCATCACGGTTTGCGGCGTATCAAGCAGTTTCTTTACCTCGATCTGGCAAAACGGTTCGAACTCTCCGGTACCCGACGGCACCTGACGACCCTTCTGGAAATAGGCCCTCGTCCGGTTGGGCGGGATGGTGATGTCCTGATGCAGCACAAGCGTACTCCCCATCAACGGAACGAGAGCCCCGTTCTCACCCCGGATCGAAAGTGACTGCGCGCACGCCACCAGGATCATGGCAACGAGTACTACAGCTGGCAAGCGGCTCATAATGGTTTCCTGGCAGTTGGGTCGGTGTACGGATCAGTGGGGTTAAGCCACTTCAAATGGCTGGATACCCGCCCGCTCTGGTTGGTGGCCTATTGTACCGCATCGTCAACACCCCGCCTATCCAGGTTCTCCTTCACGCACTCCCTGATTATCCTGTACGATGCAAACAGGACAGGCGCAGCTGGCAGGCAAGAGATGACTCAAAGAGCACCCGAATTACGGGATATGATCCGTACCCTGATAGCCACCCCTTCGGTCAGCAGCGCAGATCCGGGGCTCGACCAGGGAAATCGCGGAGTCATCAATCACCTGGCAGAATGGCTGGATGACCTGCATTTCCGCATCGAGATCCTCCCCCTGCCGGAAAATCCCGACAAGGCCAACCTGATTGCCACCCTGGGAGAAGGTCCCGGCGGGCTGGTATTCTCGGGTCATACCGATACCGTCCCCTATGACCTGGAGGGCTGGAAAACCGACCCCTTCCAACTGATCGAAACCGATAATCGCCTGTATGGTCTGGGCACATCCGATATGAAATCCTTCCTCGCCCTGGCCATCGAGGCCGCCCGCCACCACCGGGCCAGTGATCTGCAGGAACCCCTCATCCTGCTGGCAACCGCCGACGAGGAGACCTCCATGGCCGGCGCAGAGGAACTCACCCGGGCAGGTATACCCCGGGCCCGTTATGCCCTGATCGGAGAACCGACCGGCCTGCGCCCTGTCCGCATGCACAAGGGAATCTTCATGGAGGCCATCCACCTCAAGGGTCATTCCGGTCACTCCAGTGACCCCTCGCTCGGCAACAGCGCACTGGAAGGCATGGTACGCGTACTGAATGCACTGGTGGCCTGGCGCCAGGAATTACAAGCCAGCAACACCGATCCCATGTTCGCCGTACCCGTCCCCACTCTCAACCTCGGACATATCCACGGGGGAGACAATCCCAACCGGATCTGCGCCGATTGCGAATTGCAGGTCGATCTCAGACAACTGCCCGGCATGAGTATCGGTGAACTGCGCGCCGAGTTGCACCACCGTGTCTCCCGCGCGCTGGAAGGTTCCGGGCTGGCAGTCCGGTTCAGGGCACTGTTTCCCGGGATCCCGGCCATGGAGACCGCAGCCGACTCACCGATTGTACAGACCGTGGAAAAACTGACCGGTCATGCTGCCGGGGCAGTCGCATTCGGGACCGAGGGCCCTTACCTGAATCAACTGGGCATGCAGACCGTGATCCTGGGTCCCGGCAATATCGAACAGGCACATCAGCCTGATGAATATCTCGCGGTGGACCGCATCCCCCCCTGCCTGGAACTGCTTGGACAACTGATCGGGAAATTTTGCGTGAAGAGCGAGGGATAAAGCCGCCCATGCAACCCGGGTATCACGCATCACCTCTCGCACCCCTGGTCCCTGCCTTTTCCAGTACGGCCATGCCCATTGACACACCAGCTGCATGTATGCAAAAACAAAACTTCGTATCTATCACCAGATGCCACACAGGTAACGGCCGTGACTGACAAGCAGAAACAGGCGACATTTGTCGAGTGTTTCCGGCACTCCGCGCCCTACATCCACACCCATCGGGACAGTACCTTCGTACTGGTGTTTGGCGGCGAGGCTGTCGCCGATCCGGCATTCTCCAGTCTCGTTCATGATATTGCACTGCTGCACGGCCTGGGGGTCCGGCTGGTTCTCGTACATGGCGCACGGCCCCAGATCGAGAGCCGTCTCAGGGCGCGCGACGCCGGGTTCCGCTATGTCAATGGCCTGCGGGTGACCGACGATGCCGCACTGGTGTGTGTCAAGGAGGCCGGCGGTAGCGTTCGCGTCGAAGTGGAGGCCCTGCTTTCCATGGGGCTGGCCAATACCCCCATGTCAGGCGCACGCATCGGTGTAACCTCCGGTAATTTCGTCACCGCCCGGCCGCTGGGTGTTCGCGACGGGATTGACTACTGCCACACCGGTGAGGTGCGCAAGATCGATGCCGGCGCCATCTGCCAGCATCTTGACCAGAAACGAATCGTTCTGCTTTCACCACTCGGCTACTCACCCACCGGCGAGGTCTTTAATCTGAGCGCCGAGGAGGTCGGCACTGCCACGGCCGCGGCCCTGAATGCAGACAAGCTCATCCTGATGATCGAGAGCAGGGGACTGCTCGATGGGAAAAGGCAACTGACCCGCCAGCTTTCCGTTACCGAGGCGGAGCAGCAGCTGACATCCCGCAAACGGATGCCGGCAGAGATGCGACAGCACCTTGCCAACGGCATCCATGCCTCACGCAACGGGGTACGGCGCACCCATCTGATCAGCCGTCACACCGATGGGGGATTGCTGCTGGAGTTGTTCACCCGGGATGGAGTCGGCACCCTGATCACGACGGAAGTCTACGAAGGACTTCGGCAGGCCAGTATTGATGACGCGGGCGGCATCCTGGAACTGATTCAGCCACTTGAGGCGGAGGGTATACTGGTACGACGCTCGCGGGAACTGCTGGAGATGGAGATTGATCGCTTCATGGTGGTCGAGCGGGATGGAATGATCATCGCCTGTGCGGCCCTCTACCCCAGCAAGTCCGAAGGTGTAGCGGAACTGGCCTGCCTGGTCGTTCACCCGGAATACCGGGACCGGGGAAGGGGCGATGCCTTGCTGGAGGCAATAGAACAGGAGGCGTTACGGATCGGCATACACAGTCTTGCCGTATTGACGACGCGCACCGCGCACTGGTTCCGCGAGCGCGGCTTCCAGGCGGGAACCATTGACCAGTTGCCGATGAAAAGACGCGAACTGTACAACTACCAGCGGAAATCGAAGCTATTCATCAAGGAACTGGCGCAGTAGCGATCAACCATGCACTACCGCTGTCCGCCGCTACCTTTTCATCACCAGCGTTAATCCGTCCGCCACGGGCAACAGGCTCAGTACTACCCGCTCATCCGTGTGCAGGCGCTGGTTCAGGGCACGTATGGCCCGGGTATCGCGGTCCTGAATGGCAGGATCTGCAACGGCGCCGGACCACAGCGTATTATCGATCAGGATCAGCCCCCCCTTGCGAACCAGCCTGAGCGCACGATCGTAATAAGCGTCGTAGTTTTCCTTATCCGCATCGATAAAGATGAAATCAAATCCCTCCGCCTGCCCGTCAGCCAGCAGACCCTCCATGGTCTCCAGGGCCGGGCCGATGCGCAGATCGATCAGCCGGTCCTTGCCAGCCTCCGCCCAGTACCGCCGGCCGACCGCCGTCCACTCCTTGCTGATATCGCAGGCCACAAGGTGAGCATCTTCCGGTACGGCCAGGGCCATCCAGAGTGTGCTGTAGCCGGTAAAAACCCCGATCTCCAGCAGGTTGCGGGCATTCACCAACTGTACCAGCAGGGCCATGAACTGACCCTGCTCCGGTGCGATCTGCATCCGTGCCATTGGATCGCGTGCCGTCTCCTCCCGCAGGCGCCGCAATATGTCGGGCTCGCGGAGCGAAACAGACAGCATATAGTCGTACAGTGATTCTCCCAGGGTGAATGTTTTGTTGGACATAATTTAGGTGAACCTGATCACACCGCTTGCATTTTCCCGGCGGAAATACTAATTAATTGTCAAGAATTTCACATAACTGTCGTACTGTACGCAATAAGTTATCATCAAGTGAAATATGGGGGGCCGGGATAATCTCTACCGATTCCAGCAACCAGCGGGTTCTTAACGTCTTGCAGATAACGGATACACACCTGCATGCCGATACAGAAGGTACCCTGCTGGGACTCAACACATACCAGTCTCTGCGTCTTGTCACTGCAGAGGCGCTCTCATCCCACGTGCCCGACCTGGTACTGGCAACAGGCGATCTGGTGCACGATGGATCACCTGCCGCCTACCGGCTCATTAAATCACATCTGAAGGAACTGGGTGTGCCGGTCTACTGCCTCGCCGGGAACCATGACGAGGCACAATCGCTTCGCAAAACCCTGCCTGGTGGACTGGTCCGTTACTCCGATCATGCCTTTTCCGGAAACTGGCAGTTCATCTTCCTGGACTCCACCATACCCGGCAGTGAGGCGGGGCACCTCCGCGAAGAACAGCTGGAGCTGCTGGAAGCACATCTGTCAAAGGCACCTGATCAACACACTCTCGTCTGTATGCACCATCAACCGGTGCCGGTGGGAAGCGAATGGCTCGACACCATGGCCGTTGACAATCCCGGGGACTTCTTTACGATCATCGACCGACACCCGCAGGTGCGCGGCATTCTGTGGGGGCATGTACATCAGGAATACGAGCGCCAGCGCAACAACGTGCGCCTGATGGCCAGCCCGTCCACCTGTATCCAGTTCAAGCCGTTGAGTAGCCGCTTTGCGGTCGATGAATGCCCGCCCGGTTACCGCTGGCTACGCCTGCATCCCGACGGACGCATCGAAACGGGCATCCGCCGGATACAGGAGATACCGGTAGGGGTGGAAGTCTCCTCCTGCGGTTACTGAACCAACTGGTTGAGATCGAAGATCGGCAGCAGAATCGCCAGCACGATAATGAGCACCACGCCACCCATGACCAGGATCAGCATCGGCTCGAACAGACCCAGCATGGCGGCGATCAGGGTCTCGATTTCCCGTTCCTGATTGATCGCAGCACGCTCCAGCATCTCCTCGAGTTTTCCACTTGCCTCGCCACTGGCGACCAGGTGAACCGTCATAGGAGGGAAGTAACCGCTTTTCTCCAGGGCAGCATGGATGCTTGCACCCTCGCGAACCCGGTCAGTTGCCTCGTCGACGGCATCACGCATGGGCAGGTTCGACATAACCTGTGCCGAGATACGCATGGCCTCCAGCACGGGTACACCACTGGCCATCAGGATGCTGAATGTCCTGGCGAAACGGGCGGTATTCATTCCCTTTTCCAGGCGCCCCGCCAGGGGCATCCTCATCACCAGCCTCTGAAACTGGCGCCTTGGCCCATCGCGCTTCATCAGGTAGACAAAGGCCACGCTCCCCGCCACGATCAGCAGCAGGATGGTCAATCCGTTTTCACGCAGAAAATCACTGATTGCTATCAGGATACGCGTTAGCGCCGGCAGGTTCTGGCCGATATTCTCGAACACCTGCACCACCTGGGGCACCACGTAGGTCATCAGGCCCACGACTACCAGAATGGCAACAGCGGTCAGCAAGGCAGGGTAGAAGAGAGCCAGCTGTATTTTCTGGCGCATCTGCTGACGGTTCTCGGTGTAGTCCGCCAGCCGTTCCAGTACCCTCTCGAGATGTCCGGACTGCTCGCCGGCCTCGACCGTGGAACGGTAAAGCTCGGGAAAGACATGCGGAAAATCAGCCAGTCCCATGGCCAGGGTATGCCCTTCCATTACACGCGAACGTACACCCAGTAACATGCTCTTCAGACGCGACTTCTCGGTCTGCTGCGCCACGGCCTTCAGGCATTCCTCGAGTGGCAGGCCGGCGCGCACCAGGGTGGCGAGCTGACGGGTAATCAGGGCAAGATCGGTCGCACTGACGCCCCGCCGCAGGCTGATCTGCTTTTTGCTGCGCGTTTCACGCTGGATGACCTCCTGAACGGAGAGCGGCATCCAGCCCTTCTCGCGCAACTGCTGGCGAATCTGCCGGGGGGCATCGCCTTCCAGGACCCCCTTCTGCTCGCGGCCGCGCGCATCCAGGGCGGTAAATTCAAAGGCGCCCATAGGCTAGGGCCTGTTCGGTTCGTGCGGTGCGGGTGCCGGAATGCGGAATCATCACGGCCATATAATCCATGAAGAGAGGCCGTGATTTTTCACGTCGTGTGTCCCTGAATCCATCAATCCCCTTTCGCGACGCGCAATACTTCCTCGATCGAGGTGACGCCCTGGAGAACGAGGCGCCATCCGTCCTCGCGCATGCTCGGTGTATTCTGCCTGGCATGCTGTTCAAGCTCATTTTCACCGCTGCCATCGTGAATCATGTCCTGCATCCTTGTATCGATCTCTATCAGCTCATAGATACCGGTACGGCCATGGTAACCCAGCTGATTGCACTCGTTGCATCCGGTGGCACGATATAGAATAGGAGGGTTGTGGGGATCGACACCCAGTGTCTCGCAATCCGTCTGGCCCGCCGAGTAGAACTCCTTGCAGGTCGAACACAACACACGTACCAGGCGCTGGGCCAGCGCACCAATCAGGGAGGAGGACAGCAGAAAGGGTTCTACACCCATGTCGCGCAGCCTGGTGACGGCGCCTACCGCGCTGTTGGTATGCAGGGTGGAAAACACCAGGTGCCCGGTCAGGCTCGCCTGGACCGCGATCTCCGCGGTTTCCAGATCACGTATCTCGCCAACCATGACCACATCGGGATCCTGACGCAGGATGGAGCGCAGGCCACGGGCAAAACTCATGTCCACCTTGGTATTTACCTGGGTCTGTCCAATGCCGTCGAGGTAATACTCGATCGGGTCCTCGACCGTCATGATGTTTGCGCGTTTCTTGTCCAGGCGCGACAGGGCGGCATAGAGTGTTGTGGTCTTGCCCGATCCGGTGGGCCCGGTGACCAGCACGATACCGTGGGGACGACGTATCAACTGGTCCATCCGTTTCCTCGATTCCAGCGACATCCCCAGGTGCTCGAGATCCAGACGCCCGGCCTGCTTGTCCAGCAATCGCATCACGACCCGCTCGCCATTACCGGATGGCAGGGTGGAGACACGCACGTCCACGGCACGACTGGCGATTCGCAAGGAAATCCGGCCATCCTGGGGCAGGCGCTTTTCCGCAATATCGAGGCGCGCCATAACCTTGATCCGGGAGACCAGCAGGGGCGCCAGTATGCGTTGCGGCTCCAGAACCTCGCGCAATACCCCGTCGGTTCGGAAACGGACCACCAGGCGGTGTTCAAAGGGTTCGATATGAATATCCGAGGCGTTTTCCTTGACGGCCTCCGTCAGCAGGGCATTGATGAGACGGATGATCGGCGCATCGTCTTCACTCTCCAGCAGGTCCTCGGGTTCGGGCAGTTGCTGGGCGATACTGAACAGATCCGTCTCGCCACCGAGGTCCTCCATCATCTGCATGGCCTCGCTGGATCCCTGCTCGTATACAGCGGCCAGCGCCCCCTCGAAGCTTTCGTCATCCACCGCCTCCAGCCGCAGCGGCCGCCGCATGAAGCGGCGCAACTCGACCAGCGCATGCGCCGCCACACCCGGCTTGTAGAGGACATTCACCTGTCCCTCCTCCTCGCCGGTTACGATCAGGCCATGTCGCCTGGCGAACAGGAATGCAGGGATCCTCCTGCGTGTGCCCGCCTCATCAACCGGAATCTCCGATTCCGTTATCGCCTCCTCAAGGGCAGCAGTCTCAGTATTCATATTCGTCATCCAGTGGCAGGGAAGGCGGCAGGCTTTCCACCTCCACGACTTCCTTCATCACCGGTGGCTCTTCCAGGTAGGGAGGGGGCAGTTCGGAGATCTCGTCCCACTCTCTCAATATGGGCTGCTGGGCACCGGGCATCAGTGGTATTCCTTCCTCGTCCCGCATCAGCTGCTCCGTGCGCAGCAGGTTGTATTTACTGTTGGTATAGCGGGAAGCCAGGACATCGTCCCTGAGTATCTTCGGGTGGATAAAGACCATCAGGTTGGTCTTTTCCAGCCGGCTGGCATCGGATCGAAACAGATGGCCGACCAGCGGTATATCACCCAGCAACGGTACCTTCTGGGCATTGCTGAGCACCCGGTCCTCCATCAGGCCACCGAGCACCAGTACCTCGTTGTCCCCGACGATAACGCTGGTCTTGATGGAACGCTTGTTGGTGATAAGATCCACCCCCTCGGTACTGTCGCTGATATTGGATACCTCCTGCTCGATATCCATCTTGACCGCATCGCCCTCGTTGATCTGGGGAGTGATCCGCAGTGTCAGACCGACATCCTCGCGCTGAATGGTCTGAAACGGATTCACCGATCCGACCCCCCCCGCATCGGAGAAGGAACCGGTCACGAACGGCACGTTTTCGCCGATGATGATCTCGGCCTCCTCGTTATCCATGGTCACCAGGGTCGGGGTGGACAGGATATTGGTCTTGGCATCGTTCGACAGCGCCTTGATAATCGCGGCAAACCGGAAATCGCCGGTAAAGCTGCCCACGCCGATGGTGGTACCGCCGCTGAAGGCGGGTACCGTTTCATTGATAACGGTATCGGCCAGATCGGCGATCGGGTTGCTGGTGTTGGTAAAGTTGATGATACCGACCGGTCCGTTGCCATTGCCCGAGCCATCGAATATCCACTGCACACCGAGCTGCTCCTGGTTGTCTGCGGAGATCTCGGCAATCACCGCCTCCACCAGGACCTGGGCCCGGCGCACGTCCAGCTGGCGAATCACGCCCTCGATGGAACGCATCACATCGGGCGCTGCCGTAATCACCACGGCATTGGTTGCCTCGTCTGCCTGTATATCGAACTGGGTCGGCTGTGGCGCCTGCTTTTTGCCCTTGGCCTCCTCTTCCTTGACCTGACCTACCCCCGTCAGGACATCAACCAACTCGGTGGCCTCGGCATATTTGAGATAAATCACCTTGGTATTGCCACCGGTATCGAGTGGCGTGTCCAGGTGGGAAATGATCGCGCGCGTGCGCAATCGCTGCGACCGTTCGCCACTCATCAGCACACTGTTGGTACGCTCGTCCGCGATCAGGGTCGGCCCCCCGGCCGCAGGCACGGCGGCCTTGCCCGCTGTCGGTCCGGCGGCACGATTCAGCGCGGTCAGTACCCGCACGACCTCGGTGGCCGATGCGTGCTGGAGCGGTATGACCTCGATCTCACTGTCACTGACCTTGTCTATCCTCCGTACGATACTGACCAGCCGGTCCACGTTACTGGCCCGGTCCGACAGGATCAGCACATTGGTGGACGGATAGGCTGCGAGATGTCCCTGCTGGGGAACCAGCGGCCGCAGGATCGGCACCAGCTGGGCCGCGGCAACGTTGTCAACCTGTACCACCCGGGTGACCATCTCATCCCCCCGGCCGGGAGCCGCGTCCGTCGCCGTTGAAATACTGTCTTGCTTGGCATTGACGTCTGGCACGATCTTGATGACACTGCCACTCGGGACGGCAGCGAAACCATGCACCTTGAGGATCGACAGAAAGACCTGGTAGACCTCCTTGCTGTCCATGGGTTTGTTCGATACCACCGTAACCTTACCCTTGACGCGTGGATCGATTATGAAGTTCTTTCCCGTCACATCGGACACCGTGCTGATCAGGGCACTGATATCCGCATCCTTCAGATTCAGCGTAACGCTTTCCGCCGCCAGCACGGGCGCGAACAATAACAACATCAGCAGCAGCCCGATCTTCCTGAACCGCTGATATCCTTTTCTGCCCGACAGCACTCGACTGTGCTCCCTGTGGAAACTCATATTCGCCATTTTACAGATATTTCCATGTCATTACCGCGATCAGGGTAGGTTTATGGTCACGGCCAGTTCCTCACCGCCCCGTAGAACCAGCAGACTGATCTTGCCGCCCGCTGACAGACTATCCAGTGCCTGGAAGCCCTTTTCCGGGCTATCCAGCCTGACATCATTGATCTGTGTCACGACATCATCGGCCTCCAGACCAAACTGGGCCATCATCCCCCCCTGCCCCGGTTTCAGGCGGAAACCAACGAAGGCATCGCCTTCCCGGACGGGTTCGGGTTGCAGCATGCCCAGCAGCGAGGCCGGATTTTCCTTGAGCGACTGCAGGGTCGGCGTCTGCCCGGCGTTGTTGCCGGCTGCACTCCTGGCCGTGGGGGGACGCCGTACCGGGGGCCTGGCCCTGGCCTGGCTGGCAGACCTGCTGTTCCCGGCTCTCTGCGAAACAGGACGTGACGGGGATCTGCGATTCGTTTGGCCAGCCGGCAGGCCGGATTGGGGGGATACGTTTGCGTTCTTGCCGAACAGGATATCTTCCTTGGGCAATCGCAGGGTTTCATAGCGACGATTACGCATCAGGATAATCCGGTCGGCATAGATCTCGCTCAACGTGGTATTGCTTGGCATCTTGTCACCGATGGAGTAATGCTCTTCCGTGCCACTGGTATCGGCGACGATCGCCCTTGCCAAACCGGGATCGGGAGAGAGTATGGTGCCATGCAAGACCAGGTTCAGCCTTGTATCGGGTGCATCGACCGGCGCCTCCACAACCGGCACCGGCTCCTGTGTCGTCTCACCGAACAAATGCCAGTCCGCCACCTCCCGGGCGATCGTAGCCTGATCGACCATGACCGGCGGCGCCACCACGGGATTCGTCGTCCCGGTCGCAACCGGCTCCGGCTCGGAGCCGCTCAACAACCGCCAGCTCAGGCTGGCAAGCATGGAGGCCAGCCAGATCACCAGCAGGATATTG
Organism: Pseudomonadota bacterium; assembly: GCA_029287615.1. Lineage (GTDB taxonomy): Bacteria > Pseudomonadota > Gammaproteobacteria > UBA9214 > UBA9214 > JARFQV01. The sequence continues at coordinate 12,155 of JARFQV010000295.1, read as the reverse complement.
ATCAGGAGCGTAATCCGGCTCATATGCCGGCCCTGCAGCCACTGCAGGATATCAGGGCGTTGCCATGTAGTGGTGATCATTTAGCGCGCCTGGATCCTCCCGAGCGACGCGGACGGGACCGGGTCGATCCGGGTTTACCGCCCTGGCGGTTGCGAGGTGGCCCACGGCGCTTCCTCTTGACCGGCGGCTCGGGTTCGACGATCAGATCCTCCTGGATCACACCGACCTCGATCTTGTGACCGATATAGTCCTCGATCTCTGGCAGGGAATAAACATACTCCTCACAGGCGAAACTGATCGCATCCCCCTCCGCACCCAGCCGGGCAGTCCTTCCGATCCGGTGTACATAGTCCTCCGAGTCCTGCGGCAAATCAAAATTGAACACATGGCTGACCTCGGGAATGTGCAAGCCACGCGCCGCTACATCGGTTGCCACCAGGATCGGCAGTTCGCCCTTCTGGAATTCCTCCAGCAGTCGCTGGCGTTTTTTCTGCGGGACATCTCCGGAAAGCACCGCGGTCTTGAGGCCATTGCCTTCCAGATAGGCGCAGATTTGTTCAGCGGAGCGCTTGGTATTGACAAAAACCATGCTCCTGCGCGGGTCCATGTGTTTCAGCAGCCCGATCAGGAGGGGAATCTTCTCCTCCTTCGAGGTGTGATAGAGCACCTGCCTGACCCGTTCCGCGGTCACCTGCTCCGGCTCCACCCGCACGGGTTGCGGATTGTTCATGTGTTCGTAGGCGAGTTCGGTCACGCGATGCGATAGTGTCGCGGAGAACAACAGGCCAAGACGCTGATCCGGTGGCGGACAACGCCGCAACAGGTAGCGGATATCGCGAATAAATCCCAGGTCAAACATCCGGTCTGCCTCGTCCAGGACGATCACCTGGATCGACTTGAGATTGAAGACCCGCTGTTTGAAATAGTCGATGATACGCCCTGGCGTGCCAATCAGGACGTCCACGCCATCTTCCAGCTGCTTGCGCTGGCTCTCATAGCCGGTCCCGCCATAGGCAAGCCCGAGCCGGAAACCGGTATGGCGCCCCAGGGTCTCGGCATCCCGGTGGATCTGGATGGCGAGTTCACGCGTCGGAGCCAGTATCAGGGCCCTCGGCTGACCGTCATGAGCGGCCTTTCCTGGCGGGTTCTTCACCAGGAAATTGAACGTGGCCACCAGGAATGCGGCGGTTTTACCCGTCCCGGTCTGTGCCTGACCGGCGACATCGGAACCCAGCAGGGCGATGGGCAGGGTCTCCGACTGTATCGGTGTACAACGGAAAAATCCCGCTTCCTCAATGCCTTGCATAACTTCCGGCATCAAACCGAAGTCCCTGAAACGATCTTCTGTCAAGTGAGTTTGAGACATAACCTGTGTAGCATATCGCATTTTGCCTTTGAAGGGACTTGTAAAGTGTTGTGATTTGGGCTCAAATGGCAACCAGTGTAAATGACTGTCACCGCGAACATCACCCTTCAGGGGCATGTTTACCCATATCGGCAGGCCGGATTTCGGATGCCTGTATTCTGAATTTTGAGTGCATCGGACAGTCAATCCCCGCTGTCGAAGTGGCATACCTCCAGACACACGATCGGTCGCGTATGGCATTTCCCGTAATCCAGAGGAGATAATGAGAAAGTGAGCGAACAAATTGTTTATGTAACGGATGACAACTTCGAGCAAGAGGTGCTGAACTCACCACACCCCGTCCTGGTGGATTACTGGGCTGAATGGTGTGGCCCCTGCAAGATGATCGCACCCATACTGGATGAAATCGCCGGTGAATATACCGGGAAGGTCAAGATCGCAAAGCTCAATATCGATGACAACCCGCAGACCCCACCGAAATACGGGATTCGCGGCATACCAACGCTGATGCTGTTCAAGGGCGGCAATGTCGAGGCGACCAAGGTCGGTGCCGTGTCGAAATCACAGTTGACCGCATTCATCGACAGCAATCTGTAAGACGCATCACACGACCCTATACCGGCGACTGCCTGTGCTTTGCAGCCCCCACCGGGGCACTCCCGGCATAACGCAGGGCAAACCAGGCAAATGTGGCCCCGGTCGTTGAGGAAATTCCTGCTGCAGGCACACGGGGGCTCCTGCAGAATCAGGCCAGCGCCATATCTGTGGCGCATTCCAGCCGGGTTATGAATAGTCGGTTCGGCAGGTGATCAGGTAGCGAGGCCCGTTTTACAGCGATACCGGACACCTCAGCGAACAGGGAATGGAGTTCAAACCTGAAAAGATGTTACAATATACGGAACTTGGGGTAGACGAATAACGCAATGCGTGCTAGCTTTGCGTTCAAAGCTTCTCAAACAAAATCAATCTTCCAACACCTTAATTCGCCGTCACGGCATCCTCCGGCAAAACGTTGCGCGCGTACACATACGTCCGCACATGACAATCCATCATTTATCTGACAACAATCAGTGACCCATGAACCTATCTGAACTCAAACTCAAGCCCGCTTCCGAGCTGGTCGAGATCGCCCAGAGCATGGGCATCGAGGGTATGGCCCGCTCGCGCAAACAGGACATCGTATTTTCGATCCTGAAGTCCCACGCCAAAAAGGGAGAAGACATCTTCGGTAATGGCGTGCTCGAAATACTCCAGGACGGTTTCGGTTTTCTGCGCTCCGCCGACAGCTCCTATCTCGCCGGACCGGATGACATCTATGTCTCACCCAGCCAGATCAGGCGTTTCAGCCTGCGAACGGGTGACACCGTGGACGGGAAGATCCGACCCCCGAAGGAGGGCGAACGCTACTTCGCCCTGCTGAAGGTCAGCCAGATCAACCACGACAAGCCGGATAATGCCAAGAACAAGGTCGCATTCGAAAACCTGACACCACTTCATCCGGATGATCGACTTACGCTGGAACGCGGCAATGGCAGCACAGAGGACATTACTGCGCGCATCATCGACATCGTAGCGCCGCTGGGCAAGGGCCAGCGCGGCCTGATCGTCTCCCCGCCCAAAGCCGGCAAGACCATGCTCCTGCAGAATGTTGCGCAATCAATCACCTCCAATCACCCGGAATGCTATCTCATCGTACTGCTGATCGACGAACGGCCGGAAGAGGTCACCGAGATGGCGCGATCGGTACAGGGCGAGGTGGTATCCAGCACCTTCGACGAACCCGCCAGCAGGCACGTGCAGGTTGCCGATATGGTGATCGAGAAAGCCCGGCGTCTGGTGGAACACAAGAAGGATGTCGTCATCCTCCTCGATTCCATCACCCGGCTGGCGCGCGCCTACAACACGGTTATCCCGTCTTCCGGCAAGGTACTGACCGGTGGCGTCGACGCCAATGCCCTGCAGCGCCCGAAACGATTCTTCGGCGCCGCCCGCAATGTCGAGGAAGGTGGAAGCCTGACCATCCTGGCCACGGCCCTGGTCGAAACCGGTTCGAGAATGGATGACGTCATCTACGAGGAATTCAAGGGAACCGGCAACCAGGAAATCCATCTCGATCGCAAGATCGCTGAAAAACGCATCTATCCCGCCATCAACCTCAACCGCTCCGGTACCCGGCGCGAGGAACTGCTGACCGACCCCGGTGAACTGCAGAAGATGTGGATCCTGCGCAAGCTGCTCCACCCCATGGACGAACTGGCCGCGATGGAATTCCTCCTCGACAAGATGAAGGCAACCAAAAACAATGCCGCGTTTTTTGATTCGATGAAGAGGTGATGGTCCAGACCAGCGGCAATATTTTAACGGCCAGATCCGCCCTCTGCGCCTGATCGGCTATCGCCTGCAATCGTTTTGCCGGTCATGCCCTGTCACGACCAATTGCCCGATAGCCGATGTCCTTCCTGTAGATCATATCCGGCCAGTGGATCTGCCGAACCAGTGCATAGGCCCGGGACTGCGCCTCGGCAATGGTATCCCCAAGCACACAGGCGCACAGGACACGCCCCCCATCGGTTACCACCTCAGCATTGCGTTCAGTCGTACCGGCATGAAACACCTTCTGGTCCGGGGAAGAATTTACTGGCAGACCCTGAATGACGTCTCCTTTTCGGTAACTGCCGGGATAACCACCCGCAGCGAGCACAACGCCCAGTGCCGGGCGAGGATCCCACTCTACACCGACCTCGTCCAGCCGCTGGTCGAGCGCAGCCAGGCACAAGGCGACCAGATCGGATTGCAGCCGCATCATGATTGGCTGGGTTTCCGGATCACCGAAACGCACGTTGTATTCCAGGACCTTTGGCACTTTGTCAGGACCGATCATCAATCCGGCGTAGAGAAAACCGGTGAAGGGACAACCCTCCAGGGCCATCCCGGTTACGGTTGGGCGTATGACCTCGTCCATGATGCGCCGGTGAATACCGGAGTTCACCACCGGCGCGGGTGAATAGGCGCCCATACCACCGGTATTGGGACCGGTATCCCCCTCGTCCCGCGCCTTGTGGTCCTGCGATGTGGCAAGCGGCAGGATGTGTGTGCCATCCACCATGACGATAAAACTCGCCTCCTCACCTTCGAGATACTCCTCGATGACAACACGGTGCCCCGCCTCTCCAAATGCATTCCCTGCGAGCATGTCCCTCACGGCACAGATCGCCTCGTCCTCGGACTGCGCGAGGACAACCCCTTTCCCGGCAGCCAGCCCATCGGCCTTCACCACGATCGGCGCCCCCTGTTCCCTGATATAGGCAATGGCCTGATCAACCTCGGTAAAACTCCGGTAGTGGGCCGTGGGTATCCGGTAACGGGCGAGGAAGTCCTTGGCGAAGGCCTTTGAGCCCTCCAGCCGCGAAGCGGAGCGGCTGGGCCCGAAGCAGCGCAGGCCCGCTTCCGCAAATGCATCCACCAGACCGGCAACCAGAGGCGCTTCCGGGCCGACAATGGTCAGCCCGATCTCTTTCTCTTTGGCAAACCGGATCAATCCCGGGATGTCACCCGCATCGACGGGTACGTTCTCGACGCCGGGCTCGCGGGCCGTTCCGGCATTGCCAGGAGCGACATAGACCCTGTCCGCCCGCTCCGACTGTACCGCCTTCCAGGCAAGTGCATGCTCGCGCCCACCATTACCGATCACCAGAATATTCATATGCAGATCACTCGTGCCCACCCCCTTTTTTTGGTTAATGGCGGAAGTGGCGCATGCCGGTAAAGACCATTGCCATGCCATGCTCGTCCGCAGCCGCGATCACCTCTTCATCACGCATCGAACCGCCAGGCTGGATCACCGCCGCAATACCAGCCTCTGCGGCTGAATCGATACCGTCACGAAAAGGAAAGAAGGCATCCGATGCCATGACCGAACCCCTGACCTCGAGGCCTTCATCGGCTGCCTTGATGCCGGCAATCCTCGCGCTGTAGACACGGCTCATCTGTCCGGCACCGACACCGATAGTCATGGTATCGCGGCAATAGACGATGGCATTGGACTTGACATACTTGGCTACCCGCCAGGCAAACAACAGGTCACGTATCTCGCCGGCGTCCGGCCTGTGCCGGGTCACCACCTTGAGATCCCCCTCCGTTATCCGGCCGGTATCCCGATCCTGCACCAGGAGACCGCCATTGACGCGCTTGAAATCCAGGCCCGGAGCCGGCTCGTCGTCCCACTCCCCGCAGGCCAGTACCCGCACATTCTTTTTCGCGGCAAGCTGTGAAAGGGCATCCTCCCCGATCTCCGGCGCGACGATCACCTCCACGAACTGGCGATCGATAATGGCCTTGGCCGTAACGGAATCCAGCGGCCGGTTAAATGCGATAATGCCACCAAAGGCGGAAGTCGGATCGGTGCGGAATGCGCGCTCATAGGCCGCAAGCAGGTTGTCGCCCAGCGCAACGCCGCAGGGATTGGCATGTTTGACAATCACACAGGCGGGCCCTTCGGTAAATGATTTCACGCACTCCAGCGCCGCATCGGTATCAGCCACATTGTTGTAGGAAAGTTCCTTACCCTGCAATTGCCGTGCGTTTGCCACCGTGGCATCGGCGGATTCAGCTTCCCGATAGAAGGCCGCTTGCTGGTGCGGGTTCTCACCGTAGCGCATACCCTGTACCTTTCGGTACTGCAGGTTGATGGTGCGCGGAAAGGCTTCGCTATTCCCCATGGCATCCCGTGCCCCCATATAACTGGCGATTGCACCGTCATAGCGGGCGGTATGCTCGAATACCCTGGCCGCAAGCGAGAAGCGGGTTTCCTTGCTGATCATGCCCTCGCCCTCCCGCAACTCGGCAAGCACACCCGCATAATCGGCACTGTCGACCAGTACGGTCACGGCATCCTGATTCTTGGCCGCGGCACGCAACATGGCCGGTCCGCCGATATCGATGTTCTCGATTGCCGTGGCCAGATCGCAGTCCGTACCGGCAATGGTCTGTTCGAAGGGATAGAGATTGACGACGACCAGATCGATCGGCGGAATGTGATGTCGTTCCATGACCGCCTCGTCCCTGCCACGCCGCCCCAGGATACCGCCATGAATTTTCGGGTGAAGGGTCTTCAGACGGCCATCCATCATCTCCGGAAAGCCCGTGTAGTCCGATACCTCAACCACAGGAATACCGCTGTCTGCGAGCAGCTTCGCGGTTCCGCCCGTGGACAGGATCTCAACGCCGAGTTTGTGCAGCTCACGCGCGAAATCCACGATTCCGGTCTTGTCCGAAACACTGATCAGTGCACGTTTGATGGTAGTCATATCTGAATCTGTGGTGTGAGGAAAATACGCAAACCGTGAAGCGACAGGATACCCGTGCGAACCCGGTACCGGGTTCGCATGATACGATCCAATCCCTGGACCCGCACCTCCTATATCAGGCCATAATGCTCCAGCTTTTTACGCAATGTGTTGCGGTTGATACCCAGCACCTTCGCGGCACGGGTCTGGTGTCCCTGTACATGCTCCATCAGGCTCTCGAGCATGGCCAGTTCGACCTCGCCCATCACCATTTGATAGACATTCTTGGCCTCGTGACCATCCAGATCCTGGAAGTAAAGATCAAGGGTTGCACGTACGCTCTGCCGCAACGGCTGCTTGCGCCGTTCCCGCTTGATGACCGGATTCTGTGAAACCGGTTTCTGGACAAACGCCTCCTGATATCTGACCGCGCTCATGCCGCGATCTCCCGACCCTCTTCCCGCTGCCGGAACCAGGCATGGACCATGGCCAGCTGTTCACTGGCCGTATCAGCCGTGTTGATTCTGTTACGAAAAAGATTCCCCGAAACCTGCCCCTTGCTGTACCAGGCTATATGCTTGCGCGCCACACGCACTCCTGTGTATTCCCCGTAAAATGTATAAAGATTCTGCAGATGATTGATCATGATTTCACAGATCTCCTCCAGTGATGGCTCGGGCATATGCTCGCCCTTGGCCAGATAGTGTAATATTTCCCTGAAAATCCAGGGGCGCCCCTGGGCGGCGCGGCCGATCATGACGGCATCCGCACCAGTATATTCAAGTACCGCAAGGGCTTGTTCAGGCGTGCGGATATCACCGTTTGCAATTACCGGTATGGACACTGTTTCCTTGATGGTACGAACGGTTTCATGCTCGGCTTCCCCCCGGTAGCCACAGGCACGGGTACGCCCGTGCACAGACAACGCCTGTATGCCCGCCTGCTCGGCGATGTGCGCTACAGAAACGGCGTTTCGATGCGCTGGATCCCACCCCGTGCGTATCTTCAATGTCACCGGTACATCGACCGCCGCAACCACGGCATCCAGTATACGGCGTACCCGTTCCTCGTCCCGCAAGAGGGCAGAGCCGGCCATGACATTGCAGACCTTCTTCGCCGGACAACCCATGTTGATATCGATGATCTGCGCCCCGTGCTCAACATTGAAGCATGCAGCCTCCGCCATCAGCACGGGATCAGCGCCCGCGATCTGTACCGAACGGGGCTCGGACTCCCCCTGATGGTCGATACGACGCCTTGTCTTCACGCTATTGCGCAGCAGGGCGTTCGAGGACACCATCTCGGAAACAGCGAGACCCGCTCCCAGATTTCTGCATAACTGGCGATACGGTCGATCCGTTACGCCAGCCATTGGTGCAAGCACCAGATTGTTCTTCAGCCTGTAGGGTCCGATCTGCACGTTCTCAGAATTTTTCTGAATTCGTCTCTGTGTAACAAGAGAACACCAGCTGCAAGTTGAACACGATCAGCAGGACGACAGTGATTATCAGCGATTACAGAGACACCCCAAAAACACACCCCGAAAAAACACAAGCCGCCAGACATCAAGCGCCACATAAAGTTGATCTGGATCCGGTATTATTTCGCCTCCGGATTCAACAGATGTTTTCTGGTTTTGTCGTCAGCGGGAGACAGATCATACCCGGTAATGCAGCGCAAATAAAGACGCATTGCATGCTTATGTTGAATTTTTTTACGAACCCGGAGCAGCCGTTTTCAACCAAAAAACACTTGACATTTTTTCTGTGAATCTTACGTATTGGCGTTACTGCTAATTCCGGCAGATGACACAAGCATACGCAGCAGGCTCTACCGCGTTTCCGGCAGAAAACCGGTCACCAGCTTCCGCCTCAAGAGAAATGCGACCAGGGCACCACTCCCGCAAAAACACCGGCAGGCGTTGACAACTGGATCAGACTCACTCACAGAAACTCGAACTGAAAGGAAACCGCCTCGTCACCCGGGTCCAGAAGTTCCAGGCTGATATGCACCGGTCGTTCGGGCACCAGCCCTGATTCCGTCTCACCAGGGGTATCAAGATATTCATCGGGCGGGAAACGCCGGGCAGCAAGCGTATTGCCCGAGAGATCGGAGAAACGCAACTCCAGCACAGGATATGGCTGCGCAAAGCTTGCACGATTGACGATGGTCGCATTGACCAGCAGGCCATCCGAAACGCGCGGATGCTTGCGGATGTCGCGATCGACCAGCTCGATCTGCGCCGGCTGGCGTTGAAGCGGCAGATCGCATTGCAGGATAGTACAGAAGGTTTCCAAGGGGGCACGCCAACCCTGTAACGCAGACAGACGATCGCGATTGTAATAAACACCCTGCACCACGATCAGCAGGCTCAGCAAAAGGATGGCAAGCGAACCGCCCAGCAACCGCCACGGCACGCCATCCGAATCCGCGTCGATCTCCATCCTCAGACGCGTGAACTCGTCGATTTCGGCATCATCCCTGGAGATACCTTCCTCACCCTCCCATGGAACCGCCTCGAAACGTCCACCCTTTTCGGCAAGACGCCTCGCAACCTGGTCCTGCGAGGAGCTGTCCGGAGAATCTGCCACTTCCGGCCTTCCAACCGGCAATCCGGCTTCCCCCCCCTCCAGCACGGCCTTCACATCGGCCTCGCTGTCATAGAGGTAATCCAGTGCGACGAACAGATTGCCGCATTGCCCGCAACGCACCTCACCATCCGCGATACTCAGGTGTTCGGCGCTGATGCGGAAAATCGTATGACAGTCAGGACAGAGTGTGTACATAGTGGCTGCAGAAAGACTGAATTTACGTGAGTCGTTCACTCCAATACCGTCATGCACAATCAGCACGACAAGTTAACACGCATAACGGAAATACTGAAAATACAGGGCACAGGAAAAATAACAGAACCCGATGCGACATCCCGCCTCTGCCGGTAGACACTTCGATCCCGCCCTCAACCCCCACACCGTACACCCTTCAGCCGCACCCACCCCTCACGCACGACTGAACTGAGGAGATTAAACCACGGATGGTACGCTGCGGCTACTGCCTCGCCCTGCTCCTCCAGTATACCGGACAGGACGATGGTACCGCCGGGCCGCACCCGGGCCGCCAGGTTTTCAGCCAGATCGATCAGCGGGTTGGCCAGTATATTCGCCAGCAGCACATCCACCGTGCCGGCCGGCAGATCACCAGGCAGCATAATATCGATCCGGTCACTCACCCCGTTGCGAGCGGCATTCTCGGCACAGGCCTGCAGTGCTTGCGGATCGATATCCACTGCAGTGGCATGCCCCGCCCCGAGTCGCAGCGCCGCAATGGCCAGGATGCCTGAACCGCAACCGAAGTCCAGCACTTCCCGATCCTTCGGCGGACAGGCATCCAGCCACTCCAGGCACAGCGCGGTCGTCGGGTGGGTGCCGGTACCGAAGGCAAGGCCCGGGTCCATGAACAGGTTCACACCCTTCGGGTCCGGTGGTTCCTCACTGGTGGGGCATACCCATAACCGCTTGCCATACTGCATGGGACGGAAATCACGCAACCATTCCCGTTCCCAGTCACGATCGTCAAGCCGCGCGACATGGAGGGCAGCCGCCCAGTCGGGTTCGGCACCGGCAAGCAAAAAGAAGATCCGTTCCGGGTCCACATCATTCCCGAACAGGGCCACGACCCGGGTTCGGGACCACAGGGGCGTATCCCCCGGATCCGGCTCATAGATTGGCTGGTCCTCTGCATCCTGCAGGGTTACGGAAAGGGCGCCCGCCAATTCGAACAGCTCCGAGAGACGATCCGTATCGTCGTCCTCGGCCTCAAGGGAAAATTGTAACCAGGGCAAGGTGGATAGAACGATGAATCAATAATTCTGTAATTGTGAGATCCGGATCACGCGGAGGCAGACCTATCCGCATGCCCCAGCGGATACCGCCATAATCGAGCCCGTTTCCGCCCGGGTATCCGGGCCGGGGATGCAGGGCTTCGGTGGACGGGGGGCGGCATCTGCCGGATAATTCACGACGGTCCCCCGGATTCCTTACCGGTACCCCCCAGTTTTTTTTCCAGATAGTGGATGTCCATGCCTCCGGCCTGAAAACCCGAATCGGAGATGATGGTGCGCTGCAACGGAACATTGCACTTGATGCCATCGATCACCACTTCACTCAGGGCACCGCACATCCTTGCCAGGGCGACCTGACGATCTTCGCCGTGGGTAATCAGCTTGGCAATCATGGAATCATAATAGGGCGGTACAAAATAGCCGTTGTAGATATGCGTATCGACGCGGACACCGGGACCGCCCGGCGCATGGTACTGGGTAATGGCGCCCGGCGAGGGAATAAAGGTTTCCGGGTCTTCCGCATTGATGCGGCACTCGATGGCATGTCCACGCATGCAGATATCCTCCTGGCGGTAGGACAGCCCCTCGCCGGCGGCAATGCGCATCTGTTCCTTGACAATATCCACGCCCGTGACCATCTCGGTGACCGGATGCTCGACCTGGACGCGGGTATTCATCTCGATGAAGTAGAACTCCCCGTCCTGGTAGAGGAATTCGAAGGTACCCGCGCCACGATACCTGATCTTTTCGCAGGCCTCCGCACAGCGCCGGCCCACGGCCTCACGCTGCTCCCCGGTGATTCCGGGCGCAGGCGCCTCCTCGACCACTTTCTGATGGCGGCGCTGCATGGAACAGTCGCGCTCTCCGAGGTGGATGGCATTGCCCTCCCCGTCCGCCAGCACCTGGAACTCGACGTGGCGCGGCCGTTCCAGGAATTTTTCCATATAGACGACCTCGCTACCGAAGGCATTCAGCGCCTCGGTGCGGGTCATGGAGATCGCACTCAACAGGCTGGCCTCTGCATGCACCACCCGCATACCGCGACCACCGCCACCGCCCGCCGCCTTGATAATGAGGGGATAGCCGATCTCGCGTCCGAGCTTCAGATTGATATCGGGATCGTCGCCCAGCGCCCCGTCTGAGCCGGGCACACAGGGCACACCGGCCTCCTTCATGGCACGGATCGCCGAGACCTTGTCACCCATGACGCGGATGGTCTCCGGCCGCGGACCGATGAATATGAAACCGCTTTGCTCGACCTGCTCGGCAAAGTCGTCATTCTCGGCCAGGAATCCGTACCCAGGATGGATGGCGACGGCATCCGTCACCTCGGCAGCGCTGATCAGCGCGGGTATGTTCAGATAGCTCTCCTGCGAGGGCGGCGGCCCGATACAAACCGCCTCATCGGCAAGCCGTACATGCTTGAGATCACGATCCGCCGAGGAATAGGCTGCCACGGTGCTGATCTGTAACTCCCTGCAGGCGCGCAGGATCCGCAATGCGATCTCGCCGCGATTCGCGATCAGGACCTTGTCGAACATCACTTGATCACATACAGCGGCTGGCCATACTCGACCGGCTGGGCATTCTCGGCCAGGATCGCGGTAATCTCACCCGCCTTGTCGGCCTCGATCTGGTTGAGCATCTTCATGGCCTCGATGAT
>JARFQV010000249.1 GCA_029287615.1 Pseudomonadota bacterium | reverse complement strand
TGCTGGCGGAATGGGCATGGGGAATAGCAGAGGCCCGGGTTCCGGGTATGGTGCAGGGCCAGGTTCCGGTTATGGCCCCGGGTCGGGGTATGGTCCGGGTGCTGGCTATGGACCGGGTGATCGCGGTGGCTACGGCATGGGAACGGGTAGCCGGCGTGGTCCGGCGGAAGGAAGGGGACCCGGATCGGGGTATGGACCGGGTGCGGGCTATTGTCCGGCTGATCGCGGTGGACCCGGGATGGGAATGGGTAACCGGCGCGGTCCGTCGGAAGGCAGGGGTCCCGGATCGGGGTATGGACCGGGGTCCGGTTATGGTCCGGGTGATCGAGGTGGCTCCGGTATGGGCATGGGTAGCCGGCGTGGTCCGTCAGAAGGCATGGGGCCCGGACCGGGGTATGGACCGGGACCCGGTTATGGTCCGGGAGATCGAGGTGGCTCCGGCATGGGCATGGGTCCCGGATCGGGATATGGTCCCGGACCCGGCTATGGTCCCGGTTATGGATACGGGCCCGGTGGCCGTGGCGGATACGGTCCTGTCGCTCCGTATGGGGACACCAATCCCTGAGGGAAATAACTCAACCACAACTGCTAAAGCGATGGCCAACCCTGTGTTGGCCATTGTCTTTCCTGTTTCCTGCGATTGCCTTATTCCACCGGTAAATCCGGCTGGTTTCCCCATTCTGACCAGGAACCGGAGTATCCCCTGATACGCTTGAATCCAAGGTGTTTCAGCACGATATAAGTATGGGCTGAACGGTGATGTGTCTGGCAATAGGTAATTACTTCCTTGCCTTTACTTATCCCTGTGCTTTCGATGAGTTGCAACAGCTCCTCATCCGGTTTGAAACGCATGTTCCTTTGCTGGTCAATGGCCTGTGTCCATTCCATATTGACTGCACCGGGTATATGACCTGCACGTTCCGCGAAACGCCTTCTCCCCAGGAACTCGTCCGCGCTGCGAACGTCCAGTAACTGGGTGTCTGGATCCTCCAGGTGCTGAAGCACATATTCCCTGGAGGCCAGTGGCGTATCGTTACGATGCACGTGGTAGCTGGAGGGACTGATATTGACTGGTGTGTTGTCCATGGGGTGTCCTTCATTGGCCCAGGCATGCAGGCCACCATTCAGAAGTGAAAACTGTTCGTGTCCGGCAAGTTCCAGTGTCCACAGGAAGCGGCTCGCCCGTCCACCACCTTCATCGTCGTAGGCAACGACATGGTGTTCCGGTGTTATGCCCAGTGAAGAGATGACATCTTCCAGTATCTCGTCATCAGGGGCCAGTCCCATGGCGGGTCTCTTTACCGATATGATCCGCGGGTAGTCCAGGTGCGTAGCACCGGGTATATGAAATCGTTGATAGGTATCCAGCTTGCAGAGATCAATGATTCGTATCCTTTCGTCCTGGATCAGGGGTTCCAGATCGTCTGCTTCAACCAACAGGGGAAGTATGGATTCTGACATCGGTGTTATCGTGCTCCTTGGTTAATCCAGTAGCTCAATCCAGTGGACGACGGGTACCTGTGCATGCATCTCCAGATGCGACAGGCAGCCGATGTTGGCAGTTGCAATGACATCGGGCTTGTCAGCCTGGAGGGATCGAAGCTTGTTATCCCGCAGTCTGTCGGAGAGAGACGGTTGTAAAATCGAGTAGGTTCCGGCAGATCCACAGCACAGATGCGGATCCCGTATCGGGCAAAGCGTGTATCCCAGGCCAGTCAGTATTTTTTCAACCACGCCCCCCAGTTTCTGCCCGTGCTGCAGTGTACAGGGTGACTGGAAGGCTACGCGCTGGCGTGTGTCCCTGCCGGGATTGATATCTCTCAGGTCTTCCACCGCAAGTACTTCAGACAGATCCTTCGTCACTGCCGAGATTCGCGCTGCCTTGTCTGCATAAACGGGATCATTACGCAGGAGATGGCTGTAGTTTTTGATCTGGGTTGCGCAACCGCTGGCAGTGATCACAATGGCCTCGGCCCCGGACTCGATCATCGGCCACCATTTGTCGATATTGCGCCGGGCAAAGTCCAGCGCCTCGTCCGGGGCGTCCAGGTGCTGGCTGACTGCCCCGCAGCAGACGGCTCCCGGTACACCAAACAGCGCGATGCCCAGACGGTTCAGCGTACGGATCGCCGCGGTATTGATCTGTGGCGCCAGGGAGGGCTGAACACAGCCATCCAGCAGCAGCATCTGACGGGAGTTCGCCGTTCTCGGGACGGGGCTCGGCTTCTTTCTCTCCGGCACCCGCTTGCGCATGGCGGATGGCAACAGGGGTCTGATCATCTGTCCCAGACGCAGCAGCGGCCCGAAACGGGATGGGTAGGGCAGTATGCTGCGCAGTCCCCACCTGAACGCTCTTTGATGCCATGGCCGGGGTACGGAACGGGCTATCAGTTCCCTGCCGATATCCAGCAGCCGGGAATACTCGACACCGGAAGGGCAGGTAGTCTCACAGGCGCGGCAGGTCAGGCATCGGTCGAGATGAAGCTGGGTCGTGCTGGTTGCGGCGCTTCCCTCCAGGGTTTGCTTGATCTGGTAAATGCGTCCCCGCGGACCATCCAGTTCGTCCCCCAGGATCTGGTAGGTTGGACAGGTGGCGTTACAGAATCCGCAGTGAACACAATTGCGCAGGATACGGTCGGCTACCTGTCCGTCATCGGTGTCCAGAAAAGACTTTGCAAGACTGGTCTGCATGGTTACAGGTCTGTATACATCCTGCCTGGATTCAGGATGCCTGCCGGATCAAAACTTTCCTTGAGGTTTTTGTGCAGTCGAAACAAGGCGGGCGGCAAGGGATGAAAGACATCACTGTCCCGATCACCGCCGCGAAACAGGGTGGCATGTCCGCCGGCATTGCTGGCGGCCTGCCTGATCTGCCCGGCGGAAATATCGCTGCTCAGCCAGCGCTGCGCCCCGCCCCAGTCGTATAGCCAGGTGCCATCGATTTTCAACGGTCTGGTGCCTGCGGGGATCGATAAACGCCACAACGGCCTGTCTGCAGTAAAGAAAGGATGGCGATGTTCACGTATATCCGACCAGAATCTCCCGTCGTCCTCCAGGGCGTCACCATCGAGTCTGGTGCGGGCATCCAGGACACCCTGCCTGGTTCCGGATAGCCGCACATACAGTTTGTTTTCGCAAGCGCAGGCGGCGGTAATCGGGAGAGGGAGGCCGGCCCAGCGGTTGAATCGTTCGATCGCAGTTGCCGGGTCTGCATCCTGTACCAGGGTCAGACTGGCTCCCGGTCGGGGCATGACCCGCAGTGTTGCCTCCAGCACGATGGCGAGTGTGCCAAGTGATCCGGTCAGGAATCGGGACAGATCATAGCCGGCTACATTTTTCATGACCTGTCCACCAAAAGACATCAGCTTCCCGTTACCGCCAAGGCAATCGACGCCCAGGACATAATCCCGGATTGAACCGGTATAGGGGCGGCTGGGTCCCGAGAGGCCGCAGACCAGGGTACCGCCTATTGTTGCCCCTTCTCCGAAATGTGGTGGTTCGAAGGGCAGTACCTGGCCTTCCTCTTCCAGAATCGATTCCAGTTCGGACAGGCGGGTACCGGCCCGGGCAGTGATTACCAACTCGGTGGGTGAATAGTCGACGATGCCACGGTGATCCTCTATGGGCAGAGTCT
The DNA here is from genome assembly GCA_029287615.1 of Pseudomonadota bacterium. Classification (GTDB taxonomy): domain Bacteria; phylum Pseudomonadota; class Gammaproteobacteria; order UBA9214; family UBA9214; genus JARFQV01. The sequence goes on along the minus strand of JARFQV010000249.1, from coordinate 1,719 downwards.
GCCCGTGTGCCGTGCGCCCATAGAATGCCTTGCTGTTGCCAGCGATGATATTCAGGGGTGTCTGGCTGCCGCTTGCCTCGATAACGCTCGCCTGCAACGATTCTCGCCGGTCTTCGTTCATGCTCTGGTGTTGCATCTGCCGGGGATCAAAACCGTTCCAGTTCGGGATGCGGCAGTTGCCCTTTATGTACGTGCATGGCGCCAAATTCTGCGCAGCGGTGCAGGGTCGGAATGGCCTTCCCCGGATTGAGCAGGGCATGCGGATCGAAAGCGCGCTTGACGGCATGAAACTGCTCCAGTTCATCGGAGTTGAACTGCACGCACATCTGGTTGATCTTTTCCAGGCCAACGCCATGCTCGCCGGTGATCGTGCCACCCACCTCCACACAGAGTTCCAGGATTTTACCCCCGAGTTCCTCGGTGCGTTCCAGTTCGCCGGGTGTATTCGCATCATAAAGGATCAGTGGGTGCAGGTTACCGTCTCCGGCATGGAAGACGTTTCCGATCGGTAGTCCGTATTCCTCTGATAACTTGCCGATGATCTCCAGAACCTGTGCCAGATGCTTGCGTGGAATGGTGCCGTCCATGCAGTAGTAATCGGGTGACAGGCGTCCCATCGCGGGAAATGCGGCCTTTCTGCCTGCCCAGAAAAGCTGGCGTTCTGCCTCGTCACGTGAGACCTTGAGGCTGGTCGAGCCGGCTGATTTCAGTACCTCATGCGTACGGTTTGTCTGCTCCTCCACTTCTGCAGCAGAGCCATCCAGTTCGCAGAGCAGGATGGCCTCGGCATCTTTCGGATAGCCTGTGTTCAGAAATTTGTTTACTGCCAGGATCGCCTGGTTATCCAGCATCTCCAGACCGGCGGGAATGATGCCATTGGCGATAATGGCTGTTACCGCCGCCCCGGCTGTTATTACGGAGTCAAAGGATGACATGATTACCCGGGCACATTCGGGCCGGGGTAACAGTTTCACGGTTATTTCTGTCGTGATTGCGAGCAGGCCTTCGGATCCGGTCAGCAACGCGAGCAGATCGTAGCCCGGGCTGTCAAGCGCTGCGCTGCCGATGGTCAGTTTCTCGCCGTTTATCGTCAGTACCTCGAGTCGCAGTATGTTATGGACGGTCAATCCGTATTTCAGGCAGTGCACGCCTCCGGCGTTTTCAGCGACATTGCCGCCGATGGTGCAGGCAATCTGCGAGGAAGGATCCGGTGCGTAGTAGAGTCCGTACTGTGCCGCTGCCTCCGATATAGCGAGATTCCTTACTCCCGGCTGGACTCGCGCGGTGCGATTGACGGGATCGATCTCGATTATTCTGTTGAAGCGGGCAAGGCTGAGAAGCACACCGTTATCAAGCGGTAGCGCACCGCCCGACAATCCAGTACCGGCGCCACGCGCAACGACGGGCGTATCAAGGGAATGACACAGCTTGAGGATTCCCTGAATCTGCTCAACCGTTTCAGGCAACACCACAACCATCGGCAATTGACGATAGGCGGACAGGCCATCACATTCGTAGGGCTGTAATTCTTCCGGGTTGGCAAGCACGCTGTTAGCCGGCAACAGTTGCTGCAGTGCCTGCACGATCGCGTCTCTTTTGTTCGTCTTGTCTTCAGTAGATATGGTCATGGGATGTGCTGGTTGACATGCCCGCTGCTCACCAGTAATCGGCTCTATTATACATACTACAGGATCAGTTCCAGACTGCCCGTGTAAACAC
>JARFQV010000247.1 GCA_029287615.1 Pseudomonadota bacterium | reverse complement strand
TACGGCACGTGATGCACAGATCATCGACTCGCTTCAGGGCACAAGGCGTGAGCAGTTTATGCTTCACTACAATTTTCCTCCCTATTGTGTTGGCGAAACCGGGCGTGTTGGCAGTCCCAAGCGCCGCGAGATCGGTCACGGCAAACTGGCCAAGCGTGGTGTGAGCGCGGTCATGCCCGATCCGGATGACTTTCCCTACACCATCCGGGTGGTGTCCGAGATTACCGAGTCCAATGGCTCCAGCTCCATGGCGAGCGTGTGTGGCAGCAGCCTGTCCATGATGGATGCGGGTGTACCTGTCAAGGCACCGGTCGCCGGTGTGGCAATGGGGCTGATCAAGACCGGAGATGATTATGCGGTGCTCACCGATATCATGGGAGATGAGGACCATCTGGGTGACATGGACTTCAAGGTGGCCGGAACCGGGGAGGGTGTTACCGCCCTGCAGATGGATATCAAGATCGACGGTATTACCCGGGAAATCATGGAGAAGGCACTGGAACAGGCCAACGAGGCCCGTATGCACATCCTGGGCAGGATGAACGAGGCGATATCGATTCCCAGAGAGGACATGTCGGAATATGCCCCTCGCTATATCACCCTGAAGATCAACCCGGAGCGAATCCGGGATGTCATCGGCAAGGGTGGTTCGACTATCAAGGCGCTTACCGAGGAGACGGGCGCGAGTATCGACATCGATGACGATGGCAATGTCAAGATTGCCTCTGTCGATATGGCGGCTGGACAGGAAGCGAAGCGTCGAATCGAGTTGATTACTGCGGACGTCGAGGTCGGCACGATCTACGAGGGCAGGGTCGCCAAGCTGATGGATTTCGGTGCATTTGTAACCATTCTGCCCGGAAAGGACGGCCTCGTGCACATCTCGCAGATCTCCGAGGAACGGGTACAGAATGTCAGTGACAAGCTGTCCGAGGGCGATCTGATCAAGGTCAAGGTCCTTGAGGTCGACAAGCAGGGACGGATTCGCCTCAGCATGAAGGCGGTGGGTGGCGACTAGCCCGTATTCCGCTTCTTCAGAAAATACATTGTGAATCCAGATCCCTGCGCGATCATCTCGCCCCGCGGTGAATAATGCGGGCTAGAGACCGTGTTGATCAGGACATGATTGGCGGGTGAAACGGGGACTTCCTGCCCGGGTTGCGCCTTATTTGCCAGTCAACGCTTGCCAACCAGTATTTCCTGACGCGTAAATTCGTTTTTGTGCCCATTGTCTTTCTTGCAGACGATGTTGTCGGGGTTGGCGAAGTTACATTGCAGGACATGTTCGATTGACCATCCCGTTTTTACCTTGAAACCCTGTTCTGCTTCATCTCCGAAGGCAGATTCTATCGCTGTCTGGTATTCCTCGTCCGGCCTCTGTTTTACATCGAGCACCAGGTTTCGGTATGCAACCGTGAAGGAACCCGGTTGCTCGCTTTTGCGGATGACCGACCTTGATTTGTAGCTGATAAGATATTGCGAATTTGATTTTTTACGCCTGTCGCTATGACACACCAGTGTTGAATCCTTGCTGATACATTGATTGATGGAGGAGGGCAGTATGCCCGCCGGCTTCCCATTCTTCAGCCATGTATCGCGTTCCAGTGATTGCAAAGTGGTTGTGGCTTGCACCGTATTATGAGTGTCCTTCCCGGTTACCGGTCGGTCACTTGAGGATGCGGAGGCTTTCGGAGCCGGGGCGGCAGCCGTTTTCTTTCTGGCCTGTTCCCTGGACTGATCCGGCTTGTTCATACTATCCTCGATCCTGTTCATTTCTTCACGGGCCTGATCAAATCCCCCTTCCATCGACAGGCGCAGCCATTTGAGTGCCTGGTTGTGATTTTTTGAAACTGCCTCTCCATCAGCGTACATCCTGCCCAGATAAAATTGTGCAGGTGCGTTGCCCTTTCTCGCAGCCATGCTGAACCATTTAAAGGCCTCTGTAACGTTGGTCTTGTCACCCAGTTCCCTGTAGTACAGATATCCGAGTTTGTACTCGGCCTTTTCATGTCCCTGTTCTGCAGCAAGGGTGTACCATTGCCTTGCCTGTTCCAGATCGACATCCACCCCGGTACCATTTGCGTACATCGTACCGACACTATACTGGCTTTCCATATTGCCACTTTCGGCAAGTTTCAGTTCACGCTCAAAACGCTTCTGGTTCGATTCCATCCTGGCGAGTCGCAGGATTGATTGCTGATGACCCTGTTCGGCTGCTTTTTGAAACCATTCTATCGCCCGTTTTCTGTCGGTTGGCGTACCTCTGCCGTTTTGGTACATCGCGCCCGTTTCATATTGGGCATCGACGTCGCCCTGGACCGCCTCTTTCAATTTTTCCTGGAACAGGGAAACCCAGATATCCGGCTGGGATGCAGCGGTGACACCTGAAAAGAGAAGAGTGGTCAGTAGTAATATCCTGCGCATGGCTTGTTTCCTGTATCGGGTTGCCTGTACCCCCGAACCCGCGTGTTCTCGAATTCCTGTCTTTTTGCGTTTCCAAGGCCCTGGGCCCTGGCCCGGCAATGAAATGATCCGCATGGGGTATTCTGGATATCAGTGGTCAGAGAAGAGTACGGCAAGAAAGGAGTTAACTTGAATTGCCTTGACAAATCAAGGGAAAAATGGGGTATAACCTATTGTAATATAACTGGATTATGTTCTTCTGGCAGCAGGGGTGCTGCCGGATGTGAGTCTTTCATCCAGGCCTTCTTTCGCCGGTTGCCGGAGCTACCGGCTCAATGCCTGGGCTGGTCCTGTAAATACCCGGCGATACGGGATTCCAGCCAGTAGTGAGGATTCCAGGGGAGACTGCCGGCTATAAATCCCACGTGACCTCCATGTCGCGATAGTTCGAGGGTGACGCTCTCTGACAGCTCCCTTTCCTCAGGCAGTGCATTCACCGGTAAAAACGGGTCATCGCGTGCCTGCAGGATGAGGGTGGGCACTTTGATCTGTTTCAGAAAGCGCCGGCTGCTGGAGTCCGCATAATATTCCGCAGCGTTGCGAAAACCGTGTACCGGGGCGGTGATGTGATCATCGAACTGGTAAAAACTGCGCAGTTCGGGCAACCGGGAAAGCGGTACCGGTGGGGGAATCCGCATCGCCTTGCGGCGTACGGAGCGGTGCAGTTTGCGCATCAGATACCACTGGTACAGACGGGACGGGCCTTTGTTCAGGTGCTGTGCGCACAGCGCGAGGTCAAATGGTACCGATACGGCGATGGCCGCCATCAGTGGCGCCTTCGGACCCTGCTCACCCAGCCATTTCAGCAAAACATTACCGCCCAGTGAGAAGCCGATAACAGCGATGGGTACAGAGATGAACCTTGCTATCAGATTCTGGATAATATACTGAAGGTCGCCCGTTTCACCGGAGTGATAGCTGCGCGCCAGGCGGTTTGCCTCTTCACTGCAATTACGGAAATGCAACAGGACCACCCGGTTTCCCTCCCTGACCAGGCGCTGCATGATTCCTGCCACATAATGCGAATGGATTGAACCCTCCAGACCATGCAGCACCAGGACAATCGATCCCGTGTTATCCAGTCCGGCCCAGTCCATATCCAGGAAATCACCATCCGGGAGTTCCTGCCGTTCCCGGTGTGTTGTGAGCCGTACTCTTCTCCGGAACAGGGAAGGGAACATGGTTTGCAGGTGTGGCCCGGGCAGCCACCACGCAGGTCTGAACCGGCTGGCGAGAATCATACCGATATCGACAGGGCGCCTGACCCGGATTTCTCACCAGCCGGTGCAGATTGTACTCCGCGGTGAGGAATCCGGGCTGGAGTTCCTGGTCTCAGAGCTGCACTCGATTGCTGATCAGGTCATCTACTACACTCGGATCAGCCAGGGTTGAAGTATCGCCCAGGCTGTCGACTTCATTGGCGGCAATCTTGCGCAGGAAGCGCCGCATGATCATACCGCATCGCGTCTTCGGCAGCCCGGGTGACCACTGTATGGCATCGAGTGTGGCAATCGGTCCGATCTCTTTGCGTACCAGTGCGATCAGGTCCTTGCCCAGCGTCTCGTCCGGTTCCTGACCGTGTACCAGTGTGACATAGGCGTAAATGCCCTGACCCTTGATATCGTGCGGGAAGCCTACAATAGCCGCTTCCGCCACGGACTTGTGCAGTACGAGTGCGCTTTCAATTTCAGCAGTGCCCAACCTGTGTCCCGAGACATTGAGTACGTCGTCGACGCGGCCGGTAATCCAGTAGTAACCGTCCTCATCGCGTCGCGCACCATCTCCCGTGAAATACATGCCGGGATAGGTTGAAAAATAGGTATCGATAAAACGCTGATGATCACCATAGACCGTGCGCATCTGCCCGGGCCAGGGATGGGTGATGACCAGATTACCTGCTCCCGCTCCCTCCAGGATCTTTCCGTCGGCATCAACTATGGCGGGCTGGACACCGAAGAACGGGCGGGTTGCCGATCCCGGTTTCAGATCGATTGCACCCGGTAGTGGGGTAATCATATGGCCGCCTGTCTCGGTTTGCCACCAGGTGTCGACAATGGGGCAGCGGCTATCCCCCACAACCCGATAGTACCATTCCCAGGCCTCCGGATTGATGGGTTCTCCGACTGTACCCAGAAGGCGCAGGCTTTGCCGCGATGTCTTCTTGACCGGCTCATCCCCTTCCCGCATCAATGCGCGTAATGCAGTCGGTGCTGTATAGAAGGTGTTGACCGCATGCTTGTCACAGATCTGCCAGAAGCGCGATGAGTCCGGATAGGTGGGTATGCCCTCGAATACCAGGGAGATGGCGCCATTGGCAAGCGGGCCGTAGACAATATAGGAATGTCCGGTGATCCAGCCTACATCCGCGGTGCACCAGTAGACATCACCGTCATGATAGTCGAAGACATAGCGGTGGGTGATCGCAGAATACAGCAGATAGCCGCCGGTGGTATGCAGGACACCCTTGGGTTTTCCGGTCGATCCCGAGGTGTACAGAATAAACAGCGGATCCTCGGCATCCATCGATTCCGGTGGACATTCATCGGATACCGTATTGACCGCTTCGTGATACCAGATATCCCGGTTTTCAACCCAGGCGGTTTCATTTTTCGTGCGACGAACAACGATGACTGTGTGTACGTTGGGACAGGATTGCAGTGCCTGGTCAACATTCGCCTTGAGGGGGACATGCTTGTCACCCCGGATGCCCTCATTGGCTGTAATCACGGTCCTGCAATCCGAATCGAGAATACGGTCCTTGAGCGATTCGGGCGAAAAACCGCCAAAGACAACCGAGTGAACAGCGCCAATCCGTGCGCAGGCCAGCATTGCATAGACGGCTTCGGGGATCATCGGCATATAGATACAGACGCGGTCCCCCTTTGTTACGCCACGATCCTTGAGAAGGTTCGAGAACCGGCAAACCTGGCTGTACAGTTCCGAATAGGTGATCTTTTCATCATCGGCAGGGTCATCGCCTTCACAAATCAGGGCAACCTGATCACCACGTGTCTCAAGGTGACGGTCGATGCAGTTATAGCAGGCATTCAGTTTGCCACCCTGAAACCAGCGTATATTTCCCTTTGTGAAATCCCAATCCAGCAGCTTTTCCCAGGGTCTGTCCCAGGTCAGGAATAATTCGGCCTGTTCCGCCCAGAAGCCTTCAGGATCCGTAATGGAACGTTCGTACATCTCGCGGTACTGCTGCTCTTTGATATGTGCATCTGCAGCAAATTCCGGGGATACTTCATATACCTTTTCATCTGACATGGAGATGGCTCCTGTTATCCGTGCTCTGTGGACGCTCTCAGCCGCATATTGTGCGTGATTCGAACTGCGGGGACAATTCCCGCTCATTCTGGCGCGGGTAGACTCTGTTTTACCGGGATTCGCGCCGGATCCCAGTTCTCAATGCCCCATTGCCAGAATTCAGCAAGGGTAGAATCCCGTAAATCCCGCGGCGGCTTCTGACCCAGGAATTCCAGTACCACCGTGAGGATCCGCGATGGCTTGATGGTAGTTACCGCCGTGGCGCCGGTCTGCTTGCTGAGTTTTTCTCCACTGGCATTCACCGCGATCGGCAGGTGGAGATATTCGGGGACTGGATAGCCGAGTAATCGCTGCAGGTGAATCTGGCGTGGAGTGGAATCCAGCAGATCGCTTCCCCTGACCACGTGGGTAATATTCTGCCTCGCGTCATCGACCACCACGGCAAGCTGGTAGGCCGTCAGCTGATCTGCCCGGCGAACGACAAAGTCGCCTACGGTCAGGTCCAGTTGCTGCCTGATCTTCCCGTACAACCGGTCTATGAACCGGATATCTGCTTCATTCACCTTCACACGCAGAGACCGGGGATTGCGGTCGGGCGGTAATCCATTACGACAGGTGCCGGGGTAAATATGCCCGCCTGGGGTACTGTCCGTGATCTCCTTTCGGGAACAGGCGCACGGATAGATGTGACGGCCCCGGTTCAGATCAGCCAGGACTGATTCATAGGTTGACGATCGCCCGCTCTGGTAGATGACCGGAGCATCTGATTCCATTCCGAGCGTCTTCAGCGTGTCGAGAATTTCGCGGCTGGCCCCATAAACCTCACGCGGCGGATCAAGGTCCTCGATCCGTATCAGCCATTCCCCATCATGGCTGCGGGCATCCAGATAACTACCAACAGCCGCGACCAGGGACCCGAAGTGTAGTGGCCCGGTAGGAGAGGGCGCGAACCTTCCCCTGTACGTGTTACTACTTATATTCATATCCAGTAGCTCAGTCATTCAGCAAGAAGACTGGAGGATTGCAATCAATGTAACCGAGTACTTGCTTTTCAGCATAGTCTGGTTAATATCAGATTACGGATTTACTCATGTATTATAAGACTAACAAAATCAACAAGAATCTAATGAATGCGTAAAATTACGGTAAAAAGATTCGGGTCTTGGGACCGGCTATCCTCAAATGCATTATCGACTGGACTAGGGAATCCCTGTGATTTTTTCTTCATCGGAATGAACTAAGGTGGCGAATCGATTCCTGTCACACACAACTGGTATCCTTTAATAGGTGTTATCGATATTCCCTGTATTATCTGCACCCGGGACGGGTTTTTTGGCTGAAACGCGCAACAATATGATTCAAAAACCAGATAATAGTAGCTGACTTGCCTGTTGCATGGAGGTTTCGTAATTACCGCACTGTTGTCAATAGTGAGTCAATCCCTTAGATCCCAGACTGGGATACATTGCCCGTACGGGGAAGAATCGATGTAATATCCGGTTACTGCCTGATGACATCTGGTCTGTTGGCAACGGATGGTTTGTGTCATAAAGACTGGGTAATAATAATTTAAGGGAGAATAAGGAAGACAGATGAGCATCATTAATGTCGAGGATCTGGTTCGGGAAATTTCACCTGATAATCCCTGTGGGGAAAATCTGGAATATGATCCGGCATTCCAGGAAATGGAACGGATGGTGCTCAGCAAGCCGGAGCAGCAGCTTGGTGACATCATCATTCCTGCAGA